>OMYF01000020.1 GCA_900315205.1 uncultured Acidaminococcus sp.
CGGCTGAGAGCTGACGGCTGGCCGTAAATCCGCGAATCGCAATCCGCAGGCCGCAGATTGCAAATCACTGGCCGCCCCTGGCGGCTGAGAGCTGACGGCAGATTGCAGCCCCTTTGCCGTCTCAACGGTCTTCCCGGGAAGGGGAGAACATGAACTGGAAATACTGTTCCTGGAAATCACGGTATTTCCGCCGGCCCAGCGGGATCTCACGGCCGGCCACTTCGACGAAGGCTGATTTGATGATATGGACGGCGGCCAGGTTCACCAGATATCCTTTATTCGGGGAGACGAACTGTCCCGGTGCGATCTTGTCGAGACTGGCTTTCATGTCCTGGATGGATTTGCGTGTTTCCACAAAGGATCCGTCCGTGAGGTGGACTTCAAGGACATGGCCGTGGCTTTCCAGGTACGTGAGATGGCTGATCTCCTCGGCCCGGACTCCTCCGCCGACAAGGTTCAGGATGATCTTGGCGGCATTCCGCTGGCGGATGATGCTGAAGGCATAGTCCATGGCCTTGTCGAACTGTTCCTGCGTAAAAGGTTTGAGCAGGTAATCCGTCGCTTTCACGGCGAATGCGTCCAGCGCGAATTCGTCACTGGTGGAAAGGAAGATGATCTCCGCCCGGCTGTGATGGGAGCGGAGCTCCCGGGCCACGTCGGTCCCAAGGATGCCGGGCATGCAGACATCCAGAAGGACGATGTCGAACATGGCACCCTGTTCCACGACATCCACGAAAGCGGAAGCGTTTTCAAAGAGATGGTAGGAAACAACTTCTGACTTTGCACGGAAATATTGTTCCGCCGCATGTTTGATTTCTCTGATCTGATCCGGTTTGTCATCGCAGATGGCAATGTGCAGCATAAGGTGCGGATCCCTCCTTTTAGCAGAATGAGTGTATTGCTGTCTCTATTATACAGATCTTTCTGGAATCAGAAGGGAAATGAGGCATAAAAAAGCGGTTTTTTTGCATAAAATGACGGAATGGAGGGATGGAGGGAAAATCAGGCGTGCCGTGCGGAAATTTGCAGCACCCGTGCGCGCTGCGGGGATGCGGAAATCCTGCCCGGACGGGCCGGGTATCCGTCTTTGTCCCGGCGGTTCAGCGGTACGCACCGGCCCGGACCTGCCTCAGGTATTCCGATCCGGACAGGATGAGATTGGAGAGCCAGCCCAGGGGCACGGCGTACCAGACAAACTGGATGCCATAGCGCGGGGCCAGGGTCATGGCCATGGATACGCGGATCCCCAGATTGACGAGGTTTGCGATGGTGAACATCTTCATATCGCCGGAGCCCCGCAGGACACCGTCCACGGTCATCTTGAAGCCAATCAGGCAGAAGAAGAATCCCATGAAGTGGAAATACCCCAGGGCGGTCCGGGTCGCTGCAGCAGAGCCGCTGCTGCCCAGGAAGAATGCGGCCAGCGGCCGGCTTCCCAGTTCCAGCAGCAGGCAGTTCAGCACGGCAAAAAGGGCCACGAGGCAAAAGGCCGCCCTGACGCCGCCGGGGACGCGGTTTCTGCGGCCGGCCCCCAGATTCTGTGCCGTGTAGGGACTCATGGCATTGCCGATGGCGGACATGGGGACGACGCAGAGTCCCTCCACGCGCATGGCGGCAGAAAACCCGGCCAGTGCTTCTGCACCGAAGCTGTTGACGACGGACTGGACGAGCATCATGCCGATGGAAACAGTGGATTGCTGCAGGATGGAGGGAAGGGCGATCCTGGCCATGGGCAGGAGTTCCTGCGGTACGAAAAGCCGGGGCTTTGCCGAAGGCAGGTGCTTCAGCTGCAGCAGCAGCACGCCGAAGGAACCGATGGCCGAGATCCCCTGGGCGATGAGCGTGGCCCAGGCGACACCGGCCACACTCAGATGCCAGTGCGTGACCAGAATCCAGTCGAGCCAGACATTGAAGACGGATGAGAAGATCAGGAAGTACAGGGGGACGCGGGATTTGCCCAGGGCGTTGAACATGGCGGAAAGGACGGAATACATGAAGAGGAAGGGCAGTCCCAGGAAATAGATATTCAGGTACAGTTCCGCCAGATCCAGTACTTCAGCCGGCGTCCGGAGCAGTTCCATGATGTCCCGGCTGAAAAAAAGACCGAAGGCGGCAAAGACGAGGCTGGCGGCGAGGAAAGCAAGGAGTGCCGTGTACAGGACTTCTTTCAGTTCCCGGTACCGTCCGGCTCCGAAGCAGTGGCTGACTTTGACGGAGGCACCGATGCCACCGCCGACGGCGATCCAGATGAAGATGTTCGTAAAGGCGTAGGATGCGCCCACGGCCGCGAGGGCCTGCTCTCCCACAAAGCGGCCGACGATGGCAGAATCCGCCATGGTATAGGTCTGCTGGAAGCAGTTGCCGATGATCATGGGCAGGGAAAAGAAAAACAGTGCCCGGAGCGGGTTCTCGGTGATGAGATAATCATTTTTCATGCTGCACCGCCTTTCTGCTGCCGGTGCAGCGCTGTCCTTTTTGCAGCGGGCAGCGGCCTGCTGCCCGGACAGGATATTCATTGCAGTCCATGGATGATGGTTTCCCTCCTGTGTAGATACGTCCTTATTGTACCAGTATTTTCCGTGCGGGACTACTGTGGATTGCAGATGTCCGCCTCCGGCAGTCCGCAGGGCGGCGGGCGGTCCCGGGATGGTGCCGTGTATGAGCGGGGACAGCCCGTTCCAACATGCTGAAAATTGCTGTGGCATGTCCGCCGCGCGGCTGTTACACTAAGGAGTATATGGAAATATGCATATCTGAAAGGAACGGGAAACATGAGTGGGGAAAATATCATCAAAGGGGCGGGCGCTGTCCTGAGCTGTCTGTGCTTTTTGCCTTCTCCGGGATTTGCCGCACCGCAGGCAGGTGCCACGGCCGGGGACGGCATCGAGGAAATTGTCATTACCGCTACGAAGACCCGGTCGGACCGGACCCTTGTCCCGCAGGATACGGAAGTCGTGACGCAGCAGGATTTCCGGAGATGGGGTGCCGTCACGGTGCGGGATGCCCTGCAGCACGTGACGGGACTCAATCTGATTCCGTCCTCCATGCAGGGGCAGTCATCCCGCGTGACAAGCCAGGTTTCCCTGCGGGGGATGGGGAACAAAGGCACGCTGATCCTGGTGGATGGACGCCGCCTGGCCGGCGAAGATTCTCCGGAAGCCATCAACGGATATGAACTGAACCGCCTGAACCTGCATGAGATCGACCGCATCGAGATCGTCAAAGGGGCCTCTTCCGCCCTCTATGGAAGCGATGCCATGGGCGGCGTGATCCAGATCTTTACGAAACGCCCCGAAAAAGGCGGATCCTACGCCGGTGTGGACACGGGATCCGGAGAAAGCTCCGTGTACGGCGGTTTTGCAACGGGCCGGGAAGGCAAACTATCCCTTGGCGTCAATTTTGACGTGACGCGGGTGCGGGCGGACGATGCAGCCGGATACTCGAACCAGTTCGGACCGAAGCGGTTCCTGTCGCTGAACGGACAGTACAGGTTTTCCGATACCCAGGGGATCGATTTCGGAGCTTCTTTCCTGCGGGAACAGTATCGGGAATTTCTTGGGGCATCGCAGGAATGGTTCGATGACAACCGTTCCGATTACCATATCCGATACCATGGGGATTCCGGAAAAAATCATTATGAAGTGCTGGCTTCTTATAACCGTCTTGGCAAATCCTCCCGGACGGAAAGCCGCGGCGGCAGCCCCGTTGATTTCGACCATGCGGTCTATGAGACGTATGCCGTGGATGCCCGGGATACGTACCGCGCCTGTGCCGGGCATACCCTTACCTTCGGCAGCGAGTACCGGCATCAGAAAGCCGGCGGGACGCGGATCGGACATGGCATCTCCACCCGGACAGAACGGGCTTACGGGCTGACGAAAACCTCTGGTGAGGATTCTTATGATACGTACGCTTTTTACGGGCAGGATGAATGGCGGCTCTCGGACCGGCTTTTTTTCGTCCCTTCTCTCCGCTATGATCATTTTGAAGATTTCGGCAGCGAGCTCTCCCCCCGTGCCGGTCTCACCTGTGTCCTGAACCCTCATTTGAGGATCAGGACGAACTATGGCCTGGCGTACCGGATACCGACGATCTTTGAACGGTATGCGGATATGGAACATTCTGTCCGCGGGATGCGGATCTCCTTTGTGGGAAATGAAGATCTGGACGCAGAAAGATCGAGGACCTTCGATATCGGCATCGAAGGCGAATGGGGCCGGGGACGCGGCCGTCTGACGTATTTCCATAATACGGTGCATGACCGGATCGAAACGACGTTCCTGGGCCGCCGGGGACGGGATCTTTTCTATACCTGCCGGAATATCGACAAGGCGGTGCTGGACGGAGTGGAAGCCGAGTTCCGCTATGCTTTTGACAGGCATTTTTCGGCCCGCGCGTCCTATACCTACCTGGATGGGAGGAACGAAGCGACGGATGGACCGCTTTTGGGCAGTGCCCGGGCCACGGGTCTTTGCGAGCTGTCCTATACGGACGGGAAGGCGCTGCCGTTTACGGCGTCGCTCTTTACGCAGTGGAACGACCATTTCGTCACCGGCGAAAATAAACCGTATACCTACAGTACGACCAACCTTGCGCTGAGCAGGGAACTGCCGCACGGACTGCGCGTCTATGCCGGGATCGACAATCTTTTCAATAAAACGTTCAGCAGCAGTGAAGATTTTGCCATCCCCGGACGGGAGTGGAGAGTGGGGATGGAGTGGAAATGGTGAGCTGACGCGGCATACCGGCTGCCTCCGGACAAAAACAATTTTTATACACGCAAAGGGCCTGCGGCCGGATCGGGAATCCCCGGATTTCCTTTCCGGCCGCAGGCCCTTTTGCCTTCCGTATATAGGATATGGGGGTATGGGATGATCCTGAGTACTTCGGCCGTGCGGCAAGGCTGGGAAAACCGCGCGGCGGGATGCCGACGGAAAAAATAAAGACAAAAATCCGGAAATGCCCTTGACATATACCTATACTGGGTATAATATAAAGACATGAAACGAAATTAAAACAAATAAATCACAACATACTTCATATAGGTATATGGAAAGGGATGGATGGACATGGCAGCGGAGAACGAAAATATCCTCGAAGTCAGGAATCTGAAAAAGACTTTTAAAATGAAGAGCGGTCATACGGTGGAGGCCGTCAAAGGAATTTCCTTCAATGTGAAGAGAGGCGAGATCTTCGGTTTCCTCGGACCGAACGGTGCGGGCAAGAGCACGACGATCTCCATGCTGACGACGCAGCTTGCGGCAAACGGCGGCGAGATCCTGCTCGACGGCATCGATGTCCGCAAAAATCCGGTGGAGGCGCGGGCAAAGATCGGCGTCGTGGCGCAGCACAACAATATGGACCGCAGCCTGACGGCCCGTGAAAACCTCCTGTTCCATGCCAGGTATTTCGGGATGGATGAGAAGGTGGCGGAAAAGAAGGCTGACGAATACCTTGAAAAATTCGGCCTTGCCGAATGGCAGGACGATTATGTATCGTCCTTCTCCGGCGGGATGGCGCAGCGCCTCAAGATCGCCCGGGCCATGATGCATACGCCTTCCATCCTGTTCCTGGACGAACCGACGACGGGCCTTGATCCGAACTACCGGGAAATCCTGTGGGAACAGATGCTGGAACTCAACAGACAGGGGACGACGATTTTCCTGACGACGCATTATATGGAAGAACCGGAGCGCTTCTGCCGGAATATCGCCATCGTGAACCACGGGGAACTCAAAGCTCTGGGGACATCCGAACAGCTGAAGGCACTGATCCCTTCCAAGAATATCCTGACTCTGAAGCTGGATTCCCTGGATGCGGATGATGCCCGCGCGGCAGCGGTACTGAAGGGCGTGCAGCAGGCCAAGATCCAGAACGGGACCCTGCAGCTGTACATGGATTCCAGACAGCCCGATTTCGACGCGGTCATCCGCTGGACCGAGGACCGGCACAAAATACTGAAGAACATCAGCCTCAGCTCCAGCACCCTGGACGACGTGTTCCTGTATCTGACGGGCAGTGCGATGAATGCCCCTGAAAAATAAGTCTTGCAAAGATAGGAGAATAGATCATGAAAAATCGTTATTCCGGAGCTTTTTGGGCGATGGTCCAGCGGGACCTCCTGGCACAGTGGCGTGACAAGGGCGAATTTATCTTCCGCGTGGTCATGCTGCCTCTGATCCTCATCATTACGTACGGGTATGTCCTGCCCGAGATCGGCTTTGTACCGAAGACTTTTCCGACTCATATGTTTGCCGGCATGATCGGCATGAGCATCCTGATCACGGGGATCCACGGGACTGCCATCCCGTTTACGATGGACTTCAACAATATGCATGAAATCGAGGACCGGCTCCAGGCACCTGTCCCGGCAAATCTCGTGGCCTATGCCAAGATGCTCGTCGGCATCATCGAAGCCTTCATCGGCGGCCTGCTCGTCCTGCCGTTTTCAGCTTTCTTCATGGGAAGCCGCGTGGAACTTCTCATCCAACCCGACCGGATCGTCTGGCTCATCCCGGTGCTGCTCCTGATCGCGGTGGCATCGGCCACACTGGGACTGCTCGTCGGGACCATCGTAAAACCCATGCAGATCGCGGCTATGTTCCCGGGTTTCCTGATGCCCATGGTCTTTTCCGGAGCCATTTTCTTTACCTGGAACAGTCTGGATGCCGTCCCGTTCTTCCAGAAGATCATCCTGATCAATCCGCTCGTGTATGCCAATGAAGCCCTGCGCTATGCCCTGACGCCGCAGATCGACAGCATGCCCGTCGCCCTGAGCCTGACAGGCCTTGTCGTGAGCAGCCTCATCATGGGATACTTTGGATTCCGGCGTTTCCATCATATGTGCGTCAACCGCTGAAATCCCGCCGGCAGCAGTTCTGCCGGCATTGCGAGAGCCAGTCCGCTGCCGGTACGGCGGACTGGTGTCTTTGATTTTACAGAAACCTTACCATCGGTTCATGTGCTTCTTACAGAATTGCGGTATCCTTCGTGTAGCATGACAGGCCGGAGAAATCACCGGGAGGGGCTGCCGCCGGGCATCCTCATGACAGATTCTTTCAGGGAGGCAGAAGAAATGTGCAAATGGGATACCGCCACAGGGATCCAGGGCGTCATCTTCGACTGGGCCGGGACGCTTGTGGATTTTGGCGCCATGGCGGCTGTGCGGGCTTATATGGCTGTTTTTGACGCGTATGGAGTGGCTTTGACGGAAGAAGAAGCCTGGGACAGGCAGGGCCTGTCCCCTTACGGGAACGTACGGAGGCTGCTCAGTACGGAACGGATCCGCCGGGAATGGGAACAGATCCATGGGAAAAGCTGGGGGCCCGAGGATGTGGAGCGTCTCTGTCTGTCCCTGGAGGGCCATCTGGAGGCGAGCCTCAAAGAGACGGCACGCCTGAAGCCGGGAGTCCTCTATATGGCGCGGAAACTGCATGAAGCGGGTATCCGGATCGGCTCGACTTCGGAATACGGCAACGCAAAGCTGCGCATCATCCTGCCCGTGGCGGAGGCCCAGGGCTTTGAGCCGGAGTGCTGGGTGACCGCCGATGCGACGCGGGGGAAAGGACGCCCCTATTCGTACATGATCTTCCAGAACATGCAGCAGCTGGAGCTCAGTGACGTGCACCGGGTCATCAAAGTGGGGGATACGGCAGAAGATATCCGCGAAGGACGCGCAGCCGGGGTCTGGACTGTCGGGGTCCTGGACGGGAGTGCGCTCATGGGCCTTTCCGAGGAACGGTACAACGCACTTTCCCGGAGTGAGCTCAGCCAGTACCGGAGCCGGGCGCTTGAAGCCTATGCCGCGGCGGGAGCGGATTTCACCGTCCGCAATGTGACGGAACTGGTGGATGTCATCCGCCGCCTTGGCGGCGCCTGATCCGAAAACTGAGCCGGGGCGGGGAAGCTCCAGGATATTTGTGTGCGCTTTCTTGACACAGGTTTCCCGATTTGCTAGCATTACCTTACAAGCGTTACATGATTCAGGTGAAATAACGCAGAATATGATAAACGCAGCCACAGCGCCGTAAAGGTACGCTGCGGGGGTGGCCGGGCGGACTGCCTTTCTTTACGGTACGGAAGGCGCTGCTGTCCGGCCCGCGTCAAAGCCGGGAAAATGGGGGATGGCCTGTGACGATGCATTTCAGACGATTCCTGGTGATGCTGGCCGCCGCTTTCCTGCTTGTCCCGGGGAGGACGGGGACCGTATCCGCCATGCCGCTTGAGGGCGTGGCTGTGCGTACGGAGCCGCTGCATCCGGCAGGCAGTGCGGCGCTGCCGGATACGGTCCTGCTGGAGCAGATCGGGCAGTCTTTCTGCCGGACCGCTGTCCGTCCGGTATGGACAGCAGCGGTACTGATCCTGCTGTCGGCTGCGAAACCATGAAGAAAGGAAGTCGTTGCAATGGGAGCATTTTGTCCGCAATGTGGAAAACCGGTCGGTCCGAAGGATCAATTTTGCAGTAACTGCGGTGCCCCGCTGGAAAGCGCTCCGGCGCAGGGAGAACGGACAGTCCCTCCCGGACCGGATCCGCAGGCTGGTCCTCAGCCGGGATCCCAGCCGGGTCCTCAGCCCTGGCAGGCAGGACCGTCCGGCAGTCAGGGTCAGCCTTTTGGACAGCCCTTCGGCCAGTCCGGAGGGGGCGCTGCCGGCCCCGGTCCGATGGGAATCGTGCCGGGAATCGATCCCGATGCGTCCCTCCTGGATAAAATCAAGGCGGATTTCACGACCCAGGGCCGTCTGAACCGCAAACGCTTCTGGATCAGGAGCCTGATCGGCGGCAGTGTATCCCTTGTGGCTGACAGCCTTGTTGCCAGCCGGTCGGATGCTCTCTCTGTGATCGGCATCGTGCTGTATGTGGCGCTCTGTATCTATAATCTGTTTGTAGAGATCCGGCGCTGCCATGACCTGGACAAATCCGGGTGGTATCTTCTCTGGCTCCTCGTGCCGTTCGTCAATATCTATGTGGGTATCCGCATCTTCTTTGTCAGCGGGACGGCAGGACCGAACCGCTTTGGGGACGATCCGCTCCAGCGGGACGGCCTCTGGTAAGAAAAATCCATAGTGCTCCAGCGGGCTCTGCCCGGCTGTATCCGGAATATGGCAAAAGGGAGCTGTGAAAAAATGAGCGATCATTTTTTCACAGCCCCCTTTTCAGGTACTTACGGGTTAAAGCCTCTATGGCAGATGGCGGCTGAGAGCTGACGGCAGAACGCAGATCGCAGACCGCTGCTGGCGGCGACCCGCAATCCGCGAACCGCGGCATCAAAGCACCAAAGCTCCACAGCATCAAGGCATCACGGCATCAAAGCCTGCGAACCGCGAACTGCGGAACCGCGGCCCCAGCCCCCAGCCCTGCCCTGCAGGATGGCCGATGCTCAGAGATTGGAGCCGTAGAAGCTCGTCAGTCTGGCAACAGCCTTGTTGACATATTCAGGGACGAAGTAGGTCTGGATATGGGTTGCCCCGGGGATGAGGAACAGTTCTTTGTTCGCCGTTCCCGTGGCTTTTTTGAAGGCGTCTTCCGTCATGTAGAGGGTATCGGCTTTGTCACCGGCCAGCATCAGCAGAGGCTGATTGATCAGAGCCATATTGTCCGCTGCATCGAAGGTGAAGAGGTCGAGGTTGCTGCGGACCGTGTACTGGAAGGTGGAATTGGGATGGCGGTGGGTCTTCCCGTAGTAGATATAGCCTTCACTGTACAGGGTGGGCATTTTCTTCAGCTGATCCTCAGGGATGTCCATGGATTCCATGCCGGGGGTCCGCTTGATGTCCGCACCTTTTGCTTCAGCGGCACGCTGAGCGGAAGCTTCCTGCAGGCGCTGGATGGTCGTATCTTTGGCACTGTTCAGGAAACCGTCGCGCCGGACGATGCCGGAATTGAACATGGACAGAGTGGCCACGGCTTTGATCCGCTTGTCGGTCTGGGAAGCCTTGAGTGTGTATCCGCCGCCTCCGCAGATGCCGAGAGCCCCGATCCGGCTGGTGTCCACACCGGGCACGGAAGCGATGATGTCAGCCATGCCGTGGATATCTTCCACGCGGAAGGCCGGGTTGTCCAGGTTCCTGGGCGTGCCGCCGCTGGCTCCCTGGAAGGAAGCGTCAGCCGCGAGGGTGATATAACCGGCTTCGGCCAGACGCTGCGCATAGAGGCCGGCGACCTGTTCCTTTACGCCGCCGTTCGGATGGGCCACGATGATGGCGGGATACGTCTTCGTCCCGTTTTTGTCATAGCCCGCTGGTGTATAGAGGTTGGCAGCAATGGTGTTGCCGTTCAGATTATACCGTACAGGGTGGATATTGACCTTGCCGGCTTCGTTCTTTGTGATTGCGCCCCTGTAGACAAGGCCGAAGGGATTGGCATTGGGGCTCTTGCCCGGTGCCACTTCTCTTAAGTTTCTGGCACCGTAGAAAGCGATTCCCTGTTCCGCGGCTGCCGGTGCTGCCGGGGCAGCTGCTGCCATGCCGATGTTGGAACCGATTGCCATCAGGGACCCGGCCAGCAAAGCGGCCATGATTTTTTTACTCATTTTCATCTTGCAGTCCTCCTCTTGATTTTCCTTTGCGGATCCAGTACTCACGAACGGGCCGGGAGCCGCATCGGTGCGGGTCCTTGCTTCGTGTTGGCTTTACTCTAGCAACCGGGAGCAGCTCCCTGTCAACACCCTTTTTAAAAATTTTTTCCACTTTTTTTCGAAATGGGGAGATATAAAAAATACCTGCATCCGAATGGATACAGGTATTAAAAAGTCATATGGCTGAACTGGCCGGAATGGAGGCCGCTTTGTTACGGGAGCAGATTGCTCACATATGGTTCTTTGCCGGAAAGCACGTTGTCATAGAACTGCTGTTTCCAGTCGATATAATCGATGGCTTCCTGGACTTTCGCCAGTTTTTCCACGAGGAGCTCCCGTTTCTTTGCCAGCATGACCTTGCGCTTCGGGATGCTGGGCTGGCCCTGCAGACAGAGGTCAAGGTATTCCTTCATTTCTGTCAGGGTCATATCACAGTTCTTGAGACAGACCAGGCTCTTGATCCAGGCGATGTCTTTTTCGTCGAAGACGCGGCGGTTGAGCCTGTTGCGCTTTACACCCGGCACAAGGCCGCTGTTGCAGTAGAATTTCAGGTTCTCATACGTCATACCCGTGGCTTCACAGGCTTCTTTCATAGAATACAGCCTGCCCGTAACTTTGACAGCTTCCATTTTGGATGATCCTCTCTTTCCGCTGGATTTTGCAATTCCGGCTGGTGAAATATTTTTTGGACCTATTATAACAGCAAATCATGAAATGGCAAGAGTCGGAGGATGGATGGAATCCTGAAAAAATACAGAAATTTCCCTCTTGACAGGTAGCCGCTACCGGATGGTACAGTGCAGCTGAAACGGCAGGGAAAGCGTCCCGCTGCCGCGGGTCCGGAGGCATCCATCCGGTTGTTTCCCTGTCCGGAGCGTTTGGCAGTACTGTCATGGAAAAGGAAGAGGAGGTCGATTTGATGAAACAGGCAACCAAAACGGTCATTTTGGGGCTTGCCCTGCTGCAGCTGGTGAGTCTGGGCGGCGGTGCAGCCCAGGCGGCTCCGACCCGTTCCGCCCGGGAAAAACAGGCTGATACGGCGTACCGGCAGATGCTGGGCAGCCAGAAACTGGGTATCGAAAGGACGGATCCCGAACTGGCTGCAATGCTGAAAAAATATATCTATGCCGATATCACGGAGCAGGCAAAGCTGCCGCGCCGGGAACAGCATCTGGCAACACTGGCCGTCCTGACCACGCTGCAGAATGGGACGCTTCTGGAAAAGAATGTGAGCGGCGCGCTCCAGGACGGAGTGACGCCTCTCGAGGTCCGGGAGACCATCTATCATCTGGCTCCTTACATCGGGTTTGCCCGCGTCCTGGATGCCATCACCGTGGCTGACCGGGTCTTCCAGTCGAAAGGGATTGCGCTGCCCCTGCCCGCTCAGGGTACTGTGACGGATGCGGACCGGTTCGACCGGGGACTGGCTTTCCAGGTGGGCACTTACGGCGAGCGGATCACGAAGATGCGCGAAGCCACGCCGGCAGAACAGAAGCATCTGCAGGATGATCTGTCCGCGTTTTGTTTCGGCGATATCTATACGCGCGGGACGCTGGACCTGAAGACCCGCGAACTCATCACCGTCGCCGCCCTGGGAACGCTTGGGACAGCGGAACCGCAGTTCATGTCCCATGTGCGCGGCTATCTGGCAGCCGGCGCTTCGCAGCAGGAAGTCATCGGCGCCATCACCGTCATGAATCCGTATATGGGCTTTCCGCGGACACTGAACTGCCTGCGCATGGTCAACGAAATCTTCAATAAAAAGTGAGGCAGACAATATGAAAATCCTGATGGTCAATGGTTCTCCGCACCCCCATGGCTGCACCGCCACGGCGCTCAAGATCATGGAAGAGGTCTTTGCGGATGAGGGAATCGAAACAGAAGAGCTGTGGGTCGGTACAAAACCCGTGGGCGGCTGCATCGCCTGTAAAAAATGCATCGGCCTGGGGCAATGCGTCTTTGATGATGTGGTCAACAGGGCCCTGGAAAAAGCAAAAGAGGCGGACGGCTTCGTCTTTGGGACTCCCGTCCATTATGCGGCCATCAGCGGCAATATGAAGGGATTCATGGACCGCTTCTTCTATGCAGAAGCGCTGGGCCGGCAGAACCGGGATTTCTATCTGAAACCGGCCTGTGCCGTCATTTCGGCGCGCCGGGCGGGTACGACGGCTGCCTTTGATGAAATGAACAAATATTTCAGCATCCAGCAGATGCCCATCGTGACGAGCCGCTACTGGAACCAGGTCCACGGGACCTGTCCGGAAGAGGTGCTCCAGGATAAGGAAGGCATCTGCACCCTGCGCATCCTGGCCCGTAATATGGCCTACATGCTGAAGGCTTTCGATCTTGCCGGGAAAAACGGGCTGGCTCTGCCGAAAGAAGAGCCGGTCACTTTCCTGAATTTCATCCATTGAAGAGGAGGATACTGTGGACATTGCGAAAAAAATCCTGCCGTTTGTCCTGTTTTTGGGCCTTGTTCCGGGCTTGCCGGCGCTCGCCGGGAAACCGCCGGCACCTGAGACCGTGGCGGCTGCCCTGGGCCGGGAAACCGCTGCGGGAGCTGCTTTTGCAGTGGGGACGTACAACAGCAAAAATGTCGACCATTTTACGGGTGACAGTTACGTGGCCGGCCTCAGCAGTGAAGGCCCCATGACGGCAGCCGTGACCTTCTATGACGGCGCCCGGACTTACTGGCACAAACATCATGGCAGCTGCCAGATCCTCCTGGCGACAGCGGGAGAAGGATATTACCAGATCTGGGGGCAGCCGGCGCACAAGCTCCTGCCGGGTGAGACCGTGACCATTCCCGAGAATGTGAAGCACTGGCATGGCGCTGCTCCCGGACACACGTTCCAGCATATCGCTGTCATGGAACGCAGGCCGGGCGTTGCAACGGAATGGCTCGAGGAAGTCGGGAAGGAACAGCCGTAATCAGGCCGTCCCGTGTCCGGGTCCTCCATCCGGTACCGGCGCGGGGACTTTCCGCCTGGAGAAATCCATTTTAAAACAGACTGCAGCACGCTGATGTACCACATGGTACGCCGGCGTGCCGCAGTCTCTTTGTTTTTGAGAGGCGGAACTCCTTATTTCCGGATACGGGACGGGATCCTGCTTTTTGTGTTCCGGACCAGCCATTTTTCTGCCAGACCTGCGATTTCATCACTGTTCTTATCCTGGAAAAGGAAGTGGTCATTGCCATGGATGCCGATTGCCGGGAGGTCGACGACTTCTGCGCTGCCGCCGTCCTTTGTGTAGGCACGGGCAAAATCACGGCTGGACTGACGCATGTTTTTCCAGCTTTGCGTGGCCGGGATGGCAGGGTCTCCGTTATCGATATAGTCGCCGAAATAGATAATGACGGGGATTTTTTTGCGGAGCAGCGCTTTGTAGGCTTCGGAACCTGCCTCCGGTGCATGGCCCGGCTCGATGGCGACGATGCCCGCAAGGTGATCTGTATAACGGGCTGCTTCCCAGCCGGGTATCCCGCCCTGGGAATGGGTCAGGAGGAACCCGTCCCTGCCGGTACGCTGATACGTCTTGTCCATCACGGCAGCTGTGGCTTTGGCAACGATGTCCAGGGCGAAGTCAGCGCCCATGTCGGACTTCATGCCCGTGTCCGGCGTCATCTGACGGAAGAACTGATCCAGTGAGGCGGCGTCATTGGGGAACTGGGAGCCCCTGTACGGGACGGAACGGCCGTTTTCCCAGCGGCCGATGCGGAACTGTGTGTACCAGCGCTGCTCCAGGGTCCTGCTGCTGATCGTGCCCGGGATGGACGTGCTGCCCGCTTCGCCGCGGTGCGGTTCATCGATGAGGAATACCGCGTGCCCCCGGCGCAGGAAATAATCGGACCAGCCCTCCCTTCCATCCGGCGTCGTCATCCATCCCATGCGGGACTGTCCGTAGCCGTGCAGGAAGACGAGGGGTGCGCCAGCCTTTTTCTGGGGGATCTGGTACAGCACATTGGCATGATCGACATGGGCGGTCTGTCCTGCCCCGCTGCGTTCCCACTGATCCTCGGGCCGGAACGTGCCGGGCGAGGTAAGGACGGTGCCGCCGGCAGAGAAAATGCCCTGCTGCGCGATGACGAGGGGTGCGGCGAGGACGGAGGCAGCCGGTATAAGGCAGCAGAACAGAGCTGTCAGCAGTTGTTTCCGGAAGGGATATTTTTTCATGGCTTTCACTCTCCTTTGTTTAATCTTATCATTCCTGCTGCAGCTGGAGAGATAGGAATTTTTTCTGACGGCCAAAAAAATCCCTGAAAAAAGTCTTGACAGGGAGCTGCTCCCGGATCCTAGTATGGACACCGTACCCAAACGGGATACGTATCAAGATGATCCATGAATGATGAGGAGGTTCCATTATGCAGGTATTGCAGCAGATGCTGATCTTTGTACTGATTATGATCATTGGGGCAGCGGCCCGGAAAAAACAGATCCTGACACCGGACAACCAGGCCCAGATTACGCAGCTCGTCCTGTCCATCGCATATCCGGCCATCATCCTTTCCGGTGTGACCGGGGACGGGCCCCATATCGCCGGTGCGGAACTGGCATATGCTTTCGGCGTCATCCTGGTGATGCTGGCCATGCTCATGGTGAGTGCTTTCCTGATCCCCCGGCTGCTGGGATACGGCAGGGCCGAGAAGGGCATCGTCAACGTCATGGTCGTCTTCACGAATATCGGTTTCATGGGCGTTCCCATGATCGATGCCCTCTATGGGAAAGATGCCCTGATCTATATGACGGTCCTGCTCATCCCATTCAATCTGCTCTTTTTCTCCTATGTCATCCAGACCATCAAGGGCGGCGGGGAGAAGACGCCTTTCCGCTGGATGAGCCTGGTGAATCCGGGCATGATCTCCTGTGTGCTTGCGGTCATCCTTTATGTGGCGGATATCCGCCTGCCCTATGTGCTGACGGCGGCCATCCGCATGGTGGGCAGCATGACAGGGCCCCTGGCGATGATGCTGCTGGGCTCCTTCCTCCTCGATACGGACTGGAAGACGCTCATCAATAAAAAAATCATTGCCTTCACCGTCATCAAAATGATGCTCCTGCCCATTGCGGTCACCCTGATCCTGAAGCAGTTCGTCTCCAATGTCTATCTGCTGGCAGTCTGCATGGCAGCCCTGGCTACGCCGTCGGGCAATGTCATCCCGCTTCTGGCGGCTCTCTACAATAAAGAAGGCTATCCGGTCTCCGTCCAGGGCGTAGCCGTGACGACCGCAGCCGCGGTGGTCACGATGCCGATCGCAGCCATGGCGGTGGGACTGTAAGGAGTCCGCTCTTTTTAAGGTCCGGGTCCTTCCGGCAAAGGGCACAGAAAAATTTTTTCGGGAATTTTTGAAAAACCTCTTGACCGGGAGTTACTCCCGAAAGCTAAGATGATGACAGATGGAAACGAAAGACTCCAAAATCCCTATGGGAGAGATACTGGGACCGTGAAAGGATGGCTCATGATGAAAAAGATGTTTCTGACCGCGTTATGCTTTTCGCTTCTGACTGCTTCTGCTGAAGCATTCCACAGACCGGTGACCATTGCCGGCCAGGGCAGTTTTACTGCCGGCGGCACCGTCGTGACTGCTCCGGGAAAGCTCGATAACGCCAAACCGCTCGATCCGGCAGGACAGACCCTGCATGGTGATCATGCCTATGTGTTCTATCAGGAACCGGTCAGGGCCAAAAAGCTCGGGATCGTCTTCCTGCATGGCGCCGGGCAGTCGGGTAAGACCTGGGAAACGACACCGGACGGGCGCGACGGATTCCAGAACATCTTCCTTGAAAAAGGGTATAAGACCTATGTGGTCGATCAGCCCCGGCGGGGCCGTGCCGGGCAGTCCACTACGGGCGGGACCGTTTCCAATAAACCGATGGAACAGCTCTGGTATGATAATTTCCGCATCGGTCTTTATCCGGACTACTATCCCAATGCCCAGGTCCGGTGGGATGAAAAGGCACGGGATGAATTCTTCCGGTCGATGACACCCAATACGGGAGCTTTTGATGAAAATGTCATCAGCGACGCCATGGCGGCTGTCTTTGAGAAAACCGGCGACGGCATCCTGATGACCCATTCCCAGGGCGGCGGACCGGGCTGGTGGACGGCCATCAAGAGTCCGCACGTCAAAGGCGTTGTCGCTCTCGAACCGGGCAGCGGGTTCATCTTCCCGGAAGGGGAAGTACCCGCTCCGATGGATACGACGAGCCCCTTTGGAGCTCTGAAGGGTACGGCCGTATCCCTGGCCGACTTTGAAAAACTGACAAAAATGCCCATCCTGGTCGTTTACGGGGACAACATCCCGACGGAACGGACAGCGGAATGGAATCTCGACAACTGGCGCGTCCGTCTTGCCATGGCAAGACTCTGGGTGGCGGCTGTCAACCGTCACGGCGGCGATGCCACACTGCTCCACCTGCCGGAGGCAGGGATCAGGGGCAATACACATTTCCTCATGAGTGATAAGAACAATGAAGAAATTGCCGATACCATCGAAAAATGGATGAAAGAAAAGAAACTGGCAAGATAAGAAGGAGAATAAAAATGAAAGAAATCATCAAGAAAATGGTGTCCGCCGTCATGATGGTCACCCTGATCCTCGCGGTGGCGGGCTGCGGCAATGGCAGCGCCCAGAAGGAGGCACCGCAACAGGCGCCTGCGGCAGCGGCTCCGAAACAGGGCAGCAGGACCCTGGTCGTCTATTTCTCGGCCACGGGCAACACGCAGAAAGTCGCGGAAACCATTGCCAAAGAAACCGGAGCGGACCTCTTCCGCATTGAACCTGCGGAACCGTACACGGCGGCAGATCTCAACTACAACGACAAGCAGAGCCGCGTCGTGAAGGAACATGCAAATCCGGACCTGCGCCCTGCCTACAAGGGTGATGTGGCCGGCTGGGACCAGTATGACACGGTGTTCATCGGTTTTCCTCACTGGTGGCGCCAGGCCCCGCACGTCGTCTATACCTTTGTGGAAAAACACGATTTCACAGGCAAGAAGGTCATCCCCTTTGCCACGTCGATGAGTACGCCCATGGGTGACAGCGGCACCAATCTCGCCAAAGCTGCCAAAACCGGCAGCTGGCAGGCAGGGCAGCGTTTTGCCGGCGGTGTGATGGACTCGGAGGTCATCTCCTGGGTCAAAGGACTGAAGTAAATCTCTGAATTCCATGTATGGATGAACCCGGACTTTCGGTCAGTGAGGGTCCGGGACTTTTTTGCCCAAATCAGAAAGGATGGATTGTCATTATGAAAGATTTTGTCTTTGAAAATTCGACGAAAGTGTATTTTGGTGAAAACAGCGTCAAGAATTATTTCCCCATGCTGCTGCGGCAGTATGGCCCGAAGGTCATGCTGGCCTATGGCGGCGGCAGCATCAAACGCAACGGTGTGTATGACGAACTGATGGGGTATCTCAGGGCTGCCGGCAAGACCGTCGTGGAATTTCCCGGCATCATGTCCAATCCGACCTATGCCAAGGTCCAGGCAGGGGCAGCCCTGGCCAGGAAAGAAAATATCGACCTGATCCTCGCTGTGGGCGGCGGCAGTGTCATGGACTGCTGCAAGGCCATTTCTCTCGCCGCAGTGTATGACGGGGATGTGTGGGATGCTTTCTGGGCCAAGGCCGGGACCATCGATTTCCCGACGCTGCCGCTCGGCATCATCCAGACCGTCTCCGGTACGGGCAGTGAAACAAATGGCGGCAGTGTCATTACGAACGAAGCCCTGAAGGTCAAGACGGGCCGTGATTATCCGCAGCTCAATGCCCGTTTTGCCATCCTGAACCCCCGTTATACCGAGTCCGTGCCGATGAAGCAGGAAATCTCCGGCGCTTTCGACAGCCTGTCCCATATGATGGAAATCTATTTCAGCGAGCCCGATGATGACAATGTGTCCGACGTCATGAACGAGGCCCTGATGAAGAGCGTCGTATCGAACATCCGCAAGATCATTGCGGATCCGAAAGATTACAATACGCGCAGCAACCTGGTGTGGCTTTCCACGATGGCGGAAAACCGCATCCTGAAGCTCGGCAAGAAGATGGACTTCCAGTGCCATATCCTGGAGCACTCCCTGGGAGCCTACACGAGCTGCAACCATGGCGCCGGGCTGGCCGTGCTGCACCCGGTCTATTACCGCCACATCTATAAGGATGGTGCTGTCAAGTTTGCCCGTTTTGCCGAAAAGGTATTCGATATCCCGGCTGCCGGCAAAACGACGGAAGAACTGGCCCGGGAGGGTGTGGAGGCCCTGGCTGCGTTCATCAAAGAAATCGGCATGCCGACGAGGCTGCGCGACCTGGGTGTGGACAGGGAGCTCCTGAAGCCCGTCGCTGCGGGCTGCGTGGCTTCTCCCGGCAGTTATCGCCAGCTTCCTGCTGAAGAGATCCTGCAGATCTTTGAAGAAGCGTATTGATCCTGCGTTGAAAGTCTGTTCCATCACTGATGTTCCTGAAAGGGGGAGAAGTTCCTGATGCGCAAATCAAACAAACTGGCTGCTTCTGCACTGCTGGCGCTCCTTGCAGTATATTCTCCGGCATTTGCGGCAGCGGTCCCGGAAGCACAGGTGAAGACGGCGGCCCGTGTGCAGGCGTCCCTGCAGCAGCCGGGGCAGCGTTTCCAGGCCGGACCTGGCATTGCCGTGACGCGGACGCAGGCCGGCACCGTCCAGGGGTTCATCCGCAACGGGATCTATGCTTATTACGGGATCCCGTACGCTGTGGCGGAGAAGCGGTTCGAACGGGCAAAGGCGGTCACGCCCTGGACCGGCATCCGTATGGCCGTCAGACCCGGAGCCATTTCTCCGCAGGCTGCAGGGTCCTTCCCAAACGGCGATTGGGGAGAACCGGCACGGGCCTTCACGATGGATAATGACTGCCTGAACCTGAACGTATGGACGCCCGATCCGTCCGACGGAAAGCGCAGACCCGTCATGGTCTGGCTCCACGGGGGCGGCTTTGAAGCCGGATCGGCCCTGGAATCGCCGGCTTATGAAGGCGAGAACCTGAGCCGCCGCGGGGATGAGGTCGTTGTTTCAGTCAACCACCGGCTGAATGTACTGGGGCATCTCAACCTGGAAAAGTACGGCCCCGAATACAAAGATTCGGCCAATGTCGGGATTGCGGATCTGGTCGATGCTCTCCGCTGGGTGCGCGGCAACATCGCGTCCTTTGGCGGGGATCCTTCCAACGTGACGATCTTTGGGGAATCCGGCGGCGGTGCCAAAGTGCTGACCCTGATGTCGGTGCCGGAAGCAAAGGGCCTTTTCCAGAAGGGCATCGTCGAGAGCGGTGCCGTGGAAACCATGGGGCCCTATGTGATGACGGAAACGCAGAGTGAACGTGTGACGGAGCTGACGCTGCAGGCTCTGGGCATTACTGAAAAAAATCTGGACGCTCTGCAGAGCCTGCCCTACGAAAAGCTCGCCGAGGCTTCAGGCAGGGCGTTGAAGCAGGCCGGCGCGGAATTCAAGGTCCCCCAGGCACTGGGCACCGGGTACGGCATGAGCTGGGAACCCGTCGTGGACGGGAAGTTCCTGCCGACCCAGCCCGTCACAGACGATTCCTTTGCAGAAGCGGGCCGTGATGTGCCCCTCCTGATCGGAAGCAATTTGACGGAATGGACGGGTTTTTCGGAAATCGTCAATCTGGACGAGACCCAGTATGACAATAAGAATACCTGGACCGACGCGGAAATCGCTGCCAGACTGAAGGCAAAATACGGAAACCGGGCGGACGCGGTCACGGAAGCATTCCTTAACGCGTATCCCGACAAACAGAAGAAGGATGCCCTCTATATCGATACGATGATCCGGCAGCCCATCCTGAAGATCATGCGCCACAAGGCGGCGCAGGGAGGTGCTCCTGTCTACGCTTATCTCTTTTCCTGGGAATCGCCGCTGATGAATGGGGTCTATATGTCCTACCATACGGCGGAGATACCGTTTGTCTTCCATAATACGGACAAGCTGGAAAGCCGCATCGGCGGAAGCCGGGAAGCGGAACGTCTGGCGGACCGCATGAGTGATGCCTGGATCCGGTTTGCCCGGACGGGTGTGCCCGCTGTGGACGGTGCGCCGGCCTGGACGCCGTACGGAAAGGATGGCGGGGCGACGATGATCTTCGACAATAAGATACGTCTTGTCAAAGATCATGATGCCAGACTTCTGCAGCTTTTGGATCCGGACTATACGTATTGACACGAATGGACCGTGAAGGAACGGAGTGATCCGTCCTTCACGGTCCATTTTTTTAGTCGTGGAAAAACGCCAGACGTTTTTGGTATGGCACTGCCGGGCTCAAGAACGAAGCGCTGCAGGTGCGGTCTGCGGGAGCGGCCCTTATCCTTTGCCCGCAGGAGTCAGCTGGTCCAGAGCCGAGACATCGATCACGCGGAATCCATTTTCCATAAGGAGTGCTGCGGTGATGCCGGATTTTGGCACCAGGGTGCGCGAAAAAGTGCCGTCATACCGCATGCCCACTCCGCAGCTCGGGCTGCGGGACTGCAGGATCACCCGGTCGGGCTGTTCTTTCCGGGCAAGGGCCAGCGCCAGGGCCGCACCTTTTTCATATTCCCGGGTGACATCCTTTCCGTCCTGTGTCATGACCCTGCCGTCCGCTCTTACTTCCGCCGGCGGGCGCGGCGTCGCAAGTCCGCCCATGACTTCCGGGCAGACAGGGATGATCCGGTTGCTTTTGTCAGCAGCCAGTGCGCTGACCCTGGCATCCAGATTGTTGCCGCCGTTATATTTGCAGTTGACGCCCAAAAGACAGGCACTGATCATCAGTTTCATCTGAAATCCCTCCCTCCGCCTATCATAGCATAAAAAGGCTGGAAGCTCTTACCCGGTAAGGCCGCTGACCCGATGCAATTTTGCAGTTCGCTGAAACCGCACCGGATACACTCGGTTGCAGAATCTGGCATTTTTTGAGTACTAGAAGGGATTTGCAACATATTTTTTGATCATTAGTGTCATATCTTTATCAATAAACGTGATAAAAAGATTGGGAAAAAATTATAATTAAAATAAGGATTGATATATTTTTATTTTTATATATAATAAAAATAAAAATATATCAATCCTGTTGTTCTGCTTTTTGACAAGGTCTCACACTGTAAAGGAGGAATCTGGTATGAAGGAAGTCAAAATTTTATTCTTGAATAATAAGGATATGTATGAACTTGGCGCTCATGATATGGAAGCTGCCTTAAAAGATGATGAGCAAATTTATTCACTTTACAGTAAGGGCGAAACAATCATCCCTTCGAAAGTCGTCCTGCGGTTTGGCAAAACGATCGAAGATGAAGCTGTAAATGGACGGATCAATGCCATGCCGGGCTATGCGGGAGGTCCTTATGATATTGCGGGAATCAAATGGATCGGAAGCGGTCCGCAGAATTACAAGAAAGGTCTGCCTCGCGCCAGCGTATTGAATATTTTGAATGACATCGAAACAAAGCTGCCCGTGTGTATTGCTGACGGTACGGTTGTAAGTGCAAAAAGAACCGGTGCCGCCGGAGGTACCGGAATCAAATACCTGTCTAAAAAAACAGCAAAAACCATGACAATCTGCGGAGCCGGAGCCCAGTCCAGGACGCAGCTCGAAGCAGCAAAGATTGTGCGCCCGACAATCAAAAAAGTCTATATTTACGATTTGTTCTTTGACCGTGCGGAAGCATTTGCGGATGAAATGGGAAAGAAATACAGCGACCTGGAAATTATTCCTGTAAAAGAAGAAGGACTTCCAGAAGCTGTCGCAGACAGTGATATCGTGGATACGGTCACGCTGGCTGACAGACCGATCATCCAGGCTGAATGGCTGAGCAAAGGGACGCTGCTTGTCCAGATGGCCGGATACGAAGCCACTTATGAATGCGCGAAAAAAGCAGATAAGATCGTCGTTGATTTTTGGGGAGCTGTAAAACACAGAATGGCCAGCACACTGGCTTTCATGTGGAGGGACGGCGAACTGAAGGATACTGACATCACGGCAGAAGTGGGGCAGATCATCAACGGAGAAAAACCGGGACGGGAAAATGATGATGAAATCATTTACTATAACACGGTAGGTGCCGGTGTCCTGGATCTTGCAATCACTTACCGGTGCTATAAAAAAGCTCTGGAAGAAAAGAAGGGCCTTTGGATCCCTTATTGGGTTGAGTACTGATATTTTATTCTTTATAAAGTGAAAGTTGCGATTCCGGGAGGCGATTGTAATGATTCCTGTTGTGAAGATCCCCTCAAATGCAACGGCTGCAATGCTCTTGTATGTATCCGTAATCGGGTTGTTATTGGTGATAGCAACCATTATTCGATTAAAAGTCAGCTTTTTTAGAAAGGCCTTTATCCCCGCGTCACTGATCGCGGGGTTCATTGGTCTTGCCCTCGGGCCCTATGCGTTGAACATCATTCCGCAGACCATCGTCGGCAGTATGGGAACGCTGCCGGGACAGCTTATCTGTATCGTTTTTGCCACCATGTTTTTGGGGTATTCCCATGGCGAAAAGCTGGATAAAGGGACGGTACATGATTCTGCAGCGATGCTGATCTGGACGTGGATGGGAGGATGTCTGCAGTTTGCCATTCCCTGTCTGGTCACGGCTGTTTTGTTTACGCCTTTGATGGGCGTGAATCCCATGTTCGGTTCTGTGATTGAAATCGGTTTTGATGGCGGACATGGAACGGCTGGCGGGATGGCTGGTATATTCAGAGATGCCGCCGCATTGAACTGGCCGGATGGCGCGGACCTTGGAATGACGACGGCTACCATCGGGCTGCTTGTGGGTATCTTTGGCGGAATTGCCCTGATCAATTATGCTGTCAGGAAGAAATATACAGCAGTCATCACGGAACCTGTTTCCCTGGGCGAAGTGGTAGAGGTTTTCAAGGGAAACAACAAGCCTGTTGCAGCTTACGTTACAATCAGCAAGGATGTCGTCGATTCTTTTGCTTTTCATTTTGGCGTGATCGGAATCGCCATCCTGATCGGTAAAATCATCGTTTCTCTCATTACGCAGGCGCTGCATATGAAAGGACTTCCGCTTTTTCCTTTTACGATGCTTGGCGGCTGGATCATCAATTATATTTTTTATAAACTGGGTCTGGGAGATTTGCTTGACCGTAAATCTTTTGAAAAGATTTCGGGAATGGCATTGGAAATCCTTATCGTTGCAGCCATATCGACCATCAAGATCCCCATTGTCCTGGCTTATTGGCTGCCGCTGCTGGTGACATCTGTGCTGACAACAATCTGTGTGATTATGACTGTGATGTATATTTGTCCCTACATTTATAAGACAGCCTGGTTTGAAAAAGGAATCATTCAGTTTGGCGTCAAAACTGGTGTCGCTGCAATCGGATATATGCTTCTCAGGACTGCGGACCCTGACTGGGAGACTGATTCCGGGAAAACGTATGCTTTGTCGACTCCTCTATCGAGTCCGTTCATCGGAGGCGGTCTGGTTACGACGGCCGTCCCTTATCTGATTAAAGGTATAGGAGCCATGGAGGTCGGATTGATTTTTACCGGAATTGCGCTTGTGCTTTTCGCAGTACTTCGCTTTTTCTTCTGGGACAAGAATGCTGTAAAGGTGCAACGTTCCTGAACGGTGAAATGATGGAGCTGTGAGTGCGGCGCCGGATCCCAAATTTATCACTGGAAACTGAGACCCTTTCTGTAAATCTTGACAATCCGGAACAAGATTCTTTATTCTTATGGTGGTTGCAAGAATTTTACAGGAAGGGTCCATGATTATTACATATGATGACATCAAAAGCTATTTTAGATTTGATTCGCAAAAAACAGGAGGATTTTTCTCCGACTCAAAGACGTGTTGCTGATTATGTCTTAAGGAATCCTGAATCCATTCCCTTTTTGACGATTACCCAATTTTCTAAAAATACCGGGGTCAGCAGCAATACAATCGTACTGTTCTGCTCGCAGCTTGGATTTGAGCATTTTTCTCAGTTTAAGAAAATTTTTGCGAAAGATGCTTCATCTGCAAAGACAGGCTCTCATACCGGAAAAAAGAACAGCTCGAATTTACCGGATTCAATTGAAAAATTGTTTCAGCAGGAGGCAGAAACAAATTCCAATAATTTAAAAGCTACACTTGCTAATGAAGAAAACATCAGAAATATTGCGGGATTCCTGAAATTATTGGATGGTGCAAAAAATGTCTATGTGATGGGAGGCAGGATTTCCGGCAAACTTGCTTCCATGCTGGCTTTCCTGCTGCGTTATATGGACTTGAAGGTTTTCGAGATAGAACTTCCTTCTACGGATTACCTTGATAAGATTTCCTACGTGGAGCAGGGAGACCTGGTGATCGGGTTCAGTTTTCCGCGGTATACGAGCCAACTGGTGGAGGCTTTTCGTTATTTTGCTGAACGCGGGATAAACACTGTGCTGTTTACAGATATGGGGCTGTCGCCGGCTGTGCCGCATTCGAAGCTCATTTTCTATTGTAAAATTTCATCTAATTACTATTTGAATTCCTATGTGGCCTGTGTGGCTTTGATTGAAGTGATTTGTCAGGCTGCTTTTGTTGCGCGCGGCGAAGCTGCAAAAAAGCATCTTGATGAGATGCTGGAGCTTTTAGGCGAGCATGGAGTGTTCTGCAGGTGATATCAGCTTGTGCATAAGTTGATGCCCAGAATGGAACTGGCATTGCCGCCGGGATTTGATGGATTGGAAGGAACGTTAATGAGTTTTGATGGTCGAGAATTTTGTCGGAGTAAAACAGGTTTTACGGATTTGTGGTGAATAAGAATAAAGTGGAACGGGCAGCCGCGCCAGCAGCGGAGATGCTGTCCGAGCTGAAAAGCTGGTTTTTCGATCCTGGATTGGTACGGGATCGGAAAACCGGCTTGTTTTTTTGCTGCAGACAGGGATCAGGGGAGCGTTTCGAATGAGGTGGAAGAAGACAGACCGGTCAGGAAATCACCCTGCTCGATAAAAGAGATCAATGCTTCCAGGGCGGGGGAGACCCACTTTTTTTGATTGTAGCATACCTGGAGATTCAATTTCGGCAGTTCCGCATCGACATCCAGGATGGATAGCTTATCACTGTCCTTATTGTGCAGCAGGCAGTATTCCGGCAGGAATGTAACGCCGAGGCCTTTGGCAACGAGTTCCATGATGAGATGGATGTCCTCGACGCCGATCAGGGGATCGACGGACAGATGCTGCTTCTGGGCAAGGGCGTCCAGCCGCCTGCGGTAGATGCCGCGGTATTCCGAAAGGATCAGCGGCTGGGACAGGATTTCTTTCAGGGAATACGTGCGGGTTCCTGCCAGCTCGCTGCTGTTGGACGCGAAGAAGACAAGCCTGACGGGGCGCTGAGCGACCAGCTTGAAATCCGGATCGCGGAAGGAATCGTTGATGCAGATGACCAGGTCACAGTCTCCCAGTTTCAGCATTTCAAATAAAGGCATGGAATTGCCTTCTCTGATATTGAGGTGGATCTTGGGATACCGCTTGGAAAAGGCGGTCAGGCCTCTTTCCAGATAGCTGTTCACGACGGACCCGATGGCGCCCAGATGGATGCTCCCTTCGGGGGTCCTGCTGTTCTTGTACAGGTTCTTCGATTCTTCTACAAGATTCAGGACCTGTTTTGCATAGGGGATGAACGCATCGCCATAAGCCGTGAGCTTTACTTTGTTGTCGACCCGGTCGAACAGAGGATAGCCCAGCTCTTTTTCGAGATTCTTGATCTGGGATGTAATGGTCGAAGGCGCATAGCCCAGTTCCTGTGATACTTTGAAGAAATTTTTCAGCTCCGACGCTTTTACGAACGTTCTAAGCAGTGTTGTATCCATACGATAGTTTCCTTTCGATTGAGCATTCGAAAAAATCGAATATTAGGGACAAAATATTCCGATTTACTATAAATTATACAGCTTATAGAATAAAAATGTAACCGAAAAAAGGATGGCCATCCGAACGAAAATCAAAACGCATCTCTGTAGAGAAGGTGAAGGGGGAGGAGATCGATATGATTCCCGTGACAAAAATAACCGGCGGGCTCGTACAAACGCTGCTTTTGTACGTATCCATCATCGGGTTGCTGTTGTTCGTTGCGACACTGCTCAGACTGAAGATCCGGATCCTGAAGAAACTCTTCATCCCGGCTTCCCTGCTGGCCGGCATCATCGGGATGCTGCTGGGACCCTATTTCCTGAAGGTCATCCCGGCCACGATGATGTCGAGCTTTGGCGCACTGCCCGGACAGATGATCACGGTGGTGTTCGCCTGCATGCTCCTTGGCATTAAATCCACGAAGGAATCGGCAGGGTCCATGACCCATGATGTCGTGACCGGGCTGGGCTGGCTGTGGTCCTGCAGCTTCCTGCAGGTCGGCATCATCAGCGTCCTGACGGCATTGATCTTTACGCCGGTCTTCGGCGTGGATCCCATGTTCGGATCCGTTTTTGAAATCGGCTTTGCCGGCGGTCACGGAACTGCCGGAGGGATGGCGGATGTCTTTGTGAAGCTGGGCTGGCCCGATGGCGGCGACATCGGGAAGACGACGGCTACGATCGGCCTGATGGCCGGCATCATCGGCGGCATGTTCGCGATCAACTATGCCGTCCGCAAGAGATATACGAAGGTCTTGACGGAACCGGCGGATTTCGATACCGCTGTGGAAGTATTTGCTGAAGGCTCCCGGACACCGAATGCATATGAAACGGTGAGCTCCGATGTGGTCGAACCGTTTGCTCTCCATCTGGGGCTGATCGGCATCTCGATCCTGATCGGCTGGGAGATCACAGGTTTCCTCAAGAGCCTGATCAAACTGAATCTGCCGCTCTTCCCGTTTGCCATGATCGGCGGCTGGATCGTCAACCGGCTGATGATCGCGGCACATCTGGATGCCATGATGGACCGGAATATTTTCCAGCGGCTGCAGGGAATCGCTCTTGAAATCCTGATTGTGGCTGCCATGGCCTCCATCTCCATTCCTGTGGTCATGGCCTACTGGGCACCGCTGCTCATCGGGTCCATCGTCATGATTGCCATGATGGTCTGGTTCTATCTGTTCTGGTTGAGTCCCCGTGTCTTCAAGGACAACTGGTTCGAAAGCGGGATCATCCGTTTCGGCGCGTTCTGCGGTGTGGCTGCCGTCGGCTATATGCTGCTCCGGGCCTGCGACCCGAAGATGAAGACGGACAGCGGTACTGTGTATGCCCTGGGGTGCCCGTTCATGAGCCCGTTCATCGGCGGCGGCCTGGTGACGACGGCGTATCCGATCCTGATCCAGAAATTCGGCGCCATGACGGCAGGGCTGGCGTTCTGCGGGGGTGCACTCGTGATCATCCTGCTCATGAGAGCGTTCCTGTGGGTCAAGGATTTTAAATACGAACAGCGGTAAGTCAAGAAAAAACAAGTAAGAAAGGGTGGTCCGGATGAGTGACACAGTCACTGTCATAGGAGCCGGCAACGGCGGAATGGCGATTTCCGCATATCTGGCAAGCATTGGAGTCGATGTCAATATCTTCGATCTGTTCCCTGAATATCTGGCTGGATTCAAGGATACGAAGACGATTTATCTCATCAAAGACGGCAAGAAAATCAAATCCGTCCTGCATAAAGTGACGGAAAATATCGAAGAAGCACTTGAAGGATCCAGACTCATCATGGTGGTGGCGCCTGCCTTCGCCCATAAGATGATTGCCGAGGCCTGTGCGCCGTACCTGCAGGACGGGCAGATCGTCATCTGCAATCCCGGGCGGACCGGGGGCGCGATCGAATTCCTGTCCACCGTCCGGGCATGCGGCTGCAGCAGGAAGATCCTTGTGGGCGAAAGTTCCACGCTTGTCTATTCCTGCCGGAAACAGGCACCGGATACGGTGGAAGTCTTTGGCACGAAGGAGGAACTGCTCCTCGGCGTCCTTCCTTCCACCAAAACAAAAGAAGTCACGGCTGTACTGAACAAGTACTATCCGCAGTTCAAACCGGTCGATTCCTGCCTTGTGACATCACTGTCCAATATCGGCGCGCTGTTCCATCCGACGCCCATGCTGCTGAATATCGGCAGGGTCGAAAGCGATCCCAAAGGATATCACTGGTATACGGAGGGAATCTCGCCTTCGGTGGCAAAGCTCGTGAAAGCCATCGATAAAGAACGCTTGGCCATTGCTGATGCCTTCCATCTCCGTATCCTTTCCGCGGAAGAGTGGCTGAAGGATTCTTATGAGACCCACGGTGATTCGTTATATGAGCTGATCCAGAATAACGGTGCCTATAAGGATATCATGGCCCCAAAGACCATCCAGGCCAGGTATGTGACGGAGGATGTCCCGATGAGCCTCGTGCCCATGTCCGAACTGGGCAGAGCCATCGGTGTCCCCACGCCCTGCATGGATGCGGTCATCCAGCTGACAAGCACTATTTATGGAAAGGATTTCCGCAAAGAAGGCAGGAACCTGGAAAAAATGGGCCTTGCGGGCATGGATGTAAAAGCAATCGAAGATGTCTTCACGAATGGCAAGTAAAGGAGATGCAACTATGAAAAAAGTCAATATCCTGTTCCTGAACAACAAAGCCCTGGAAGAACTGGGCGCCTACAATATGCCGGATGTCATCAAGGACGTGGAGAATGCCTATAAGCTGACGGAACTGGGCGATGTCAATATCCCGGGCAAGCTCGTCATGCGCTGGGGCAAGACGCCGCAGGACGAAAACGTCTATGGGCGGATCAATGCCATGCCCGGTTTCATTGGCGGCGATTACAATATGGCGGGCATCAAGTGGATCGGCAGCGGCCCCCAGAACTATAAGAAGGGGCTCCCCCGTGCCAGTGTCACCCTGATCCTGAATGACCCTGATACGAAACTGCCCGTGTGCGTGGCTGACGGGACTGAAATCAGTGCCAAGCGGACCGGCGCTTCCGGCGGTGTGGCGATGAAGCTCCTTTCTGTCAAGGATGCAAAGGTCATCACGATCTGCGGAGCCGGGGCACAGGGGCGGACCCAGTTCGAAGCGGCAAAGATCGTCCGTCCGACGCTGGAAAAATGCAATGTCTATGATATCAGACCGGAGAATGCGGCGCGCTATGTCGAAGAAATGAGCGCCAAATATCCGGATGTGAAGTTTGCCATTGCCGATGATCTGGCGGCAGCAGTGGGCGAAAGCGATATCATCGACTGCGTGACGCTGGCGGACAAGCCCATCATCGAGGCTCCCTGGCTGAAGAAGGGCGCCCTCCTCATGAATATGGCCGATTTTGAGGTGACCTATGACTGCGTGAAGAAAGCATCCCAGATCTACGTGGACAACTGGGAAACGATCAAGCATCGTATGATCAGCACCGTTGCGCTGATGTACAAGGACGGTCTGATCAAGGATGAGGATATCGACGGCCAGCTGGGGACCATCCTGATCGGAAAGGCTCCCGGCAGGAAAAATGATGAGGAGATCATTTACTTCAACGCAGTCGGCACGGGCATCCTCGACATCGCTGTGGCGACGAGAGCCTATCGCAAAGCTGTGAAGGAACATAAAGGGATCGAACTCCCGTATTGGGAATGAGTTTGTTTTAATACTTACATCTTCTCCCCCTTTTGAAATGGACATGGCATCTTCGGGTGCCGTGTCCATTGTTTTTACCGGCCCACAGGGGCTGATCCCAAAAACAGCAGAAAAATACTGTGAATTTATGCACATGTAACTTATGATACAGATATGCAAATTGTAAAAATCCGAACAATGCGAAGATTTCAAACGATAACTCCAGGAACGGAACAGAATGGGGACGTGATGCCGGAACATCTGGCGGGGAACCTGCGGAATTATAGTAATTTAATATATAAAACGAAGTATATATGCATATTTTAGAGGATTGAATCATAAATTAATTTATATACTATACCAGGGATATCGCTATTAGAGTTTCGGGAAAAGATGTGCTATCATAGGAAATAATAAAAATGATTTAATTAAAATAATATAAATTGTTCGGAAATATGTCGCAGGAATCATTTTTATAAATCATAAATATACAAAAGATTTGTTTTTGGGTTCCCGTACGCGGCATGACACCGGTGTAGTGATGAGAGGGGATGATTTGCTGAAAAAGCAGAACGGTACACTGGAAAACGAGAGAGTCTTATCAGTAATGAGGGGTGAACGTATGAAAACAGAAATGAAAATCGGTGATTATGTAAAGATGATCGGCCCGGCTATTGTCATGGCTGCCGTCGTCGTAGGTCCCGGGACCGTTACGACAGCATCCAGCATGGGCTCAAAATATGGATACAGTCTGATATGGGCAGCCATTGTATCATCTATCTGCGGTCTGCTGTTCCAGGTGCCAGCCGTCAGTCTGACGCTGAAGCGCGGCGTGACCATCATGGAAGCAATCCGGATGTATTACGGGAAAAACCTTGCGAGAGTCCTGTTTTTCCTGATTTATATCTGTGTTTGTATTTCCCAGTCGGCGAACTTCATTGGAGCCGCCATGGCGCTGAACTATTTTGTCCCTTCCATATCGCTGACCGTCTGGGCTGCTTCGATGGCGGGCGTTGCCCTGATCATGGTGCTGTTTTACGATTACAGGCTCTTGGAGAAGTTCACGGAAGTACTGGTGCTGATCATGGTGGGTGCCTTCCTGATCACGATGGTCGGTTCGCATCCCAGTCTTTCCGCGATTGCATCCGAGGGATTTTCCTTCCGGATCCCGGACGGGGATTATATGCTTGTGCTGGCACTCCTGTCGACGACGATGATCTACGATCTGCCCATCAGCCTGTCCTCGCTGCATAAGGAAAAATACCTGAAACCGTCCTCTCCCTACAGCAAGTATCCGGAAGACGTGAAACTGAAAACCGCCCGGATCGATCTGGTCGTCGGAAGTTCCGTTTCCTGTCTTTTGACCGTGACCATCATGATCTGCTCGGCCGTCAATCTCCATCCGCTGGGGATCCAGATCACGAATGCCGCTGATATGGCAAAACAGCTGACTCCGATCATGGGAAGTTATGCGGGCATCCTTTTTTCGCTGGGTCTCTGGGGTGCTGCTTTTTCCTCCGGCATGTTCCGGATGGAACTGCTCCCCATGTTCATCGGCCAGATGGAAGACCGGGAATATACGAAGAAAGATCCTGTGGTCCGCGCCTGCATCCTGGGCGTTGCGGTGATCCCGGTCCTCTTTATCTTCCTGTTCGGCTCCTCTCCGGCGCAGATGGTCATCGTTTCCCAGGCAATCACGGGACTGCTCCTGCCCATCACCTGCTGTGTGGTGTGGAAGATCACGGGCGACCGGAAATTCATGGGAGATGCGGTGAACGGGACCTGGTTCAAGGTGATCTTCGGGATCATCTGCATCCTGACACTCCTGCTGGCCGGCCGTACTTTTTCCAAATGGATCTGAATGGTTTCACTTTTGCATGACAGGGAGGTAACTGAGGGATGGAATACGATATATCCAAATATAAGGACATGAGTCCTCATGAAATCAGACTGCGTATCAGACGCAATGAATTCAATCTGCCCACTTCCGGGATGTGTCTGGGATACGTCCAGGCAAATCTGGTGATCTTGCCCAGAAGGTACGCCGTGGATTTTCTGGAATATGCCAGAAAAAATCCTTTTCCGTGCCCCGTACTGGAAGTGATCCAGGGATCACCGAAAACGCACGGCATTGCGGAGGACGGGGATATCACGACGGATATCAGCGAATATTACGTCTATCGGAATGGCAAAAGATGCGAGATCCTCAGTGATGTTTCTCAGTTCTGGCAGGACGATTCCGTCGGCTTTCTGCTCGGCTGCAGCTTTTCGTTCGAAGAGGCCCTGCTGAAAGCGGGCATTGAAATCCGCCATCTGACGCAGAAACGGATCGTTCCCATGTTCAAGACGAACATCGCGACGGTGCCGGCAGGACCTTTTTCAGGGCCCATGGTATGCACGATGCGTCCCATGACGCCGGAAAATGCAAAAAAAGCCTGCGAAATCACAAAGGCGTATCCGAACGTCCACGGAGCTCCTGTCAATATCGGGGAACCGGAAAAGCTGGGGATCAAGGATATCATGCATCCGGACTGGGGCGACGGTGTGGATATCTATCCAGGGGAAGTGCCCGTCTTCTGGCCATGCGGGGTCACGCCGCAGGCGGCCATTGAAAATGCCAGGCTGCCGCTGGTGATCACGCATTCTCCTTCTCACATGTTCATTACGGATATCAAAAATACGGAGCTGAATGCCTATATCGACCGCGTCAAGGCTGATTTCAAAGTCCTTTGACGGCTGATACGGATCTTAGATGAAAACGGACAGAGAGGGGATGGCTGGTATGGAGGAAAAACGTACTCCTGCAAAAAGCACCGGGGATTTGATGCTCAAGGTCTTGTTCGGTGCTATTTTAGTCGGATTTAGCATGATGTTCCTGAAAGCATATATGCTTTCCCATGGCCATGCGGAGGCATGGAGCTGGATTAACTGGCTGCTGTTCCAGGATATCACAGCGAAAGGAGCCAATACTTCCATTGGTCTGTTCTATATTCTGCAGACTCTGTTCCTGAATGGGATCCAGCTCGTCATCGTCCCGCTCGTCATTTCTTCCATTGCTCTGTCGGTGTGCTCGATCACCGATACGGTCAAACTGGGACGGATCGCCTATAAAACAGTGCTGGGTTTTCTGCTGTTTTACGTAATCGGCTGCCTGATCGCGATATTTGTCGCCCGGGCAGCGGTGGCAGCAGGGCTGTTCAACGCGGATTTCAGCTCCATGGCCGCAGGCACGTCCAAAGTACAGGAATTTACGGTTGCCAATCCCCTGAATCTGCTGCTGAAGTTCATTCCGGCCAATTTCGTCCAGCCGCTGACGAACAATCATTCCATCCTGGCTGTCATCTTTATGGGCGCCGGGATCGGCATGGCGATCAATACCTGCGGAGAGAAGCTCTATCTGGTCCGGGAGGCCATGGAGGAAATCCAGCTGATCATCACCAAATGGCTGGAATTCCTGATCAACAAATGCGGACCGGTCTGCATCTTCTGCATGATCGTCCGGACTTTCTCCATCTACAGCTGGGATCAGATCACTCCGTTCCTGCACTATATAGGGATCACTTTTGTCGTGCTGATCCTGTACTGGTTTACGGTGTATCCTTTGCTGGTCGGGAGCATCTGCAAAGTGAATCCGATCAAGTTCTTTAAGAAGACCTTTGGTTTCGGCATGTTCGCACTGTCCGTGAATTCCTCTGCTGCCACGCTGCCACTGAACCGCCGGGCCTGCATCGAGGACCTGGGATGTTCTCCCACTGTTGCAGACTTTGTCCTGCCCATGGGAATGACGATCAACATGAACGGGACGGCCATCGAACATGTGATTGCGACCGCTTTTATTGCCACGGCGGCGGGCTTGCCGATTTCTACAGTGGCCTATATTACGATCATGGTGCTGGCCATTGGCTCGGCAGCCGGGACACCGGCCATTCCGAACGGCGGGACGGTCATGCTGTATGCCACCATGACGGGCGCGGGCTTTTCCACGGATCTGTGCATCATGATCTATATTGTCCTGATGACACTCAACCGTCCGATCGATATGACGGTCACCGCATTGAATGTGGTGGGGGATGCTGCCACGACATGCCTCGTATCGGCTTCTGAAGGAGAACTGGACCGGAAGGTGTTCAATGCCTGACGGAGGGACTGCCGGGAATCCTGTTTTTGCTCATATTATGAAATGAAACGGAGCTGCGAAAAATGATCGCTCATTTTTCACAGCTCCGTTCCTGACGTTTATGGGTCAAAGCCTCTGCGGCAGCATGGCCGCAAAGCTGGGTTCCTGTCAAAAAAGAAGGGTTTTTTAAAAGTTACGGTGTCAATAACTATGGGGACAGTATAAGCGCGGGATTGTCAAGAATTTTGTGTTTTTAGTTTAGCTCATCATATTTTGCTATGAGCTTGCCCATTCGTTCATCAATCAATAGTTGGTTTCTAACATCTG
>OMYF01000012.1 GCA_900315205.1 uncultured Acidaminococcus sp.
CTTTTTTCAAACTTATATATTTTTTGAAGCCCCCTTTGAGGGCTTGTTTGCTGCGCCTTCTTTTACGGCATCTAACCGTCTGCTTCTTTTTTCAAACTTATCATCTCCTTGGACACTCTTATTATACATTAAAACCAGCAAAAAAGGGGGGATTTTAAGCAAATGTACATAAAAAAATCACAATTGAAATCCGGCGCCTGCTATGCGGTTCCCGCCATTTGTACGCAGCGGAAAAGGGGCTGCGGGGAGTTGCTGCCATGGTGCTGTGAAACTTTGATGCTGTGAGGCAGGCTGTGAAGCGGTGCTGTCAGCTCCTCCTTCCATTACAGGAGGGATCCGTCCCTGCGGCCAGCTGCCATGGAGGCTTTACCCGTAAACATCTGAAAAAAGAGCTGTGAAAAATGATTGCTCATCTTTCACAGCTCTTTGTGGATTCAAGGCTTTTTCTTGTCAGCCGGATGGAAATGGCAGGCCTGGCAGCTGGAGCAGTTGCCGCCGCAGGCACCGACACCATTTTTCCTGTCGCGGATGATCTTGCGGACTGCCAGGACAACGGCGGCCAGCACGAGAAGCCCTACGATTAGTGTACCCATTATGGCATCGCTCCGTTACTTCGTCACGGACGGATCCAGTTCCACAACGGTATTGTCGATCTTGGGAGCCGGACGGAACAGCAGGTAGAGGATGATGGCCGTGATGACAAGGGCTGCAGCCGTACCGATGCCGAAGACGCCCGTGCTCACGAACTGAGCGTACTGGTAGAAGCAGAGGGCGATGCAGTAGGCAAAGCCGCACTGGTAGCCGATGGCTCCGAGCCACCATTTTGTGCTGTTCATTTCACGCTTGATGGCACCCATGGCAGCGACGCAGGGAGCGCACAGCAGGTTGAAGACCAGGAAGGAGTAGGCAGAGGCCACACTGAAGTCCTGAGCAAAAGTGCCCCAGAACTCTTCACCGTCTTCAGCCGCATCGGCAAGGCCATACAGGATACCGAAGGTACTTACCAGGTTTTCCTTGGCGATGAGTCCTGTAAAGGCGGCTACAGCTGCCTTCCAGTCGCCCCAGCCGAGCGGGCTGAAGATCCAGGCGATCTTGGTGCCGATGGCGGCTAGGATGCTTTCGTTCAGAGCATCTTCATCGAGCATGGTGAAGGCACCGTCCTGCCAGCCAAAGCTGGAAAGGAACCAGACCAGGATGGTGGAAAGGAGGATGACCGTACCGGCCTTCTTGATGAAGCTGGAAGCACGTTCCCATACGCTGCGGGCGATGTTGCCGACCGTCGGCATATGGTACGGAGGCAGTTCCATGATGAAGGGAGCCGGATCCCCTGCAAACATCTTCGTTTTCTTCAGGATAATGCCGGAAATGATGATGGCGGCGATACCGACGAAGTAAGCGGACGGAGCCACCCACCATTCGCCGTCGAAGTAGGCACCGGCGATCAGGGCAATGATCGGCATCTTGGCGCTGCAGGGAATGAAGGTCGTGGTCATGATGGTCATACGGCGGTCAGGCTGGTTCTCGATGGTACGGGAAGCCATGATGCCGGGCACGCCGCAGCCGGAGCCGATCAGCATGGGGATGAAGGATTTGCCGGAAAGCCCGAACTTACGGAAAGCACGGTCCAGGATGAAGGCGATACGGGCCATGTAGCCGCAGGCTTCCAGGAAGGCCAGGAAAATGAAGAGGACGACCATCTGGGGGACGAATCCGAGGACGGCGCCGACACCGGAGATGATGCCGTCAACGACGAGGCCTTTCAGCCAGTCGGCCACGCCCATGCTTTCCATGAAGCTGTCCGCAGCCGGGATGATCATTTCGCCGAAGAGCGTGTCATTGACCCAGTCCGTGGCATCCGTACCGATCGTCGTGACGCTGACATAATACACGCAGAACATGATGACAGCAAAAATGGGGAGCGCCAGCCACCGGTTGGTGACGATGCGGTCGATTTTATCAGAAACGGTCAGCCTGTGTTTGTCTTTCTTGACATAGCACTTTTCGATCAGTTTGGAAACGAAATTATACCGTTCATTGGTGATGATGCTTTCGGCATCGTCGTCCATCTCGTCTTCCACAGCCTTCACGTCTTCATTGATATGATTCTGGAGTTCCTGCGGCAGTTTCATTTCCTTCAGGACTTCCGGATCCCGCTCGAACAGCTTGATGGTGTACCAGCGTTCCTGATGGGCGGGCAGACGGCCCTGCAGGGCTTCTTCGATATGGGCCAGGGCATGCTCCACAGGACCGCTGAAGTCATGTTTCGGTTCGGTGACGGGCTGATGCTTGGCCGTCCTGGCGGCGAAATCAGCCAGTTCTTTGATGCCGGCGCCGGTACGGGCAGAAATCTCAAGCACCGGGCAGCCCATGGATTCAGCAAGCGTCTCCGTGTGGATGATGTCCCCGTTGGCACGGACCACATCCATCATGTTGACGGCCATGATGACCGGGATCCCCAGTTCCATCAGTTGGGTCGTCAGGTACAGGTTCCGTTCCAGGTTGGTGCCGTCCACGATGTTCAGGATCGCATCGGGGCGTTCCGTGACGAGATACGTACGGGAAACAACTTCTTCCAGGGTGTACGGGGAAAGGGAATAGATACCCGGCAGATCCTGGAGCAGCACGTCCGGATGACCGATCAGGGTACCTTCTTTCTTTTCGACAGTAACGCCGGGCCAGTTGCCGACGAACTGGTTGGAACCCGTCAGGGCGTTGAACAGTGTCGTTTTGCCGGTATTCGGGTTCCCGGCAAGGGCAATCTTAAATTGCATAACAAACCTTCCTTTCAAGTGGTTTAATTAAGCTAACCAAATGGCAAAAAAGAAAAAATCACAAAGCTTTGATTTCGACGATGGCGGCGTCTTCCTTCCGCAGGGAAAGTTCATAGCCGCGGACCGTCAGTTCGACGGGATCTCCCAGCGGTGCCACGCGGCGGATATGGAGCCGGACACCTTTGGTCAGTCCCATGTCCATGATGTGTTTCTTCATGGCCCCTTCGCCGTGGAGCTTTACGACTTCATAATCATGCCCTGTCTGGGCTTCTCTCAATGTCAGCATGGATCCATTCTCCTTTACTCTACAAAAATTTTAGACGCCATCTCTTTACTGATGGCGACACGGGAATCACGGATATTCACAATGATGCCGGACGGTGTGCTCTGGACGACTGTGATGGCGGCGCCCAGTGTGATCCCAAGATTTTCCAGATGGGAACGGACTTTTGCATTTCCGCCGACACGGATGACCTTGCAGACATCCCCGGGTTTGGCAAATGATAAAGGCATGTACGAGGACTTCCTTTCTGCGACCGGGAACCAGGGATCCGGGAGCGGTGCGGTCCCTGCCGTCTGAAGGCGGGGAGACGGGAAAGCCGCAGGATCCATAATTAGCGATCGACGTTCTTATCATCAATAAGTTAGCATATACTAATTTAAATGTCAACTGGAATCGGAAAAGAAAAGAGCTGCAGCAAATGATTTCGCATTCGCTGCAGCTCTGATGCGGAGGTCCCACTGCGGCAGGGCCTGCCGGTCACTGTTCTTCTGCTTTTGCGCGGAAGGCTTCCGGATGGAGTTTTGCTTCGGAGAACCGGCGGAGCCGTTCCAGGATATAGAGGAAGACGCCGCCCAGGATAAAGCACAGGGGACTGAAGGTGTCCAGGGTCATGGCGGGCTGCGGGACCTTCAGCGTCGTCGGGCCCATGATGATGGCGTAAAGGGAGCCGAGCATCAGCCCGAGGATAAAGTAGACCATTGCGGCGCGGTGCTGTTCCAGCGCGTTCTTGACGATACGGATGATCCCGATGATGCCGGCCATGACGCCCAGTCCAAAGACCGCGAGGACGGGAAGGTAGGAGAAATTGAGATGCAGCAGTTCCCGGACGGCGCCGATGATCGGGACGTACAGGCCAAAGATGAGCAGCATCGTGGAGCCGGAGATCCCCGGCAGGACCATGGCGCAGATGGCAATCATGGCACAGACGAAGATGTATCCGGCAAGCAGCGGCGTCAGGCGGGAGATTTCCACACTTGCCGCTTTGCCGCCAACGGGATTGAAGTAGGTGATTACCAGTACGAGGAGGATGCCGGCCAGCATGTAACCGATGCGGCTGCGCTGTTTCAGGGCTTCTTTCTCTTCCCGCAGGATGAGGGGCAGGGAGAAGATCGACAGTCCCAGGAAGAGGGAACTGAGCTCATAGATATGGACAGTGAACAGGCTGCCCAGGACCATGACGGAGGAACCCATGCCGATCACCCAGCCAAGGCCGAGCTTGCAGAGAAAAATCAGGGATTTGCGCTTGAGCTCCCGGTTCCCGTGGGTCAGGAAAAAGAGCGAACTGATGAATTCATCATAAAAACCGAGGACGAAGGCAATCGTACCGCCGGATACGCCGGGTACGCTGTCCGCCAGGGCCATGCAGAAACCGCGGATCATGTTTAAGAAAATGTCCATCGAAAATTCCATCCTTTCAAAAAATGCAGGGTGCGTCAGCTCTGTGCCGGAGGCATGGCGCTGCGGGGTACCGGAAGGCGCCGCGGACCGGTTCGGACGGTACGGCAAAGGAAAGCGGGCTGCAGCCTTCCGCCCGGTCGGAATGGCAGAACCGTCTGTTCCTGCCGTAAAAATGTGCTATAATGATACCGCCGTCCATCCAAAGGCTGGCGGCAGAAATGAAACTAAAATATTATATCGTATTTTGTTTCCAATGAGAATAGAGAAAGGAGACGGAAGCTTGGATAGAGGAGAAATCAAGATGAGGCTGATGGAATATGCAGCCAAAGGGTACGAAGTGCCCCGTATGGATATGATCAAGACGCCGGAGCAGATTGCCGGGATCCGGGAAGCCGGGCGCCTGAATACAGAAGTCCTCGATGCTGTGGAGAAAGCGATCCACACGGGGATGACGACGGACGAAATCGATCAGATTGTCTACCATTATACGGTGGACCATGGCGGCATTCCGGCCTGCCTGAATTATGAGGGATTTCCGAAGAGTGTCTGCACTTCCGTGAATGATGTCATCTGCCATGGCATTCCCGACCCCAAACAGGTCCTGAAGAGTGGGGATATCGTCAATGTCGATGCTACGACCATCTACAAGGGATATGTGGGCGATGCTTCCCGCATGTTCATGATCGGCAATGTCTCGGCGGAACGGAAAAACCTTGTCGGCGTGACCCGCGAATGCCTGCACCGGGGCATGCTTGCTGCCAGGGGCTGGGTCAATACACTGGGTGATATCGGCGCGGCCATCCAGGCCTTTGCGCATAAGCACGGATATTCCGTGGTGCGCGAATTCGGCGGGCACGGCGTCGGGCTTTCCATGCACGAGGATCCCTTTGTGTCCCATGTGGGGCGCCGGGGGACGGGCATGCTGCTTGTGCCGGGCATGGTCATCACCATCGAGCCCATGATCAATCAGGGCCATCCGGATCTGTACATCGATTCCCTGGATGAATGGACTGTCCGCACTGTGGACGGCAAAGCGTCGGCCCAGTGGGAACATACCCTCCTCATTACGGAGGGGGAACCGGAAATCCTGTCCTGTTGACGGGCAGTGCCGGAGAAAACACAAAGGAGTGATTCATGATGACATTCATGGAACTTGCCAAAGCCCGCTATTCTGTGCGGAAATTCAGCGAAAAGCCGATTGAAAAAGAAAAACTGGAGCAGATCCTCGAAGCGGGACGCATTGCCCCGACCGCCCATAATTACCAGCCTTACCGGGTGTACGTCCTCCAGAGCAGTGACGCCATCGCGAAAATCCGTGAGCTTACGCCCTGCGCTTTCAATGCGCCGGCCGTCCTCATGGTGACAGCCTGCCGTGATGAACAGTGGGTCAACGATATGGAGAAAGGTTTCGTCATGGGAGAAGTGGATGCGGCGATCGTGGCCACGCACATGATGCTGGAAGCCTGGGAGCTGGGCATCGCTTCCTGCTGGGTGGCTCATTTCCCGCCGACCCGGACAGCCGATGTTTTCCATCTGTCCCACAACGAAACGCCCGTGCTGCTCATGCCCATGGGGTATCCGCAGGAGGGAGCTCATCCTTCGCATCTCCATGAGCAGCGGAGACCTCTCAGCGAACTCGTCAGGTATCTCTGAAATCCCCCCTTCCTTTGGTATCATTATGGACCGGGCCTTTAAAAAATCTGTAAACGAAGCTTGAAATTCTCATAAAAACTGTTTCATCAAATCCAGCTTGATTGTTTCGGAAAGGACGTGTCAGCATTGAATAAGAAAGCCGAGCAATTCCAGAAATACATCAAGGAACAGAACATAACCGGTTTCCAGACCGCAGAACCGGAAAACCATGAGATGCACCCCGTGTATTTCCATTCTAATTTCAATATCGCAGGCAGCATGGTTCCGTTCGAACTGCTCTTTGATGATACGCCGTTCGTCGTGCTGCGCATCCTCGTGGCTCCCAGGGCGCTCCATGATGATAATGAGCTTTCTCTGAACCATCTGGCCAACCATCTGAACAACAGGTACAAACCGTATAAATTCGTCCTGAATGATGCCGGCGACCTGATGCTTCAGGCCAGTATCCTTACGTCCGATGACAACGGACGGCTGGGGGATCTGGTCCGTTTCCTCATCGAATGTGCGCTGCGCGACCTGACAGCGGAATACAAGACCATCATGCAGACGGTGTGGGGCAGTGATACCCGCGGGACGGATGCACAGCCTGAGGAAAAAGCAAACGGAAAATGATGGCTGCAGGTGTGCTGACGGCCGGTGACCGGCTTCCAGCCACCCTAAAGGAACGCCCCCGGACAGGATACGGGAATCTGGAACCTGTCCGGGGGCACTTTGTATCCGGGAGAAAAAATTCCGCCGGATACCATGAGAATGATCATGCTGCGGCAGAAAAATACCGCCGGCCGGAAAACCAGCTGGCGGTATTTTTCTGCCGCGGAACTCTATCTTTTCCGCATATGGGAGCTTGGGATACCGGCGATGCCGGGCTGCGTCATTTCCAGCGGTGACAGGATTTCCGCGATCCGCTCTTTGCTGAGAATGTTTTCCCTTTCCAGGATGGTCTGGACAGGGACATGTGTGGCATAGGCTTCTTTGGCAATGGCAGAACATTTTTCATAGCCGATGTGCGGCAGGAGAGCCGTGATGATGCCGACGCTGTTGTCGACCCATTGTTTGCACTGCTCCCTGTTTGCCTGCAGGCCTTTCAGCAGCTTGTCCGTGAAGGTGTTCACGGCATTCGTGAGATAGCGGAAAGAATTGAAGAGATTGAAGGCCACGACGGGTTCCATGACATTCAGCTCCAGCTGTCCGTTCTCTACGGCAAGCGTGATGGCCAGATCATTGCCGATGATGTGATAGCAGGTCTGGTCCAGGACTTCGGCAATGACCGGATTGACTTTGCCGGGCATGATGGAGGAACCGGGCTGACGGGCCGGCAGCGTGATCTCATTCAGGCCGCAGCGCGGACCCGAAGCCATGAGGCGGATATCGTTGGCGATCTTGATCAGGGAAAGGGCTGAGGTCTTGAGGGCACCGGAAATCTCTGCGTAGGAATCCGTGCTGTTCGTGGCGTCCACCAGATTGCTGGACGTTTCGAAATGATGCCCTGTCAGCCTTGTCAGGATGTCCGGATATTCGGCGATGTATTCCACTTCGGAGTTGATGCCCGTGCCGACAGCTGTGCCGCCCATATTGATGGCACGGATGGCATCCAGGGAACGGTCGATCCGGCTGATGCAGCGGCGGACGATGGAGGCATAGGCATCCATTTCTTCACCGAGCGTGATGGGGACGGCATCCTGCAGATGGGTGCGGCCCATCTTGATGACATCATGGAATTCTTTCCCCTTGGCGTCGAATTCGGCAGCCATCCTTTCCAGAGCCTTGCTGAGAGCTTCGGCCTTGGTGAAGACGCAGACCTTGATGCTCGTAGGGAAAGAGTCATTCGTGGACTGGGCCATGTTGGCGTGATTGTTCGGTGAGATCAGGTCGTACCGTCCTTTGGGGAGCCCTTTGAGCTCCAGGGCCCGGTTGCAGAGCACTTCATTCATATTCATATTGATGGAAGTTCCGGCCCCGCCCTGGATGGGATCGAGGGGAAACTGATCCAGCCACTTGCCGTCGATGATTTCGTCGGCCGCGGCAATCAGGTAATCGCCGATTTCGTGAGGCAGGCGGTGAGTGGCCATATTCGTCATTGCCGCTGCCTTTTTGACAACAGCCATGGCCTTGATGAAATCAGGGTCGATGCGGAGTCCTGTGATCTGGAAATTGTCGATGGCCCGCATTGTCTGGACCCCATAATAACAGTCATCAGGAACTTCCCTGTCCCCCAGGAAATCGTGCTCGATACGCATGCTTATTACCTCCTCACAGAATTGAGAAACCGCAGCTTTGGCATACTGTAAAAATATGGTATTACCATACTACATTATCCGAACAATTTCAAGAATAACTTATAAAATTTACGAAAAATATTCGAATATCAACGGTAGAGACGTAAAATCATTAAATAAAGTTCGGAAAAATCAAAAAAGACAGGAGCCTTTTCCTGTGTAATATCTTTCAGACACGGGGGATGGGATCCTGCAGGGGATACGTTTCCATGACCGCATATCTGACAGGACTTGTGTCTTGACATATTGCTTGTCAAGTGTAAAATGGAAGCATCTGTGAAAAGACCGGGCGGACGGAAATGGAGCTGCCGGAGCTGCAGAAAGAGGGAATTGACAGTGCAGACCAGTGAAGGTACAAAAAGACGGGAAAAAATCAAAGAAAAACTGCGGGAAGCCGGCAAGCCTGTTTCCGGATCCGAGTTGGCCCGGCGCTTCCATGTGAGCCGTCAGGTCATCGTGCAGGATATTGCCCTGCTGCGGGCGGCCGACGAGCCCGTCCTTGCCACGCCGCGGGGATATCTGATCCGGGCCGGAGAAGAACCGCGGGTGCGGCGTTTCAAGGTCCGCCATACCTTCGATCAGATGGAGGAGGAACTGAATATTTTTGTCGATGCCGGTGCAACCGTGCGCAATGTCCTGATCCAGCATCCTGTCTACGGGCTCCTGGAGGGTAAGCTGAACCTTTCCAGCCGGCGCGGCGTGCGTCAGTTCATGGCGAGGATCGCGGCCCATCCGGATGCACCGCTGATGAACATGGCGGACGGGATCCATTATCATACGGTGGAAGCGCCCAGTATAGAGGTGCTGGACGAAATCCGGGACGCTCTGGAAGCGGCGGGCTTCCTTGTGGAGACCTGAAGGCAGCGGCAGAAAATCTCATCTGGGAGATGCGGCCATGGGCCGGGAAAAATCCATCCCGCAAGGCCAGTGATATTTCCGATATCCCGTCATTTTGGCCGGGATCCAGTGACGTGATATAATAAATGGCAAAAACCGGCGAAAGGAGCACGCTATGAAGAAACAGTTCATTGCAGGCGTACTGGCGGCCTCACTTTTTGGATTCGGGGGCGGTCTCATGACTGCACAGGCTTTTGACATCGGATCCGTCCTGAAACTTGGCGGGATCTCCTATCTGGTCGAACGCTTCGGGAGTGAGATCAATACGGCGATCAACAAGATCTTTTCCCAGAAGAGTATGGATACGGAGTATGCCACCAAAGTCGTGCCCATCCTGAGCCTTGGCAAGGGCGGCTACATCGGGGCAGTGCAGGTCGTGGGCCCCAAAGCGCAGGTGGATAAAGTCAAAGCCGTGGGCCAGCTGGAGTTCGGGTTCAGTGATTTTGCCCGCATCAAGGGCCTGATCCCGATCGACAAGCTCGATGTTTCCAATGTGAACCGAGTGCAGGGCGTGGGTGTTTCCGCTGTGATCGATTTTAAATTGTAATACCGGAAGACAGTGAGGAGAAAGCATGGAATTTTCTGACGAGCCGTACAAAAGCCTGATCCCGTCCCTGCTGCAGGGGGCCTGGGATCTGCATATCCATACGATCCCGTCCCAGTTCCCGCGGGCCCTGGACGATGTGGAGACCGTCCAGCAGGCCTCGGCAGCGGGGATGGCAGGAGTCGTCATCAAATCGCATTATGAGCCCACCGGGGCACGGGCACGGCTTGTCAACCGGCGTAAGGTCGGGACGGCCAGGGCTTTTGGCACAGTGGTCCTGAACTGGCCCGTGGGCGGACTCAACCCCTACGCCGTCTGGAGCGCCCTGGAGATGGGGGCGGGCCTGGTCTTCATGCCGACCCGGGATGCTGCCAACTGCCTGCGCGATCCGGCTCTGCAGAAGAATTTCTTCGAGCGGCCCGGCATTTCCATCCTCGATGCGGATGGCGCCCTGAGGCCCGAAGTACTGACGATCATGGAAATCGTCAAAAAATATGGGGCGGCACTTGCCACGGGACATATCAGCCCTGAGGAAAGTCTTGTCCTTTGCCGGGAAGGCTGCCGGCGGGGTGTCCGCATGGTGCTGACCCATCCGGAATGGTACCGGACGGCGATGGCGCCGGAACAGCAGCGGGAACTGGCCCGGGAGGGGACCTTCATTGAAAAATGCTGGTACAATCTTGAGGACGGAAGCTGCAGCCCTGCGGAAATGGCATGTCATATCCGCATGATCGGGGCGGAGCACTGCTTCCTTTCTACCGATCGGGGCCAGAAAGGCAGGGAATTCCCGGTGGATGCCATGAAGCATTTCATTGCGGTCCTGCTGGAGGAAGGCATCACGGAAACAGAGCTCCGGCAGATGCTCTGCCGTACGCCGCGGCGCGTCCTGGGACTTGATGCCTGAAAACGGCAGGTATGGACGAAAAAAGGATCTTCTCCCATCCGGAATGATGCCGGATGGAGAAGATCCTTTGCTGTTTGGAGAAAACTGTCAAAACTTCAATGCTTCCTAAGTACGCCTTCTTTATTGATGAGATGCCACAGGAGGACCGGCGTCCCCAGGTCAGCCAGGAGCTCCAGGAGACAGAGCTCCGTATCCGCATAGGTGATGGAGGGTTTCTGCAGCGTCTTGTAAAGCACGATGTGAGCGAGGAGGCACGACAGCAGCGTCCAGACCCAGAGTCCTTTCAGGCGGTGCGAACGGGCAGGCGCAAAAAGGAGAGCGGAAAGGCCGCCGATCATGGCCAGGGTGATCAGGATCAGGGTCACATCCAGGAAGATGCTGCCCAGAGGATAGAGCAGGATGAACTCCGCCGCGGCAAGCAGGATGGCGGCCCAGGCTGTGACGGTACTGCTGCTTTCGCCCCGGCGGGACTCATAGTATGCCTGCAGGCGCCGTGCCGTATCCGGCCAGCGCTGTCCCAGCCGCTGGAACCCGGTCTTCAGGACGGCTGAAAGGAAGGATGGGCCATGCTTGTGCACGGCCAGCTTTTCCAGCTCGTTTACGTGGAGCCGGATGGCTTCGGTTTCTTCCGGCGTTTCGGGCCGGATCTCCAGGGCCGGCGCCAGGCTGTTTGCCGGGTGGTCCACGATGTAATTGTACCCGATGATGGAAAAAGCGATGGCGCCGATCATGTTCACAAAGAGGTCCTTCATGGTATCGATGATCCCGATGTCGAGATAGCCGCCATTGATGGTATATGTGCTGCCGTCCGCCGTGTAGATGACGGTGCGCGTGATATTGGCGATTTTCAGCGCTTTCTGGGCACTGTCCGTGTTGAGAGCCAGTGTGCCGATGGTCCTGACGACCGTGTCGTTCTGCATATCCGCGTAGAAGAAGATGTCGACGAAAAATTCACAGAACTCCCAGAGGACTCCTACGGTCATGGAAAAGCAGAAGGCTGCAATGACGACGTAGAGCGGTGACAGATGGATCCGGGCACTGTTGCGGTTGAACAGGTCGATGAGGGAGAAACCGACTGCGGCACAGAGGAATCCGTTCATGGTGTGCAGCATCGTATCCCAGCCGGGGATCAGCACGTAGTAGCGCTGGATTTCACCAAGGATGGCCGCGGCGTAGATGAAAAGATAGATGATGGATTCAAAAAGGGCCGGGATTCGGAGCTTGAAGTTTTCCTCGGCGAAGGCCGGGACGAGGAAAAGCACCAGAGCCAGGAGACAGAGCGCCACGTTTTCGTACTGGCCCAGCAAAAAGCACCAGACCATGGTCACGATGACCAGAAAACGCAGGCAGCAATAAAGGACAAACTGCTTTGGTTCCGTGGCGATCCGCAGCTGGAGCCGGTGGATGAACCGCATCAGACTGGGATGGCGTTCTTTGTGGAAATGGAAATCAGGCCGCTGCACGGCAAGTTCACCTTCTTTATCAAGGACATGCTGATTCCATCATAAAAAGGAATGGCAGCCTTGTCAACACTCAGGGAACAAAGCCGCAGCAGCATTGTTCCTTCAGGCTGCAGAGTGCGGTATAATGACAGAAGGAAACGATCCGGAAAGTCAGGTGAATGGAATTGAAAATCGGTTTTCGGACACCCAGTCTCAAAAAATCCATCAGTGCCCGCACGACCGGACAGCTGAAGCGGTCCGTCAAGCGGGCCCTTATCCCGGGCTATGGGAAAAAAGGCATGGGGATCCTTCATCCTAAAAAGGCTTTATATAACAAGGTTTACCGGAAGACGACCTTTGGCCTGTCCGACCTGCTGAAGCTCTTCAAATAAGAGGTGGGGCAAATACTCTTTCCGGCCCCGTCTCCGGAACCTGAAAAATGGGATCTTTGGAGATCGCCTTGCTGATAAGCGCAGACGGAAACGGACCGGAACAGGATTTTTTTGCAGATATCCCCAAAAACAGGAGCTGTCCGGTACTGCTGGAATCAATTGTGATACAATAATCGGGAAATATCTGAAGGAACGGAAATTTTGCCGCATTTTGTACCGAAAATACTGCATCGGCGGCATACTATGCCGTCTTTTGGGAAGGAGTTCAGTGTGGAATTACGTGTGCTGCGCTATTTTTTGACGATTGCCCGGGAAGAGAATATCACGCGGGCTGCCCAGATCCTCCATATCACGCAGCCGACGCTGTCCCGGCAGATCCAGCAGCTGGAGGAGGAACTGAAGGTTACCCTGTTCCAGAGGTCCCGGCACCGCATTGTCCTGACAGAGGCCGGGATGCGGCTGAAGCTGCGGGCACAGGATCTGATCGAGCTGGCAGACCGGACGAAACGGGAAATGGAGCAGAAGGACGAGATCATTTCCGGCGAGATTTCCATCGGCTGCGGCGAGACACGGAATTTCCGTTTTCTGGCAAATGTCATGGAGGGATTCCAGGATACCTACCCGGAAGTGTATTTTTCCATCTATACAGGGATCGCCGACGATGTCACCGAACGCCTTGACAGGGGTCTGCTCGATTTCGGGCTCCTGATCGAACCGGTGGATATCAGCCGCTTCCAGTTCATCCGGATGCCGGAAGAAGACTGCTGGAGCGTCCTGCTGCCCAAAAATCACCGGCTGGCAGAACAAAAGAGTATTTCACCCTGTGACCTGGTGGATGAAAAACTCATCCTGGCAGGACGGCGCTCCGTCAATAACCAGCTGGAGCACTGGTTTGGCCCGTATGCGGACCAGCTGAAACAGGCCACCTATATGAATCTGTCCCTTTTCAATAAATGTGTCCTTGTGGAAGAAGGCGTGGGGCTGGCTTTGACCCTGGATTTTTGTTATGTACCGGACGGGCTTGTCATGGTGCCCATGGATCCGCCCATCCGCAATGGCGCATTTCTCGTTTGGAAGAAAAACCATTTCCTTTCCCCGACCATGGCCCGGTTCACGGATGCCGTGCGCCGCGCCCTGGAGGGAGTGCGGACAAAACAGGGACAGAAAGGAAACAGACGGCCTGCAGGGCCGGAATGATACGGAAAGGATGGGAAACGAATGGAATTCCTTTATGTCGGCTGCGGCGGTGCCGTGGGAGCGGCAGCCCGCTATGCAGTCAGCCTGCTGCCGCTCAGGGCAGATCTGCCGGTGCTCACGCTGCTGACCAATTTTCTGGGGGCTATGCTCATCGGCTTCCTGACAGGCCTTGCTGAAGGCCGCGGCGTGTCCCCGCAGGGGATGCTTTTCTGGAAAACCGGGATCTGCGGCGGGTTCACGACCTTTTCCACTTTCTCCCTGGAGACGATGCAGCTCTTCCGGCAGGGCAGGTCCGCCCTGGGAGTGCTGTACGCAGCTCTCAGTGTGGGGCTCTGCGGTCTCGGCGTCATGCTGGGCTGGGCCCTGGGCAGAAAAGTGGAGTGATCGGGCAGCCGTGCCTATAAGAGTTTTTTTATAAGAATCGTAACAAAAACGGCATTTTACTTTCCCGGGATTCAGAGCCTATAATGGGAATGTATATGAACAGGAGGAAATAATCATGAATATTGGCTGCAGGATTTTTAAGGATTTTGAGCGCCCGCCCAAGGAACTGGTCAGACGCTTTTATGATTTGGCTGTTTCCGATCTCGACGACACGATGTCCAAATTCGGTGCCGTGGATCACCGGATCCAGCCCATGCGCAAATACACCCGTTCCATGGTGGGAACGGCTTTCACCATTCGTCTGCCCCATGGCGACAATCTGCTGTTCCGTGCTGCCATCCAGTATATGAAACGGGGAGATGTCGTCGTCATCGATGCCGGCGGGTTCGAAGACCGTGCCGTGGCCGGTGAAGTCACTGCCAAGTACTGCCGTGCCCGCGGTGTCAAGGGCATGATCATCGACGGTGCCACCCGTGATTCGGCCGTACTTTCCGAGATGGAGAATTTCCCCGTCTTTGTACGGGCCATCAGCCCGAACGGGCCGTATTTCAACGGTCCCGGTGAAGTCAATGTGCCCATCGTCGTGGGCGGTCAGATCGTCTGCCCCGGTGATATCGTCGTAGCCGATTCTGACGGCATCGTTTTCATCAACCCGGCTAACGCCGAGGAAGTGCTGACTCAGTCCGTCAAGATCACGACCCGTGACCGCAATAACCTGAAGGAGCTGGAAGAGACCGGCACCTGCAATCAGGACTGGGTCATGGACAAACTGAAGACCATTGGCTGTGAAGTCCAGGATATGGCTGAACCTTTCAGAAGGATGGACTGAACAGAAACAGCTGTTTGAGCGGCAGTATTAATTGAAGATCCGGCTGGACGGTTCCCGCAAAGGAGCGTCTCTGCCGGATTTTTTGCGCGGAGCGGACGGACAGTTCACAGAATGTTCGTTCCCGCAGGGATCAGGTTTGCTATAATAGGACGCGGCGGACCGTGGTGTCCGGGGAACCGTCGGATCATCAGAGGGTTCCGGGTTAGCTGCACAAAGGAGAATTTGATCATGACGCAAGAGCATTCGAACGGGTATCCGTACGGACAGAGGGATGCGGGCGGAGAAGGCCCTGCTCCTTCCGGCCGGGCGGTGACCGGTCACGGTTTATATCAGGGAAATGCCGGCGGCGGAGCTGCCGGGACGGATGGCCAGGGGACTGCGGGCCGGACCGGATATCCGGACGGTTATGGTACTGCCGGGCCGCAGGGCTATGGTGCTGCCGGACAATCCGGCTATGGAACCGCGGGCGGATATATCCATCCCCAGCCTGCGGATTACGGCGAGGAAGCTCAGGCTGCGGCCCGGGCCAGGCTGAAAGCCGCCGAAGAGGCCCGTGCCCGCGCACAGGAAGAAGAGGCGCGCCGCAGGAAAAAGCGCAAGCGGATTACCATTGCCGCCGTGCTGGCCATTATCGTGGGCGTCGTCCTGGGCTGGTATTTCCTCTACTATACAAAGACGCCGCAGTATGCGGTCAAACTGATCCGGAAATCCGTCAATGAGCATGATGTGGTGGCCTTCCAGACCTATACGGATCTGGACTCAGTCCTGTCGAAGGGGTTTGGCGCCGTCCGCGAAGCTGAATGGGAAAATGGTGTGACCCATGAATACAATGAGTCGGACAAAGAAGAGTATATAAAGCATGAGGAACAGGTCATCATGAATGGTGTCATGAATGGTGACTGGGACGATCCCTATAAAAAGACGGATCCCGACCGGGCTCTTCGCGTGGACTGGGAAAGCCTGACGCTGAAAGATGTGGAAGCCGGAAAGGTCCATGGAGACGAGGCTCTCGTGAATATCCGCCTGGAGAATCCTTCCGTAGGGACGGATACGCTGGTCCTCCGCATGAAGAAGGGACCTCAGGGCAGCTGGCAGCTCCATGAAATCACGAATCTCAAAGGGTATTACAGCAAAGTCCTGCAGAAGACGGGCGCCGGTCAGAAGCAGGGAGCCAATCAGCCCGGCGGAGAGCTCCAGAAGGCTCTGGGAGAAGTGAAAGATTCACCGGTCGGCCCGATCTATGAAAAGATCAGGGAAAAAGTCCTCGACAAGGCGGGCGGCAGTGAAAGTGGGAGCAGCAGTCAAAACGGCGCCCAGGAAGGAAGCACCAGTGCGCCGCAGGCCCGGAAACAGGGCGGCAGCAGCCAGGCTTCGCTGGAAGAGCAGCGGCAGGCTGTCGAGAAAATCCTGAATCACCCGGTCGTCGGCAAGCTTGCCGGGCTGCTGGTGGACCATCAGGATGAAATCATGGCCAAGCTGGATGAATTGTCACAGGCTGTGGCAAGCGGACAGGCTGATGCGGCGATTACCGAAAAAATCAGCGGTTATGAGACCGAACTGAAGCGCATCGGGAAAATCCTCGATTTTATTTCCCGTTTCCTCTGATCAGGGGCAAACGGGTGGGATGTACAGCTGTGAAGCTGTGATGCGTTGGCGCTGTGCGGCTGTAAACGGTGCGGCAGCCGTCTCTGCGGCCGGACTGGGAACCCTGGCCCGTAAGCATCAGAAAAGGATCTGTGAAGAAACGAGCAATCATTTCTTTGCAGATCCTTTTGCATGTTTTCAACCAGCGCCTGGAAAATCCTTTCTTTCCGGTCTTCCCTGACAGGCAGGCTGGAAGGGCGCGGCAGGAAGAGGGCTGCCCGATGCTTCATACTTCCCATACTTCTTCACTGTGATCCGGTCCTTCTGCCTGCAGCCATCCGGCATCTTTCCAAAATATGGGGTGAATCAAACCTGCCGCCCCGGAACGGACCGGGACGGCAGGTTTGGAGCCATGGCCTTACAGCATGAAGTATTTGCCGATGAAAAGAGCCGTCAGCACGTACATAAGCGGGCTGATCTTATCTTTATGACCGGTCAGCAGATTCAGGATGGTATAAGAAATGACACCAAAGGAAATGCCTTCGGAAATGCTGTAGCAGAAGGGCATGGCAATGATGGAGATGTAAGCCGGAAGCGCTTCGGACAGGTTTGTCATATCGATCTTCGTGACCGCCGAGAACATCAGGAACCCTACGATGATCAGGGCCGGTGCCGTCGCAAAGGACGGGATGGCCATGAAGAACGGGGACAGGAAGAGGGACAGGATGAAGAGCAGTGCCACCGTGACGGACGTAAGGCCCGTGCGGCCGCCTTCAGCGACGCCGGCGGCGCTTTCCACGAAGGTCGTGACGGTGCTCGTACCCATCAGGGCACCGGTGCAGGTTGCACAGGCATCCGCCATCAGGGCACCTTTGATGTGGGGCAGACGGCCCTTTTCGTCGAGCATGTTGCTCTTGGAGGCTACCCCGATCAACGTGCCCAGCGTATCAAAGAGGTCGACGAAGAGGAATGCGAAAATGACGGCGAAGAAGTCCAGGGACAGGACATTGCTGAAATCCAGCTGACCCCAGACGGGCAGCGGACTGATGGGCGCAAAGGATGCAGCGCCGCGGGAGAGGTCGGGGAAGACACTGAAGGCGCCCAGTTTGGGATCCGGGACGTAAAGGCCCGTGGCTTCACAGATCATTCCGAGTACCCATGTACCCAGGATGCCGAACAGGATATTGCCGCGGACGTTTTTGATGATCAGATAGGATGTGAACAGGATCCCGATGAGCGCGATGACGACGGTGATCCCCACGCTGTGGAAGGATCCGTCCGCCATGGATTTGGTAAAGGAGTACAGCGAAACTTTCGTAGCCGGATTGGCGACAACGATCTTAGCGTTCAAAAGGCCGATGAAAGCGATGAAGAGACCGATACCTACCGAGATGGCCCGTTTGAGCGTCAGGGGGATGGCGTTGAAGATGGCTTCCCGGACGTTCGTCAGGGAGAGCACGATGAAGATGATGCCTTCGACAAAGACGGCGGTCAGTGCCATCTGCCAGGAATATCCCATCTGGATGACGACCGTGTAGGCAAAATAGGCGTTCAGCCCCATGCCCGGTGCGAGAGCAAAAGGATAGTTCGCAAAAAGCGCCATGAACAGGGTTCCCAGAGCGGAAGCCAGGGCTGTCGTCGTGAGCAGGGCACCTTTATCCATGCCGGCGGCGCTCAGGATCAGCGGATTGACGATCAGGATGTAGGCCATCGTCATGAAGGTCGTGATGCCTGCGATGATCTCCGTCCGGGCGGAGGTCTTGTTTTCCTTTAAATGGAAAACGCTGTCTAACATTTCTTCCATAACAACTTTCCCTTTCTTAAACAGAAAATCTCATCTTTATGCAATGCCGTCAATGGGGCTGTTTTTTCCAGAAGGCCCGGAAGCGGGCCAGCATTTCTTTCTGGGTCGGCCGTGCCGGCCAGAGCTCCTCTTCGTCAGAGTGCCGCAGCGCCGAGGCCATATGATCATAGAAATGCGGGATTTTCTTATCCAGTTCGACAGCGAGCTCCTTCATATCCTGCCGCTCAGTATGCCCGTCGTAGGGACAGGGATTCTTGAGCGGCTGCAGGCCGATCGCTTTGCCGTAGGCGATGATTTCCGACTCCCGGTAGAAGAGCAGGGGCCGGATGACTGTCAGACCCGTCCTGGTCAGATAGGTCACCGGCAGAAAGGTCCTGTTCTGGCCTGACTGGAAAAGGTTCAGCATAAGGGTCTCCACGGCGTCATCGTTGTGATGGGCGAGGGCCACCTTGTTGCAGCCCAGTTCCCGGGCTTTGCGGTTCATGGCCGCCCGGCGGAAGTAGGCACAGGAAAAACACGGCGTGTTGCCGCGGTGGTTCCAGACTTCCTCGACGTTGACCTGTTCCGACCAGTGTTTCAGGCCATACCGGCGGCAGAACATCTCCAGTTCTTTTTTGGGGAAATCCGGTGCGAACATGCCGTCCAGGGTATAGGCTTCCAGATCGAAATGGCGGGGGGAATGGCGCTGGATCTCGGCCAGGGCCGCCGTCAGGAACATACTGTCCTTGCCGCCGGAAAGACCGATGAGGATGCGGTCCCCTTCTTCGATCATGTTGAATTCAATGACAGCCCGCCAGAGTTTGTTCAGGTATTCAGCGGGCACATAAGGTGTATGGGACATGACAGCTTCCTTTCAGAAGAAATACGGAGGTGTGCAGCCATTCGCTTCCCGGCAGCCGGGGCGCCGGATGGATCCCCGCCCGGCAGGCCCGAGAGCCTCCAGGAGGGCTTTTGTCCAAAGCGGGCACAGCCTGGCAGCACGCTTCCTGGATGATTCTTCTATTATAGCAAAAATGGGCTGAATCTGTTAGAATGTTAGGGACAAAACAGAAGAATCGAGGAAAAAATGCAGGATTTATTATCTTCTTTGAACGAACAACAGGCTGAGGCTGTGCAGCAAACAGCCGGGCCTCTTTTAATTTTGGCGGGCGCCGGCAGCGGCAAGACCAAGGTCCTGACGACGCGGATCGCGTATCTGCTTGCCAAAGGCGTGGCACCGTACCACATCCTTGCCATCACTTTTACGAACAAGGCAGCCAAAGAGATGCGGCAGCGTGTGGATGCTCTTGTCGGACCGGCTGCCAAGGACGTGTGGCTCTACACGTTCCACGGCTTCTGCAACCAGGTGCTGCGGAGGGAAGTCAAACATCTCAGGGGATACAGCCCGGGATTTACCATCTACGATGCGACGGACTGCAAAAATGTCCTCAAAGAAGTCCTCAAGGCTCTGAAACTGGATGAGAAATTCTATCCCGTCAACAGCCTCATGTCCATCATCTCGAATGCCAAGAATGCGCAGATCGATGCCGTGCGGTTCCAGGAACAGGCGGACGATTTCCACCGTAAGAAAGTGGCCGAAGTGTACCTCGAGTACAGCAAACGGCTGCTGGCGAGCAATGCCATCGATTTTGACGATCTGCTCCTGCTCACGGTGCGGCTGCTCCAGCAGGACCGGGAAGTCCGAGAGAAGTATCAGCAGCGTTTCCATTATGTCATGATCGACGAATATCAGGATACGAACCATGTGCAGTACCTCCTGGCCAAGCTCCTCAGTGCGCCGGAAAACAACCTCTGTGCTGTCGGGGACATCGACCAGAGCATTTACGGCTGGCGCGGGGCGGACATCCGCAATATCCTCGATTTTGAAAAGGATTATCCCAAAGCCCGGATCTTCAAACTGGAGCAGAACTACCGTTCCACCCAGGTCATCCTGGATGCGGCGAATGCAGTCATTGAGCACAACGCGGCCCGCCGGCCCAAGAATCTCTGGACCGACAACGGGAACGGCAGGCCCATTGTCTATTTCCAGGCTTTCAATGACCGGAACGAAGCGGACTTTGTCGTCCATCATATGCGCAGCCTCCGGGGGGAGGGGTTCCGGTACGGTGATATGGCCGTCCTCTACCGGACCAACGCACAGTCCCGCATGTTTGAAGAAACGCTGATCCGCAGCGGTGTGCCCTATATCATGGTCGGGAGCCTTAAATTCTACGACCGCAAGGAAATCAAGGATATCCTGTCGTACCTGCGCTTCCTTGTGAACGGCCACGATGTGCAGGCGATGGAACGGATCATCAATGAACCCAAACGGGGCATCGGAGCCGTATCGCTCACCAAACTGCGCGGCTTTATGAACCAGACACCGCTTACGCTCAGTGAAATCGTGGCCAACCCTGCAGTGAAGCCGGTCCTGGGCCGGGCTTTCGATAAGATTGCTGCCTTCAGCCGGCTCATGGACGGACTGAGGGCGGAACAGGACAGCCTTTCCGTGAAGGATCTCATTACCAGGGTCCTTACGGAAACGGGATATCTGGACAGCCTGAATGAGGAGAATACGGAACAGTCCAGGGGGCGGATCGAGAACCTGCACGAACTGATGCGGATCGCTGACGAATTTATGAGTGAGGAAGAAACTGAAGGCGTCCGCACGCTGGAAGATTTCCTGAACCACATCGCTCTGGTATCCGATATCGATGATGCCAGGCTGAGTAAGGACAGCGTGACGCTGATGACGCTCCATTCTGCCAAGGGCCTGGAATTTCCCGTGGTCTTCATGGCCGGTATGGAAGAAGGTCTTTTCCCGAGCCAGCGTTCCCTGGACGACGAGGATAAACTGGAGGAGGAAAGGCGGCTGTGCTATGTGGGGATCACCCGCGCCAAGAAGCGCCTGTACCTGACCAGCTGCCGGAGCCGCATGCTCTATGGCCGGACTGTGATGCTCCCGCCTTCGCGCTTCCTGCAGGAAATCCCCCGTCAGCTCATCCAGGATGCAGTTCCGGACCACGGCGCTTTTGGAGCAGGTTCCGGCGGACCGGGAGGATTCCGTCAGCAGCGGCCTGAGTCGGGGCTGCGCGGCATCCTGCAAAGCCGCGGCAGCAGCCGGGAAGTGCCGGCCGGAGGGGCAGGCCGTTTCATCCCGGACGGCGATGCACCGGTGCATTTCCACCCCGGTGAAAGGGTGCGCCACAAGACCTGGGGCGTCGGTACGATCATCGAAGCCAGGGATGAAGAGGATGGACAGATCGTCAAGGTGGCTTTCCCGGGGAAAGGGATCAAATCCATCCTGACGAAATACAAGGTACTCCAGAAAGCATAAGAGGCGAATACTATGAGTAATATGACAAAGGAGCAGGCCGAACTGAGAGCCAGTGCCCTCAAGGCGGAAATTGCCCGGAATTCCTATCTGTACTATGTACAGGATATGCCAACCATCACGGATGCCGAATATGACGGCATGATGCGGGAACTGCGGGAAATCGAGGCGGAGTATCCCGAACTCATCACGCCCGATTCTCCGACACAGCATGTGGGCGGCTACGCCAAGCCCGGTTTCACGGAGGTCCATCATATCACGCCCCTCCTCAGCCTGGCCAATGCCTTTTCACCGGAGGAAATGGAAGAATTCGACCGCCGTGTGCACGAAGGACTGCCGGCGGGGACCGTGGTCGAATACGTCGTGGAACCCAAGATCGACGGCCTGGCCTGCAGCATCATCTATGAAAACGGGCGTTTCGTCCGGGCTGCCACGCGCGGCGACGGCAATGTGGGCGAGAATGTGACGGAGAATGTGCGGACGATCGGGAACGTGCCCAAGGTCCTGAAGCCCGTGCCCGGTGTCCCCATGCCGGAACTCCTCGATGTGCGGGGTGAAGTCTATATGCCGCGCCATGCCTTCCTGAAACTCAATGAGGAACGGCAGGAAAAAGGGGAGCAGGAATTTGCCAATCCGCGCAATGCCGCGGCCGGATCCCTGCGTCAGCTCGATCCGCGCGTCACGGCCCGGCGCTCCCTGGCTTTCTTCGCCTACGGGATCGGGACCGGCGCCCTGCCGACCCATAATGAATCCATGGACCGGCTGCAGCAGTACGGCTTTACGACGACGGAAGGCCGTACGAAGGTCGCAACGATCCAGGAGGCCAACGAGCTGATCAGGGCTCACGGTGCCCGCCGTGCTTCCCTGGGCTATGATACGGACGGTGTCGTCGTAAAGGTCAATGCCGTGTGGCAGCAGAACATCCTCGGCGCTACGGGCAAGGATCCCCGCTGGGCGATGGCTTACAAATTCCCGCCCGAACAGGCAGAGACGACGCTGCAGGACATTGTCATCCAGGTGGGACGTACGGGCGTCCTGACGCCGACGGCCGTCCTCGATCCGGTAAAGCTGTCCGGAAGCACCATCAGCCGGGCGACGCTCCATAATGAAGATTTCATCAAAGAGCGGGATATCCGCATCGGAGACCGTGTCGTCATCAACAAAGCTGCTGAAATCATCCCGGAAGTCCTCCATGTGGTCCCGGAGAAGCGGACCGGAAAGGAACAGGTCTTCCATATGCCGACGGAATGTCCGGAATGCGGATGGCCCGTTGTGCGCAAGGAAGGCGAAGCTGCCGTGCGCTGCACCAATCCGCACTGCCCGGCGCTGAGCCGCGAGGGGCTGATCCATTTTACCTCCCGTGATGCCATGAACATCGACGGCTGCGGACCTGCTGTCCTGAACCAGCTCCAGGAAAAGGGCCTTGTCAAGGATCCTTCTGACCTTTACCTCCTCACGGAAGAAACATTGATCGATCTGGACCGGATGGGAGAAAAATCCGCCCATAACCTGATCCAGGCCATTGCGGCCAGCAAGGAGCAGAGTCTGGACAAGCTGCTCTTTGCCCTGGGCATCCGCCACGTCGGTGCCAAAGTAGCCCGCACGCTGGCACTCCGGTATGGGACCATGGATGCTCTGATGGAAGCCTCCCAGACGGAACTTGCGCAGATCCCGGATATCGGTCCCGTCATCGCGGAAAGCGTCGTGACGTATTTTGGGGATCCGGGAAACCGGGACTATATCGAGCGCCTGAAAGAACTGGGACTCAATATGAAGATGCTCGGCACGGCTGCGGCAAACGAGAACCATCCCTTCTTCGGCAAGACCATGGTCTTTACGGGGACGCTGCCGACACTGGACCGCGCCACGGCGCAGACCATGGCTCAGGAAGTGGGCGCCAAAGTGACGGGTTCCGTCAGCAAAAAGACGGACTATGTCGTGGCCGGGGCGGATCCGGGCAGCAAATATACGAAAGCCCGGAGCCTGGGTGTCACGATTATCGACGAAAATGAATTCCTCCGGCTGCTGCGGGGATGAAAGTCCGCAGCAGGGCCGGGATCCCATGCTGAAAGGGGCTTGATGGTACCGTGATGCGGGCTCCATCAGGCTGACAATGGAACAGGATCATACAGCCTCCGACTGGATCTGCCGCCGGACAGGTCCGTGATCTGTACCCTCCTTACTGGACATCGTCCAGTAAGGATTTTTTTATGGTGCACATTCCTGAAAGCTGATTTTTTCTTTGCGGACCGTCCCGGAGACGGAAGGAATTCTCTCCGGAGCGGTCCTGTTTTTTTTGGGGATACGGAAAGATCCCTCCCCGCAGACTCTTTCTGTTCCAGTCTTCTGCGAAGAGGGATCATGGCAGTGCAGTCCACTGCTTTTCTTATCCTGTATGCAGCTCTCAGCTGCCGGCGTGCCCTGCGGTCAGCTCCGGCTGCTTATGGCATACAGTTTTTCCAGTACTTCTTTTGTCAGGCGGCAGTCGTCGACGGCGCGGTGATGATTGCCTTCGATCCCGAAATACTGGCACAGGAACTCCAGGCTGTAGTGGGGAAGCCCGGGCAGTACGGTTTTGGCAAGCCTGCGCGTGTCCAGCCAGGGATTGTCGAGATGTTCTCCCGTGATCTGATAGATCCGGTCATACAGGAAGTCGATATCGAAGTTCACATTATGGCCTGCAAGCGTATAGCCGCCGATGAAACTGCGGAATTCCGGGAGGATATCGGCAAAGCGGGGAGCCTGGGCAAGATCTTCATTGCGGATCCCGGTCAGGTTCGTGATGAACGGAGTCAGCCGGCGGTAGGGCTCGGGCTGGAGAAAGGTCTGAAATTCGCGGACTGCGCTGCTGCCCTGGACCAGGATGGCCCCGATTTCAATGATGGCATCGCGGGCCGGATAGAGCCCTGTCGTTTCAATATCGATAATCACATAGGAATGGGGAAGGATGAGGGACCCCTTTCCTTTCTTTCTTCCCGCTTTTTTGGCAGTGGGGGAAAGCGGCGGGAGCGCAAACAGAGAATCGGAATAAGGTTCCATGAAGGACCTCCTTTCTATTCCGCCGGGACCATGTCTTAAAAGACTGTCCGCCGGAATATTCTATTATACCTGTAGGAAATGGTTTTGAAAATAGGAAAAATGGCAGGAGAGGGGAAGGAAAAACGTTACCGGACACAGGGGAGCACCGGGTACGGGAATAAAAAAATCCCGTTCCGGGTGGAACGGGATTTGCTGATATCGAAGGATATCAGTTCTGGGACTGGATATCGGTGCTGCTGTCTTCTTCAGGGTTTACCAGTTCCTTGCCGCAGTGCTTGACGACAAGGATGGCCAGTGCCATCAGGGCAATGGCTACGACGAGCTGCAGACCGTCAACCATCAGCACGAACTTGCCTGCCATCATCTTGGTGTAGATGCCATAGACGGACATGCAAAGGGCTGTCATGGTCACGATGAACATGAAGCACATCGGGACGTAGAGCATCCAGCTCTTGCGGCCCGTGGTGCGCAGGAATACGGCCAGGCCGATGAGTACGAGGGAAGCGAGCAGCTGGTTGGCTGCACCGAAGAGCGGCCAGATGTTCAGATAGCCGCCGAGGCAGAGCAGGTAGCTCGGGATCAGGGTCACGATCGTGGCCACATAGGTGTTGCTCAGGAACTTGGAAACAGGGCTGTCATATTCGGACAGGAATTCCTGCATCATCATACGGCCGATACGGGTAACGGCGTCGATGGTGGTCATGGCCAGGGCGGAAATGCACATGGTCACGATGCAGTTGCTGACATAGGGAGGGATCCCGAAGATGGCGAAATACTTGCCGATGGCGGAACCGAAGATGGCGAACGGAGTAGCCTTCGGAAGCGCACCGTCAACTGCGACGGAGCAGGCAATGACGAGGGAAACCACACCAAGGACGGATTCAATCAGCATGGAACCATAGCCAACGGGGAGCATATCTTTTTCGTTGGAAATGGTCTTGGAGGAAGTACCGGAAGAAACCAGGCTGTGGAAACCGGAAACGGCACCGCAGGCGATGGTGACGAACAGGATCGGGAACATGGGTTTGCCGCCTACGACAAAGCCCTTGAAAGCAGGCATGTTCAGCGTCGGGTTGCCGACGATGATGCCGACGACACCGGCAAAGATCATGCCGAGCAGCAGGAATACGCTCAGATAGTCACGCGGCTGGATGAGGAGCCACATGGGCAGGACGGAAGCGATGAAGCAGTATGCATACGTCGCATACAGCCAGGAAGTGCGGGAAGCAAAGATCGGATGGGCGATACCGCCGGCGATCATGGCTACCATGCAGATGATGGCCAGGATGATTTCCTTGCCCCCGGTGATCTTGAAACGGCGCGTAATGACACCGAAGATCATGGCAACGAATACGTACAGGGTGGAAATGGAACCTGCGGCAGCGTTCGGACCCAGTTCAGCACCGGTCTTGGAGAAGCCGTTGAAGGTGCTGGCCATGATATCGGAGAAAGCTGCGATGACGAGCAGGGAGAACAGCCAGGCGAAAATCAGAAACAGCTTGCAGCCCGTGTGGCCGACATACTGTTCGATGATCTTGCCCATGGATTTGCCGTCGTTCTTTACGGAAGCATACAGGGATGTGAAATCCTGCACGGCACCGAAGAAGATGCCGCCGACGAGCAGCCAGAGGAAAGCCGGCAGCCAGCCGAACATGCAGGCGATGATCGGGCCCGTGACAGGGCCTGCACCCGTGATGGAGGAGAACTGATGGGCAAAGACAGTAAAGCGCGATGCCGGTGCAAAGTCACGGCCGTCTTCAAAGCGGTAGGCAGGGGTCTTCGCATCCGGATCGATTCCCCAAGTCCTAACGAGCCAGCGACCGTAGAACAGATAACCGCACGCAAATACGATGATGGCAATACAAACAAGTGTTAATCCGTTCATAAATCTAACTCCTTTCGCAAAATGTTACCGGTTCAGGAATCCGGCAGCAGAGTGACATTGTTTTTTCTCGGATGCGTTTGTCAGTGAATTAATCTATCACTTGTATACAAAAATGTCAACACTCTTTTCTGTAAAAATCCAAAAAACAAAGAAAGTGTAATTTTCTAATTCATATAGAAGGAAGATTATAAAAAACGTCCTTGTTGAGTGTACTTTTCGAAAGGCCTGTACTGGATTTTCCTATCGCTGAGAAGCGGATTGTTACTCTTTGTGGAATTTTTGTGAAAAAAGATGGAAAATATGAGCTGTTTTCCGGTTAGATTCCAGGAATTGCATAAGAAAATCTGTTGACAGAATGGCGAAAACATATATAATAAAAGTTAAACCAATAAAAAATGGAATGAAAAGCATCGATCGGGAATAGTAGCGGTCGGACAGGCCTTTCAGAGAACTGCCGGGTGGTGCAAGGCAGGAAGGAAGTCCTCTGTGAATCTGGCCCGGGAGCTGCTCCGGTGAAATGACAGTAGTCGGAGCCGTCAGGCGGTCGTTACTCCGCCGGGCATTGGACGGGCCGCAGAGGGCCCGATGATGCTGGATAAGAGGCCGCCGCAGGCGGCAAAAAGAGTGGTACCGCAGAGCTTCAAGCGCTTTGTCTCTTGGGAGACAAAGCGCTTTTTATATATAGAGAACATGTTTTTGACTTTTGTTTTCTGTGCTGTCAGGACCCGGGTCCGTCCGGTGGGGAAAATGCTGCATGCTGCAGTCACTGCGGTGCGGGGGAGGTCTGCCGCTTCCGTGCGGGAGCGCGCAGGAAGAGTATTCAGTCAAAAGGAGATGCCTGGATATGATGAAAAAAAGAGTCATTGGCGTAATCGGTCTTGGTCATGTGGGCGCCCATGTGGCATTCACCCTGGGCGTTACCGGGGCTGCGGATATCGTGAAACTCTGCGATGTCCGGGAGCAGAAACTCATCAGCGAAAGACAGGACCTGATGGATGCGGTCAGGTTTATGCCGCACCGCGTCAACTACGTCATCGCGAAATATGAGGAACTTGGCGACTGCGACATCATCATCAATGCCATCGGCAAGATCGAACTGCTCGTTACCCACAACCGCGACACGGAAATGAATTTTACCGTGGCTCAGGTGGCGGATTTCATCCCCAGGGTCATGGCCGGCGGTTTCCAGGGCATCTTCATCAATATCACCAATCCCTGCGATGTCGTGACCGACCTGATCGCTAAATTGAGCGGCCTGCCCAAAGGTCATGTCTTCGGGACCGGGACAGGGCTGGATTCATCGCGCCTTGTCAGCGCGATCGCGCAGCAGACCGGCCTGGATCACAAGTCCATTACGGCCTATATGATGGGAGAACACGGCAATGCCCAGATGGTGCCCTGGTCCCTCATCGAATTCGGCGGCAAACCGCTCAGCGAACTCGAAAAAGATCCCCGTTTCGTGTTCAATAAGGACGAAATAAAGGAACGGACGATCAAGGCCGGCTGGGTGACCTATGTGGGCAAAGGCTGCACGGAATACGGGATCTGCAGTACCGCCGTGGCACTGGCCAATGCGGTGCTCCATGATGAAAAACGCATCATGGCTGCAAGCTGCCCGCTGGACGGCGAATACGGAGAAAAAGGCATCTTTGCAGGCTGCCCCGCTGTGATCGGCGCCGCCGGAGTGGAGCAGGTCATGGAATATACCCTGACAGCGGAGGAATTGGCTGAATTCAGGAAATGCTGCAGCACGATCCGGGAGAACATCAAACGGGCCGAGGCTGTCTGGAGATGATTTTTAGAGGACGGGATTTCCTGAACTTTGTTTCTACTATATTATAGTAAGAAGTTAAAAAAATCCCTGCCCTGTGAAAAAGCATGCCGGATCCGGCATGCTTCATGGAGAAAACAAACAGGAGCTGTGAAAAAATGACTGCTCATTTTTCCACAGCTCCTGTTTTAGCTGTACAGTTCCAAAGCATCGAAGCATCGAAGCATCGAAGCATCGAAGCATCCATCAAAGCGCCATAGCCTCACGGTCCCTTTGTTTTCCGGCCGGATGTTTACAGACGTTTTTCCATTTCCGGGATATGGGCTGCCAGCATCTCCAGGTATTCTTCCTGGTGGGCATAGGAAGCTTCCGCTTCACCGATGGTGACTTCCTCGAAATGGATGATCCGTCCGGGAAGCCGCTGGGCCAGGCGGGGAATATCCGTCTGGATGACCTGCCCGATCTTGGGATAGCCGCCCGTCGTCTGGCGGTCGGCCATCAGGATGATGGGTTTGCCGTCCGGAGGTACCTGGATGGCACCCAGGTTGATGGGCTCAGAGATGAGGTCTCTTTTTTCCCTGATCTCAATGGCAGGACCGTCCGTCCGGTATCCCATGCGGTCAGAATTGGCCGAGATGGTGTAGGGCGACGAGAGAAATGTTTCCAGTCCCTTTGCACTGAACCAGTCGTACTGGAGACCCTGCGTCACATGGATGGGCGCATCTTCAAAGATATAGCCGCAGTCGATGGACCAGGGAGCGGCCGCGAACGCATCATTGCCCCGCACTCTGGCAGCGAGCCTGTCCCGCAGTGCTTCCTGAGAAGGAGTGAGTGTACCCGTCGTGAGCAGGTCGCCGCTTTCCAGCAGGCGGCCCTTATATCCACCCATCGCAGCACGCAGATAGGTGCTTTTGCTGTTCATGACGACCGGGACATCGAATCCTCCGGCCACGGTCAGGTACGCACGGGCACCTTTGCTGGCAAACCCGAAGCTGAGGGTCGTATCTTTTGCCACATAGACCGGCTTCCAGAGGGGCACCGGTTTGCCGCCGAGTTTAGGTCCCATGTCGGCTCCCGTAATGGCAAAGACAAGCCCTGCGGGCACTTTGAGGAAAGGACCGCTTACGGTCATTTCAAGGGCGCCTTCTCCCTGGGGATTCTGCACGAGCATATTCCCGATCCTCAGAGATACGGGATCCATGGCTCCCCCTACGACGACGCCATACTGCTGGTATCCATGGCGCCCTGCATCCTGGATCGTGGTCAGCGGTCCGCCTTTTTTGACTTCTATTTGCATGACTTTGCGCCTTCTTTCTCCAGGATTTCTTTGTACTTGGCTTCATCGATGGCGTAGAACTTGACGTGGTCACCGGCATGGAGCACGGTGGGATCTTCTTTGTTTTCCGGACGGAAGAGTTCCAGCGGTGTCCGTCCGAGCAGATGGAAGCCGCCAGGCGATTCCATCGGATAAATCCCGGCCTGGGCGCCGCCGACGGCAACGGATCCTTTCGGGATGGCCAGACGGGGCGTCTTGCGGCGCGGCGTTGCCAGTTCTTTCGGCAGTCCGCCCATGTAGGGATACCCCGGCGTAAAACCGATCATATAGACGAGGTATTCTGCATCTGAAAAGACCTGGATGACTTTTTCGGGAGTCATACCGTGGGCTTTGGCCACGCTTTCCAGATCCGGTCCGTATTCTCCGCCGAAACAGACCGGGATCCTGACGAGCGGAGAAGTATCCCCGCTGGAAAGGACGATGTTCTTCATCAGGTCTTTCGTGCGTGCGAGCACTTCGGAATATCCTCTGCCCATGGGCGAATCGGGCAGGGAGGAATTCCGGGCTGCAATCCGGGGGTCATAAAAGATCGTAACTCCCGTATAGGATGCGGTAAATTCAATGATGCCGGGAAACGGATGCGCCCTGAGCTGGTCCATCAGGGCCGAAGTGCAGCGCAGGATTTCCGGTGAAATGATATTGCCGAACGATACCATCAGAGCGGTTTCGCCGACCGGATGGTACGTCGCCTGTTTTAAAAAATCCTCTGCGGTTTCCAATGTCTGGAACCTCCTTGTGGTTTGTGTACATGCGGATGCCGTTCCGTATGGAGCGTTGGACGGTCGGGAAGCGCGGCGCATGTGATGACGCAGCGTTTTCGTGACGAAAGGAATGCTTACAGGCCGGGAAGCCTGTAAGCATTTTTAACGCTTCATTTCAGATGTGGATTGCAGTCCCTTATTTAATGAAGGAACCGGACGGTGCGATTTCTACACCTTCTTTTTTCAATGTTTCGCGAATCTTGTTGACGAAGGTAAGGGCTTTGGGGCCATCACCGTGTACACAGATGGAATCGGCCTTGATGGGGATGACTTTGCCGCTCAGGGTCGTGACTTTCTTGTCAAGGACCATGGAAAGGACCTGGGCAATGGACTTGGCTTCGTCCGTGATCATCGCGCCGGGCTGGGTCCGCGGCGTCAGGGAACCGTCATCCTGATAGGTCCGGTCCGCGAAGACTTCGCAGGCGGTCTTCAGACCAATCTTTTCAGCAGCTTTGATGCTTTCCGTACCGGGCTGAGCATAGAGGATCAGGTCTTTGTCCACATCGTAGACAGCCTGGGCAATGGCTTCTGACAGAACAGCGTCTTTGGCTGCCGTATTATACAGGGCGCCATGGGGTTTGACATGCTGCAGCCGGCCGCCGGCCGCTTTGGCAAATGCGGCCAGGGCACCCACCTGATATACGATCATCGCATAGACATCGTCCGGAGAGGCAGCCAGCTTTCTTCTGCCAAACCCGACAAGATCAGGATATCCGGGATGGGCTCCGATGCCGACCCCGTTCTTCACGGCAAGCGCGACTGTCTTTTTCATTACGGAAGGATCCCCGGCATGGAAGCCGCAGGCAATATTTGCTGAAGTGATGAGCGGGATGATCTGATCGTCCATCCCGATCTTATAGTTACCAAAGCTTTCGCCCAAGTCTGAGTTCAAATCGATTTTCATTACGGACACCTCCAAAGAATGCTTTAAGACTTTACCATCTAATTATAGTGTATGATGACGAAAAAAGTGAATAAAATAAATTAAAAAGAGAGGAATATTCATATTTTATCTTCAATGTGTTTCAAATCTTATAAAAAACGGAGATTTTACACTCAAAAAAAATGGGAACCTTTTTTTTTTACATAAAATCCAGAATGAAAAACGAAGATTTTTCTTATAGTGATGCAGGAACAGCACCCCTGTGCCAAAACAGACCGGACAGCCCGCTTCTGTGATCTCCGGGTACAGGACGGCTGCGGTCCCGGCGGAGCAGGTCCGTTTTGCCTGTTGACATTTCATCTTTGATTCGCTAGAATATGGAATGTTCATCGGAGGATGCTGTTTTAGGAAGAAACAGTACGCCGGATAAGATGGCTGGCAGGCGTCAGCTCTTATCCGGCGTTTTTTAGTAAGGAGTCTATCTGTATGGAAGCACATAACGATTTTACGGAAGGAAATATCCTGACCTCTCTCCTGCACTTTGTCGTGCCCGTCCTTTTTGCTCTTTTCCTGCAGGCCATGTATGGCGCCGTGGATCTGCTCGTTGTGGGGCAGTTTGCATCGAGTGCGGACGTATCCGCTGTGGCGACCGGGTCCCAGCTCATGCAGACCGTGACCAATCTCATCAGCTCACTTGCGACGGGTACCACGGTCCTCCTGGGACAGAAGATCGGGGAGAAAAAGCCCCGCGACGGCAGCAGGATCACGGGCGCTTCGCTCTGCCTCTTCGGTATCATCGGACTTCTTTTCACTGTGGGCCTCAGCGTCTTTGCCGGGCCCCTTGCCAGTCTGATGAATGCGCCGCTCGAGGCGTTCGGACTGACACGGTCCTATATCCGCATCTGCGGAGGCGGCGCAGCCGTCGTCGTGGCCTATAATCTGATCGGCAGCATCTTCCGCGGTCTCGGTGATTCAGCTACACCGTTCTATACCGTTGCCATCGCCTGTGTCAGCAATATCCTGGGGGACCTGCTCCTCGTGGCCGTGTTCCATATGGGTGCGGCGGGGGCAGCCATTGCTACCGTCCTTGCACAGCTTTTGAGCGTCGTCATTTCTGTTCATCTGATACGAAAAAAACAGCTTCCTTTTACCCTGCGGCGGGAGGACTTTCATTTTGAACACGCCATCATCCGCCGCGTCCTCTCGCTGGGGATCCCGCTTGCGGTACAGGACATCCTTGTGGGATCATCCTTCCTCATCATCCTCGCTCTGGTGAACAATCTCGGTGTCGTTCCATCCGCCGGTGTGGGTGTGGCCGAAAAGGTATGCGGATTTGTCATGCTTGTGCCGGCAGCCTTCATGCAGTCCATGTCGGCCTTTACGGCCCAGAACTGCGGCGCCGGCCGCATGGACCGGGCTTTGCGGGGACTTTTTACCGCAATCGCTGTTTCCTTTCTCTGCGGGTGTGTCATGGGCTGGCTTGCTTTCTTCCATGGGGCCGTACTGGCCGGTATCTTTTCCAAAGCACCGGACGTGACTGCCGCCGCGGCGGACTACCTGAAGGCTTATGCACTGGATTGTCTGCTGACGAGTTTCTTCTTCTGCTTCATCGGATTTTTCAATGGTCTGGGCCTTACCAAGTTCGTCATGTTCCAGGGCATTGCGGGTGCCCTGGGGGTTCGGGTCCCCGTTTCCTACCTCATGAGTCTCCGCCGGCCTGTTTCCTTATTCCATATCGGTCTGGCAACACCCTGTTCCAGCCTGCTGCAGCTCCTGCTCTGCTTCTGCTGCATGTACTTCCTGAAAAAGCATGGCCGTTTCTCTGATAAAATGCCGCACAGCCCGGAATGACCGGACCCTGCGGCATTTTTTAATAAGGAGAAATTTTTGGGGCCCGTGCGGGTCCATATGTTTTGGGATGAACAGACGCTGCCGCCGGAGTGATGTGATGAACGGGCAACGTATCAGTTGGCCCGGGATGCCCGTTTCGTTTCCCCGATTTGGCTTTGCTGCCTGTTTTTTCTCAGCAGACGGAAGCAAATCAAAGATTGAGAGCGATCAGGGAAAGCCCTGACAGGATCAGGAAAAAGAGGATGATCTTTTTTACGAGCGCCTCGTCGAGCCGTGAGGAGAGTTTCAGTCCGGCCCACAGGCCGACTGCCATGGCGGGGATCAGAGAGGCTGTCGTGGCAAGTGTCGATGCGGTCAGGATGCCCGTATGGAAATAGAGCAGCAGCCGGAAAGTGTTCGTCACGATGAAAAGGACGGACAGATTGCCCCGGAACGCATCGACGGATGTGGTGACGCGGGCCATGTAGAGACTGATGAGCGCACCGATGCCCAAAAGACCGGAAAAGAATCCGGCTGTGATGCCGATGAGCATATTGACGATGGGAGAGGGCTTTCTTTCCTGAGTATCCTTTTTCCGCAGCATGCCCGCCGCCAGGAAAAGGATCAGACCGCCCAGGATCAGCTTGATGATTCCCGGATTCTGTGTCTTCAGGAAGAAGGCGCCGGGAATGATGCCAATGATCATATACAGGGCACCCAGGCCCCAGATCCGGAAGGATACGGAGCGGTGCTCATGCCAGGCCATCAGCAGATTGGAGACCAGGCTGAGGGGCAGATCCACCGGCGTGATCTCGATGTTGTCCTGCCAGAAACTGAGGATGGCATCAAAGACGAGCGTATTGGCAAAGCCGCACATCCCTTTGACCAGATACCCGCAGAATGAAGCCAGTAAGGTGATGGACATAGCGCCTCCTTTTCAGGGATGAGGGAGAGATGCAGAAAAAGACATCGGCGTTTTGCGGCTGATGTCTTTTCTTCCGGTCTTTTATTTCAGGAAGCCACTGATGATCTTTTCTTCTGCTTCGCTTTCCGTCAGTCCCAGGGTCATGAGTTTGATGATCTGATCCCCGGCGATCTTGCCGATGGCCGCTTCATGGACGAGAGCCGCGTCGAGGCAGTTGGCCTCCAGGGAAGGGACCGCCAGGATCTTTGCGTCATCCATCAGGATGGAATCACATTCCGTATGACCGGAGCAGGGAGCATTGCCGGTGATGCGCAGGTCGAGTTTCTGATGGGACTGATTCCGGGCAACGCCGCGGGAAACCACGTCCGCACTGGAGCCTTCGCCATTCAGGGTCACCTGGTATCCGCTGACGGCATTCTGGCTGCCGTGCGTCATCAGGCGCTCTCTGACCACCAGCTTGCCTCCTTTGGCGACTTCTGCGGTGGTCTCGCGGTCCGTGTCATCGACGCCCTTGATCTGCGTCATTTCCATTTCCATGGTGCTGTCTTCACCCAGATGCACTTCCGTCACCGGGTTCAGGATGCGCTTGCCCTTGCCGGTGCCGCTGCCGTAGTGCTTTTCGATATATCTGACTTTGCAGTTTTTGCCGATGTAGAAGCGGTGGATGCCGTCATGTTCGGAATCCTGGCCGCCGCAGTTGTCGATGCCGCAGCCGGCGACAATGACGACATCGCTGCCGTCACCGACATAGAAATCATTGTATACCATGTCCTTCATTCCGGTCTTGCTCATGACGACGGGAATGTGGACGCTTTCATTTTTGGTACCCGGTTTGATCCGGATATCGATCCCGCTGACATCGGTCTTGGGGATGATCTCGATATGGGCTGTGGACTGGCGGTCCGCAGCCTGCCCGTTGACGCGGATATTGAAGGCCCCCGTCGGGCGGGAATCAAGGTCTGCCACTTCTTTCAGGAGCTGTAATTGAATCGGGTCCAGCATCAGGCGTCTCCTTTCTCCAGTTCGGCACAGGCTGCAACGGCTGAATCCGTGCCAAGCAGGCCCGGCAGGATCTCTTCCCGGGGTCCCTGCTTTACGACCCTGCCGTCAGCAATGACGATGATTTCATCGGCGATTTTCAGGATCCGCTCCTGATGGGAAATGATGATCATGGTCCCGCTGAGTTTTTTCTGCATCCGTTCAAAGATATGGATGAGGTTCTGGAAGCTCCAGAGATCGATGCCGGCTTCCGGTTCATCGAAGACGGACAGTCTGGTTCCGCGGGCGATGACGGTAGCGATTTCAATCCGCTTCAGTTCTCCGCCGGAAAGGGCTGCGTTGACTTCGCGGTCCACGTAGTCGTTGGCACAGAGACCGACTTCGGACAGATAGGCACAGCATTCCATACGGGTAAGCGGTTTGCCCGATGCAATCCGGAGCAGGTCGATGACCTGGATCCCCTTGAATTTTACGGGCTGCTGCATGGCATAGCTGATGCCCTTCCTGGCCCGGTCCGTGATGGAAAGATCTGTGATGTCTTCTCCGTCATAGATGATCCGGCCCTGGCTCGGCGTGTCGATGCCGACGATCACCTTTGCCAGAGTGGATTTTCCGCCGCCATTGGGGCCCGTGATGACATAGAATTTGTCATCTTCGAATTTCAGGCTTACGTCGTGGAGAATCCCCTTGGTTCCCTTTTCTGTCTCCACGTCGAAAGAAATGTGGTTCAGTTCGAGCATAAACTCCTCCTTTATGGACTGTCAGGGCTGCCTATAATGTCCTGACCATCCAGTCTTGCTGCTTGTCTGGTTTTGTCTGCTGCTGATTTTGGCCCGGCTGGGGGGGAACGCTGTCACTCTCGCCTGACGCGGATCCCTTTCCGTGCGTGCTGCCGGCATCAGTATGCAATTTATTTATTTTACCATTTTTCCGATTCCTTGTGTATCTGTTTCTGAGAACTGACAGGAGTTCCAGCCGGCTGCCGGCCGGACCTTCCATTCGGCTGCGGAGGGATGCGGCGGGGATTGGATGTGGCTCATAATCTCCGGATCGCTTCGAGGGCGAGGGGAGAACGTTCACATTCGGAGGGAAGCATCGTGACCTGGCAGCAGAGCGGGCTTCCCTTCATTTTTTCAGAAGCATAGCTCAGACCGTTGGTCCGCTCGTCCAGGAAGGGTTTGTCGATCTGATGCGGGTCGCCGAGGAGAATGATCTTGGTCCCTTTCCCGGCACGGGTGATGATCCCTTTTGCCTGGTTCGGTGTCATGTTCTGGGCTTCGTCGATGATGAGATAGATTTTTTCGAGAGAACGGCCGCGGATGAAGTTCAGGGCCTCCATCTGGATCAGGTTGCGGTCGAAGACTTCCATCAGGCGGCTTTCCAGCTCCAGTTCGTCCGCATAGCGGGATTCCTCGTCATCGTCCATGAGCTGTTCCAGGTTATCGATGATGGGGCGCATCAGCGGCGAAATCTTATCCTGCTCATCCCCGGGCAGGAATCCGATGTCCGAATCGAACTGGGAATTGGGGCGGCAGATCAGGATCCGCCGGTATTCCCCGGTCGGATGGTTCAGGACTTTTTCAAGGCCCACGGCCAGGGCATAGAAGGTCTTGGCTGTGCCGGCCTGACCTTTGACGATGACAAGCGGCGCTTCCGAGGCGGGCTTCATCAGGGCTTCCTGCATGAAGTACTGGCCGGCATTGCGCGGAGATACGCCGTAGGGGGTCTCGCGGCCGTATTCCAGGGGAACGACCCGGTCGCCCCAGACTCTTCCCAGATGGGTCTTGCGGAGGGAGGCGTCAGCCTTCAGCAGGACGAATTCATTCTGGACCAGTTCCACCGGTGCCGTGCGTCCCTCACTGTCAGCGCGGTAGAGGCAGGAAGTCCTGACTCCTTCCGTCATGAAACGCTCAAAATCAGCTTCGGGGACGAAACATTCCGTCCTGCCCATGAACTGCCGTTCTCCCGTACTGACCTGTTCAGTGCTGAAATCCTGGGCTTCAATGCCGAGGATCTGGGCCTTGAGCCGCAGCACCAGGTCCTTTGTCACGAGGATGGGATGTTCCGGTGCCAGGTGGCGGCAGACTTTGAGGATGCGGTTGTCGCTCTTGTCGTCCGGCAGGGATTCCGGCAGTTCCTCGTGGATGCAGTTCGTTTCCACCCGCAGGGTGCCGCCGCTTTTTAACGGGACGCCGGCAATCAGGTCGCCGCTGCAGCGGAGCTGCTCCAGCGTGCGGATGACCTGACGGGCATTGTAGCCCCGCTCGCCTTCCGCTTTCTTCAGGCCGTCCAGTTCCTCCAGGACGACCAGCGGGAGGACCAGATTGTTTTCCTCGAAGCAGTCCAGAGCATTTGGTGCCTGGATCAATACATTGGTATCAATCACATAGGTCTTGGCCATAGGGATCCCTCCGTTTTTGGGAAATGATGCTTCCCGTGTCCGTTCAGGCGACACCGTGATGGCTGCACGGAAAGGCGGGCAGCATGCTGCATCGTGGGAAAAGCACTTTGCTGCTTCCAGTATAGCAGGGAAGAAGGGAAATTGTGTAAAAATGCGTAAAAAAACAGAGAAAACAACATTGACTTTGTAAAGAAAACTGCCGGGTGCGTGAAACCGATCGTTTCACACACCCGGCAGGGATGGCTTTCCATTGCGGAAAAAGGGCCATGGATTCCTGATGCATGTCCGAGGGCCCGCTGTTGCCGCGGGTCTTCAGGATTTTATGACTTGCTGCTCAGCTGCTGGACCAGAGCGGAAAGTTCATTCAATCTGTCATTCATGGCCGTCAGCTGCTCATGGACTTTCTGGTTGTCCTCACGCAGGCTCTGATTGTCCTCGCGCAGCTGCCGGACTTCCCGGGTCAGAGCGATCCGGCTCTTCAGACGGTCCCCTCTGGCAGGATCCAGCGAGAAAGTGATGCCGGCATTGATCATGTTCTCCCCGCCGCCGAAGCTGCCGCCCATGCTGAGCCGCACGTTGGCATTGGGCTGGTAGAAGGCGCCGATGGCGGCGGCATTGGCACTGCGGTAGTGACCGAAGCCGGACGCAAAGCTCAGTTTATCCTCGGGATCGTATTCCAGCGGATGGAGCGCTGCCAGAGCGGAGGCTCCGGCACCGACCCGGTCGACGCGGCTGTCCAGCCGGCTGATGGCATTGTTGACGCTGCTGACGACGCCGCCCAGCTGGCTCACGTTCACGGCATCGGACGGCCGGGTCCCGGAAGCAACGTCGTGGATCTGCTGCCCGCCGGCGGAGATGTTGCTGTTTGTGATTACCACGGCATGGGTGCCGTCGCCGTCCGCGGCAATTTTGATGCCGCTGCTTGTGACGGTGGTCCCGGCAGCACCGCTGTCGCTGCGGACGGTCAGGCCATCGCTGTTCAGGGTGCTGCTGCCGGCTGTCACAGAGGTCAGGCCGGTCAGTTCAGAGGACAGTTTGATATTGAGGCCATCGCCGTTCCCGTTTTTGACGACCCCGATGTTGCCGTCCGTCAGTTTTGCCGTGTCGGTCTGGCCGCCGGTCAGATTCAGTGTTTCGCCCAGTCCGGCTTTGACGGTCTCCCCGTCGTCGCCGGCAAAGACGCGTCCGCCGGAAACAGCGGAATTTGCAGCTTCACCGGCAAGCTTCTTCACGTCACCGATGTTGGCGGCATTGCTGTTGTCGGCATCGCTCCCGGTCAGGATCCCGCTTGCCACGTTCGTGATGTTTTTGGAGGCTGCATCGATGCCGCTGCTGTCGATGGTGATGCCGCCGGCTTTGAGGGATCCGTCCGTACCCAGGTCGATATCCTTGTTCAGGCTGACTTTGACGGTGCCCTGCTCCACGGAGGTGGTGATGTTGCTGTCCCCTTTGAGGGCAATGGTGCCGCCAAGATTCTGCTTGACCACGTTGCCGTCATCGGCACTCAGCCCGAAACCGCCGCCCACCTGGCTGGCGTCCGTGAGCTGGTGGATGGCCTGCTGCAGCTGGCCTTCCGTGGCTGCCCGGCCGGATACGACGTTTGCGGGATTCCAGGTGGTATTGGACAGGCCCGTCAGGTAATTGCCGCTGGAATCGCTCGTGAGGGAAAGGCCGTTTGCCGTCGTGATGGAGGCCGTGCCGTCCGTGCTGCTCCTGATCGTAAGGCCGCCGTTCATGCTGATGCTGTCGAGATCCGTCAGGTCTTTGGCAAGTTTCACGTCAAAGCCGCTGCCGCTGTCATTTTTGACAATGCCGATATTGCCGCCGCTGCTGAGGGCTGCCGTATCAGCGCCGCCGGAAAGGGTCAGTGAGGTATTGAGCAGGCGGTCCACACTGCCGTCGTCGCCGCTGAAGGTGAGGCCGTCGCCCAGGGTCGCCACGACGTGCAGGATGGTGTCTTCTCCGTCCGTATAGGCAAGACGCTTGGCACCTGCAGAACCGTCCGAAGCGCTGAGGTACGGCAGGCTGACATACTGGCTCTGCAGGACCAGATTGGAATAGGTATTGTCGCTGTTCAGGCCGTTCAGCAGGATCTGTCCGGCTGTCTCTTCGTAGCCCGCCTGGAGGCTGCGGACTTCGAAATCCCGGTCGAGTTCGATATGGAGGACGCCGTCCTGTTCGATGACTTTTACATTGTGTCCCGAATAGGATGTGTTCTCTTTTGTGCCGGTCCCCACGATGGAAAGGGTTTCCCCGAGATCCTTATGGATGGTATGGCCGGAGTTGCCGGCAAAATTCAGGCCCTTGCTCGCCGCTCCGGAGGCGATGCTGGACTGGAGGTCGCCGATTGTGGCAGCGTGGTTCAGTATCTCGCCGGAAGCCTCTTCCAGTGTAGTTGTCCCCAGTCCGCTTGCCACGTTGGTGATCTGGTTGCCGCCGTTATCGAGGCCTGCGGCGGTAAGGGATACGATCGCGCCTGCGGCTGCACCCGTCCCGGAGATGGAGATGCCGTTTCCGGTTACGGTCACCGTATTGCCGGCGGCATCGGTATAGGTGGTGGAATTGAGGCGCAGATCCTGGCTGAGGGCCAGCTTGATGGCACTGCTGTCCGCGTCGGCCGTTGTGGTAAGATTGTCGTCGGCGGAAGTGAGACTGATGGCACTGCCCAGGCTTTGCCGTACCGTAGTCCCGTCATCCGCAGTCAGGCCGAAGCCGCCTGTGGCCGTGCCGGTCAGGCTGTCACTGACAGCTTTCAGCTGATCTTCGGTGGCGGCCCGGCCGCTCATGATGGTATGGCCGTCCCAGGAAGTGTTGTCGAGACCGGTCAGGTAGTCGCCTGTGGAAGTACCTGCCGACTGGTTCCCCAGGACCGTATCCGTCCCCAGAGAAATGGAATTCAGTCCCGTGAGATCTTCAGCCAGCCGGACTTTCAGGATGCCTCCATCGACGCTGACGCCGATGTTGTTCTCGCTCAGGGTACCGCTGGCTCCGCCGCTGATCCGGAGCGGAGTATCAGCATTCAGGGTCTGGGCCAGGACGGTGGCGCTGTCCGTGGCGGCATAGTTGTCGCCGGCAACGGTGATCCCGTCTTCCAGCGTTGCCAGGGTATGGAGCGTCCGGGAGGCTTCGCTTTCGGGCTGGTTCCCGCTGCCTGCCCAGTACTGCAGACGGGGAGAAGCAGCATCGGTGGATGTGAGGAATTTGGGCCCCCCGTAGTTTTGGACCAGGGCTCCGTAGTTTCCGGCGGCATCGCCCATGCGCAGGGAACCGTCCGCACCCTGCAGGCTCAGATAAGCCCCGCTCCGGCCGGTGGCGGTAACGGATCCGTCGACTCCGGCAGCATCGTCCGTGGTCCGGGATCCCGCCGTCAGGCTTGTGGCGGTCAGGTTGTCATCCAGGAGGATGCGGATATTGCCGGAATCATCGATTGTCGTCGTGATGTTGTTGGAATTGTAGGTATGATTTTCCTGCTGTTTGCCGAAAATCCCGATGGTGTTGCCCAGCCGGGCTTTGTAGGAGAGGCTCGTGGCACCGTCCGCCATGGCACTGGCTGTAAAATTGAGCCCCTGATCCAGTTCGGCCTGGGAAGCGATCCCGGAAATGACAATGTTCGAAGGATCTCTGCCTGCTGCTTCGTCCGCGGCACTTGTCACATGCAGCGTAACGTTTCCGTCCGCATCCACGACGTAGGCTCCCGATTCGGTATCGGCGGCGACGAGGCGGTCATCGGCATTGTACAGATTGCTCATGTCCACGGTCACCGTGTTGTCGCCCGTGCCGTTCCGCGTCAGTGTCAGGGTCTTTCCGTCAGCGTCCATGCTGCCGCCTGTCACATAATAGTCATGGATCCCCGTGAGGGGAGCGGTCGTATCGTCGGTCCGCAGCAGGGTGCCGGTGCCGTTGCCACTGGCATCATAGGAAACCGATCCGGACGCGACATAGACTTCACTGGCATTCACTTCTCCCCGGATTTCCTGGGCGACGATGTGCAGCTGATCTTCGGTGGCAGCCCGGCCGGACATGTAACTGTTGTTCGTCCAGGCTGTGTTCTGGAGTCCCGTGATGCTGGCGATATTGGAGGCGGCGCTGCCGTTGGCTCCGCCGCCCGGCTGGCTGCCGATGAGGATGCCGCCGGAGTAGGTGCCGTCCGTCAGCGTACCGCCGGCGCGGACCGTGGTGAAATTGACGTCCGGCAGCGTGCTGATGGTGATCGTGCTGTCACTGCCGCTGACAGTCATGTTGCTGCCGGCAGCGATGTTCAGGGTATTGCTGGACGGCGTCACATCTTTCAGTTTTGTTCCGTTCACGTCCGCTTCCCAGCCTGTGCTGACCGTTTCAGATACGGCTGCCAGCTGGTCTTCGGTGGCCACCCGGCCGCTCACGTAGGTGGGGTCCGCGGTATCCCACTGCGTATTGGTGAGACCGGTTAGATAGGTCCCGGCTGCAGCGGCCTGTCCCTTATTGTCCGTCAGGGACCAGGATCCCGTACCTGTATAATTCCCCAAATAGAGATTCCCGATGCTGCCGATCCCGCTCATCCCGTCCAGGGAGAGCAGCGTCCCCAGGGAAAGGGTGCCGCTCCGGCCGCTCAGGACTGCGGCTGCGTCCCCCGTGCCGAGGGTCAGGGCATCTTCCAGGGATACCTGATACTCCACAGTGCCGTCCGTATTTTTTGTCGATGTGACTTTCGTATTTGTGCCGTCCCCCGATACCGTGACCATTTTGGCGGCGAGCGTCTTTACGTCACCGATATTGGCGGCATTCGTATCATTTTCGTACAGCGGCGCATCCTCCGTGCTGACGCCGCTGGAACCGCTGGCAAGCTGCGTCAGCTGCCGGCTGCCGGCGCTGATGCCGGCGGAAGTGACACTGGGGCCGCCCGTGATCGTGAGGCCGCTGCTGCTTACGGCTGTCTGCCCCGCGGTCAGGGTGCCGTTTGCGCCGTCCAGGGTAATGGCGCCGGCACCCGTGCCGACGGTCACCTTGTCCGCTGTCAGCTGCGTATCCATGGCAATGGTGATGTTTCCGGCGTCATCGATCTGCGTGGTCAGGTTGTCCGTGCTGTAGGTGTGGCCATCCTGGGCATCGTGAGCCTTGATCGACACGACATCGCCCAGGGCACGCTTCACTGTTTTATAGCCGGAAACATTGGCCGCATCAGTCGTGTTGGCGGAAAAACTCAGCCCTTTGGCGATATTATCCGCATTGGCGGCGATATCCGTCCGGTTTGCGGCCGCCACATCTGCCACGGCCTGCAGCTGGTCTTCCGTCGCGGCCCTCCCGCTGACGGCTGCTGTCGTCCCGACGGCCCAGGTCCTGTTGTCGAGGCCGGTCACATAGCTGCCGGTCTGTGAGGCGTTATTGCCGTCAGCCTGGAGCCCCATGAGAGCAGTCCCTGCCTTCACCGAACTGAGTCCGGCAATGTCTTTTGCCAGCTGGAGGGACAGACTGCTGCCACTGGCGGTCACGCCGATATTGTTCCCTTCAGCCAGATCCGCTGCTCCGCCGCTGACGGTCAACGTGCTGTTCAGGGTCACGGAACCCGTCGTCCCCCCGTCGCCGGCCAGATTGAGGCCGTCATCGAGGGTGGCAAGCGTATGGCTGCGGCTGCTGCCGTCCGCCTGATACTTGACCCGGTCCATGCTGCTGCCATCGAGAGCGGCGTTTTCCGCGGTACTCCTGCCCGTCGTGATCGTCGTGGCGATATAGGATGTGCTGGTTTCGTCCGCACCGGCGATCTTGATCGAACCGGCATAGCCCTGGGTGCTGGCATCGCTGGTCTTTCCTGCCGTGACACTGTCGAACCGGGGATTGCTGTCGAGAGCAATCTGGAGGCCGGTCTCCACAGTGCCGCTCGTGTCATTCTGGCTGACACCGATGACTTTGATGTTTTCTCCGCTGTAGGCCGTGTCTTCTTTTGTGCCCGTACCCTGGACCTGCAGGGTGCCGCCCTGGTCGATGTGGACCGTGGTGTCCGTATTGTTCCCCTGGAAGTCCATGCCCATGGCGTACGATGTCCCGTTAATGGCAAGCGCAGAAAGCAGGCCGCTTTCTGCAGTGGTGGCAGCGACCCTGGAACCGCCGGAGAACGTCTGGGAAACCGTCTCGCCAGCGGTCACGTTGGACAGCGTCAGGAATGTGTCGCTGCCGTCCGTGCCGCCGCCGCCGGTGATGGTGATGGCCCCGGTCACTGCCTCAGCGGCGTCCGTGCCGTTGCGCATGACCGAGATGGTCGCGGACGGCGCATCCGCCGTGCCGCCCGCTGCCATGTCGACGGATTTGACATCGTTGTGATAGAGGGCGATATCATTGTTCACCAGCGTGTTCAGATCGTTGTTGTAATCTGCCACGCGGTACGTGCTCATGGTTGCCGTCGCTTCCGTGACAGGTGCGGCCCAGTAGCTGTAATAGGCGCCATTTTGATAGACGGTCTTCAGAATCTCATTGTTGGCACCGTAGACGGTCCCCGTATAGACTGCGGAGCCGTCGTAATTCGTAAAGACGCCGACATGCCCGTCGATGACATACAGATTGTTCGTATCCACCGGTGTCCCGTTGTAAGTATAAAGGCTGCGGGTATCATCCCACGCCAGGGCGGAACCGGATGTGGCCGTCGTGACAAATCCCAGCGGCATCCGATTGCTGCCGCCGGAGGAATTGCGCACGTTCGCATACCCGTCCCGATAGGCATAGGCGTGGCCTTCCCAGGACGGATCATAGATGATATAGTCCCAGCCGCCCGCCGCAGCTGTACCGCCGCCCAGGCTTACGCCTTCGAACGCGCTGGCCGTGACCTGGTTCAGTGTTTCCCCGGCATTGGTGACGGTGGATGTCGAGGCGACCAGGGAGCTGACTCCCACGAGGATATCACTCGGCTGGGTGCCGCCGGCCGTAAAGGTGACGTCATACCGCCTGTCCGAAGCGGACAGGGCCGTGTACGTCCCGGGCTCTGACTCGGTCAGGGTGTAACCGTCCCTGACCCAGAAATAATTTCCGTTCAAAGCGACTTTGTTGTAGACTGCATTGTTTATGGTCTGTGAAGCAGGGGAACTGTTATATTCGCTCCTTGTCATGCCGAAGGCGACATACTGATTCCTTGCCGTACTGCCCGCTGCCGGTTCGGCAGCGGCCGCTGTCCGCATGATGCCGGAAAAGAGCAGGGAACCGGCACAAAAAGCCCCGACCGTCCACGCGGCGGCCTTTTTGCTCAGATGGACCGATTTTTCCTTTCCTGCGGTTCTGGCCAGTTCAGAGACAACTACGTAACAATGGCGTACCCGGCTCCAGATGACTCGATAGATTTTGTTCATACAGGCTCCTTTCCGTTCTGGTTTGATCCAGGGATACTGATAAAAGAATGATGATCGAAGCAGTTTGGATCATAGCCCCGCCTGATAAGATCCGCGGTCCCGTCCGTATGGATCGGCCGGGGACCCCGCTGTCAGAAAGACAGCGGGGTCAGGGATGATCTTGGGTAAAAAATATGTCAGATTCATGGGCAAGCGTCTGCATGAGTCTGGCACGTCTATGCGGAATATCATTCAATTGTAAATAAATGTAAATAAAAAAGGTTTATCTTATGAATTTAACTATATTTTACGAAAGAACATCGAATATATCAAGGATATGGAAGTTTTATTTATGATAGTATTTTTTAATGACCATCAGATTGTGAAGTATAATCCTATGCTGATAATAAAAGACCGGCACTGCCGGCGGCAGGGCATTCCTGCGGCAGAAGGCTGAAAAAAGGGATTGCTTTTCACAGCTTTTTTGCGTCACAGGATATGCCTGGACAGATAGTGACTTATTTTTCAGACAATCGAAAAAATCTATACTTTATTTATGGAAATTTTGCAATATTTGATGGATGGGAGCGTGATTCATTCATATTGATATGCTATAATAGCAGTATTTTATAAAGAATCCATTATTTTTCGACGTTTTCGATTATTTGTGACAACACCGCCGCGGGCCGCTGTGACAGGGTCCGCATCGTGTGACGCTGGAAGCGAGGCCCTCATGCTGACTTTCGAAAATCCTTCACGGGATCCCTTTTATAATCAGGCTTTTGAGGAATATGTGTTCAACACGTACCGGGATGAGGATATCTTCTTCGTCTGGCAGAACCGGCCCGCTGTCATCGTGGGCTGCAGCCAGAACATCTGCCGGGAAGTCAAGGTCCCGCTGCTGCAGCAGCTCGGGATCCCCGTCATCCGCCGGATGACGGGCGGAGGCACGGTCTATCACGATGCAGGAAATCTCAATTATACCCTGATCCGGACCCTGCCCCCGGATGGCCTGCTGGATTATGACAAATGCCTGGCTCCCGTCATCGGAGCCCTGAATGATATGGGGATTCCCGTAAGGAAGAACCGCACCTGTGACATTGCCATCGGGGAGGAGAAGATCTCGGGCAGCGCCCAGAAAATCCAGAAGGGGAGGATCCTGCACCACGGGACCCTGCTTTTCGATACGGATCTTTCCGTCCTGGATGAAGTGACCACGGCCTGGAAGAATCAGGCTTTCCAGTCCAGAGGGACGGAATCCGCCATCTGCCCGGTCACGAACATCCGGGCTCATCTTGTCCGGGACATGACTTTTGACCAGTTCCGGGAGCAGCTGACCGGCCGTGTCCTGCCGCCGGGCAGCCCCGCTGTGACCCTGAGCCCGGAGCAGCAGGCGGAGGTGTCCCGGCTCAGCGCAGCCAAATACCACAGCTGGGAATGGACGTGGGGGCGGACGCCTCCTTTCCAGTACCAACGGAAAGGGATCTTCCAGGGGCAGCCGATCGAAGTGGCCTATGCGGCCCGCCGCGGGATCCTTTCCGATGTGGCCATTGCTTCCCCGCTGTTTGACGGCGCACGGGCAGCAGCCGCTCTCGAAGGGAGCCGGCTTGACCCTGACAGCTTCCTCACCCTCTGCCAGTCCCTGGTGGGCGGGGCTGCCCGGGAACTGCTTGACTTTTTGCTGTAACCTGTTGGACGCCCGCGGATTTGCATGGCGGACTGTATTCCCGCAGCAGTGCGGAAAGAGGCCTCTTTGCGGAAACCGCGGGTTTGAAAAGAAAGGATGATTACTATGGAAAAGACAATCGTAATGCCGAAACTCCGTCCGGAAATGAAATCCGGGACCATTTGTGCCTGGCTCAAAGAAGAAGGCGACCCGGTCCGGGCCGGTGAACCTCTTTTCGAGGTGGAAACGGACAAGGTCGTGAATCAGGTCGAGGCGACGGAGAGCGGTATCCTGAAGAAACAGCTTTGTGAAGAAAGCGATACGGTGGATGCACTTTCTCCCGTGGCGATCCTGAAGACAAAGTAAGGCACTGCCATGCAGAGAAAGCCGGAATGGCTGAAAGTCCGTTTTAACCAGTCCGCAGTCAGAGAGGTCGCGGAACTGATGCAGGGACTGAATCTCAATACGGTATGCAAGGAGGCCAACTGTCCCAATCTGGGAGAATGCTATCTGAAGCATACGGCGACCTTCATGATCCTGGGAAATATCTGTACGCGCAACTGCCGGTTCTGCAACGTCGCAACGGGTCGGCCGCTGCCGCCGGATCCGAGGGAACCGGAGAATGTGGCCCGGGCTGCCCGTAAGCTGGGACTCCGTCATGTCGTCGTGACCTGTTCCACCCGTGACGATCTGCCCGACGGGGGTGCGGAACAGTTTGCCCGAACGGTGCGGGCTCTCCGTGAGACCTGTCCCGGCGTGACGGTGGAAACCCTGATTTCCGACATGAAGGGAGATCCCGGATCGCTGGATATCGTGCTGGCGGCTCATCCCGATGTGCTGAACCACAATGTGGAGACCGTGCAGGAACTTCAGAAGGCGGTGCGTCCCCAGGCCTCCTACGAACGGTCCCTGGGCGTACTGCGCTACTGCAAGGAGAAGGATCCGACGATCCTGACCAAGACGGGCTTTATGGTGGGCCTTGGCGAAACGGAGGAACAGATCGACCGTCTCATGGATGACATCCTTGCGACGGGCTGTGATATCCTCACGATCGGCCAGTACCTGCAGCCTTCGCCGCAGCATTATCCTCTGGCCCGTTATGTGACGCCCGATGAATTCGCCCATTACAAGGAACTGGCTCTCCGGAAAGGCTTCCGCCATGTGGCTTCAGCGCCCCTGGCGCGCAGTTCCTACAAAGCCTGGGAAGTGCTGGAGGACGTCCATGATCTATATTGAGACGGGGTCCGAAGATGTGTATTACAACTTTGGCCTCGAATATTATTTCACGCTGGAAAAGAAACTCCCTGACACGGTTTTTCTTTTCTGGCGGACCACACCGACCCTGATGGTCGGGAAGTATCAGAATGTGCTCGAAGAAATCAATCTGCCCTACGCGCGGCAGCACGGCATCCATCTCGTCCGGCGCATGAGCGGCGGCGGGACGATCTATACGGACCTGGGCGGCTGGCAGTATACCTTTATCCAGCATACGGCGGAGCACCGGATCGAATTCCTGAAATACACGGCTCCCATCATCGGGGCGATCCGCTCTCTCGGCGGGGATGCATCCTTTGACGGGCGCAACGATCTGCTCATCAAGGGCCGCAAATTTTCCGGCACGGCCCAGTACCGGCTGGAGGATGCCGTCGTCCATCACGGTTCTCTGCTTTTTGCCACCGATATCGAGGCCATGACGGCAGCGACGACCGTGGATCCCTATAAGATCATCTCCAGGAGCATCAAATCCGTGCGGGACCGTGTGGCGAACCTGTCAGAATTTTTGCCCGGCCCGCTTACGAGCGGGCAGTTCAAGGCAGCGGTGGTGCAGCATGTGATGGACGGCAGCACGGCCGTGTATAAGCTGACGCCGGAGGATGACCGGCGGATCCGCGAGCTGGCAGAGGAGAAATTCCGCAGCTGGAAGGCTCTTTACGGAACAAATCCAAAATTCAACATCGAACGTACCGGACACTGCCGCGGCGGCAGGATCCAGTTCAAACTGGACGTGCAGCACGGCATCATCCGGAATGCTTCCGTCTATGGGGACTTTTTTGCGGCCCTGGACGCGGAGACTATTGCCGGTTCCCTCATCGGCTGCCGCTATGAACATGATGCCGTCCTTGCGGCACTGCGCAGCCACGGACTGGATCATGCCATCTACCGCATCTCGGCAGAGGACATGGCCGCTGTGATCGCGGTGCCGGAATAAGAAGCTGTGAAAGGACAAAAGGACTGGAAAGGGGAATGTGCCTCTTTCCAGTCCTTTTTGCTTATTTGCCTGCCGGGAACAGTTTTACTAATCCGAAGGTGAGCGCCGTGAAGATGGCCATGATCACAAAAACCAGGGGATAGGCGATGACGAAAAGCTGCAGGGCAGCGGAAACAGCATGCATGGTAACGACCTCCTTGGAAACTGACGGAAACAGGATCCGTGACAGGATATGCAGAAATGACGTGCCGACAGAGCCGGCAGCGGATCTTTTACAGCAGGACGGGAATCAGGGCCATGACCAGGCCGCCGGCAACGACGCTCGCCACCTGACCGGCCACGTTCACTCCGATAGCCTGCTGGATGATGAAATTCGTGGGATCTTCCTTCAGAGCCATCCGGGCGATGACCCGGCCGGAAATGGGGAAGGCGGAGATGCCGCAGGCTCCGATCATGGGGTTGATCTTTTTCTTGAGGAACAGGTTGACGAACTTGGCAAAAAGGACCCCGCCCACTGTATCGAAAATGAAGGCGACCGCACCCAGACACAGGATCTTCAGCACCTGAGGGGTCAGGATGTTTTCTGCGGTCATCGTGGCGCCCACGGTGATCCCCAGAAGCAGGGTGACCAGATTGGTCAGCTCGTTCTGGGCACAGCGGGAAAGAGTCTCGCAGCAGCCCGATTCCTTGAGCAGGTTCCCGAACATGAGGGCTCCGATGAGCGGGACCGAAATCGGGGCTGCGATGCCGGCCACGAGGGTGACCAGCAGCGGAAAGAGGAAAAGAGCTGTCCGGGAAATGGGCTTTTCTTCTTTATAAGGCATACGGATGCGCCGTTCTTCCCGCGTGGTCAGGAGTTTCACCACCGGAGGCTGCAGGATGGGCACCAGGGACATGTAGCAGAAAGCCGTTACAGTCAGCGGCGCCAGGAGTTCCCTGGCAAACTTCTGGGCCACGAAGATCGTGGTCGGGCCGTCGGCGGCCCCGATGATCCCGATGGAAGCCGCTTCGTTGAAGGGAAAACCGGCGAGGGCTGCGCAGAGCGTGGCCGCAAAGATCCCCAGATGGGCCGCCGCGGCAAAGAGCATCATGTAAGGAGCCCGCAGGAGCGGTGCAAAATCACACATGGCGCCGATGCCGATGAAGATCAGGACCGGGAACAGTTCATTGGCAATGCCGAGCTGGTAGAGCACGGCCAGAAAGCCCGGTTCCCCGCCGCCGGTGGGCAGGACGGCAAAATGGCCGGGAATATTGGCCAGGATGCAGCCCACGCCCATGGGAAAGAGCAGCACCGGTTCGTAGCCTTTGCGGACACCCAGATAAATCAGCAGGGCCCCGATGGCCAGCATGACCCAGACAGTCCAGTCACCCATGCCGATGACTCCGGAGAACAGTTCCTGAAAGATAGTGCTTGCGTTTGACATTTCATCACCCCGTAATAGATTGTGCCAGGCCATGTATAAAAAAAGACCCGACATTTTTCAATGCCAGGTCTTCGCCATCCTTCCTGCCCCTGTGCCATACGCAGAAAGGAAATATCCAGTTGACTGTGATTTTTGACGCCCTCATTATACTGCATCCGCCTGTTTTGCGCAAGCCAGTTCTTTAACCGGGGTATGTGGTATAATATAGAAACAGATTTCAGGGGTATGAGCATCTGTGGAGCAGCCTGCGGGGAAACAAATCCCGGGCGCAGCGGGAATGAGCCTGGAATATGCCTTTTGCTGCACAGGCGGCATTTCCCCACAGGACCGGAATGTCGGGCTGCTTTTTGGAGCATCGTACCGCTGGAGACAAGGGACCGGTCCGCCGGTCCTGCTACAATAGGAGAGTGACAGAAATGGATTTTAAGGAAGTCATGGAAAACGCAAGGAAATGCCTGGGCAAGTGCAAAGGATGTCCGGTCTGCAACGGGATCGCCTGCAAAAATATGATCCCGGGCCCGGGGGCCAAGGGAATCGGTGACACGGCAATCCGGAACTATGCCAAATGGCAGGAAATCCGTGTAGTCATGGATACTCTCTGTGAGAAGCGGCCGGCCGACACGTCCATCGAGCTTTTCGGACGTACCTTCAAGTATCCGATCTTTGCCGGTCCTGTGGGCGCTGTGGCCATGCACTACAGCGACAAATACAATGATGTGACGTACAATGCGGAACTGGTTCCCGGCTGCGCGGAAGCAGGGATCGCCGCATTCACGGGCGACGGCATGGATCCCATGGTGATGCAGGGCGCCACGGATGCCATCAAGGCCTGCAATGGCGTGGGCGTGCCGACGGTAAAACCCTGGAATACCCAGATGATTGCGGAAAAGATGGAACTCGTGAAGCAATCCGGCGCTTTTGCCGTAGCCATGGATGTGGATGCGGCCGGACTGCCTTTCCTGAAGAATTTCGTGCCGCCCGCGGGCAGCAAGTCCGTGGCTGAAATGAAGGAAATCATTGCCCTGGCCGGTAAACCCTTCATCATCAAGGGCATCATGAGCGTCAAGGGAGCCCTGAAAGCTGTGGAAGCCGGTGCTTCTGCAATCGTCGTCTCCAACCATGGCGGCCGTGTCCTCGACCAGAGCCCGGCTACGGCGGAAGTGCTGCCTGAAATTGCCGCGGCCGTCAAGGGCAAGGTCAAGATCTTTGTGGACGGCGGGATCCGCACGGGTGTGGATGTCTTCAAGGCACTGGCTCTCGGCGCCGATGCAGTCCTCATTGCCAGACCGTTCGTCAATGCTGTCTATGGCGGAGGCAAGGAAGGCGCTGCGTGCCTTGCGGCCAAACTGGGGGCTGAGCTGGCTGATGCCATGGAAATGTGCGGCGCAGCTTCCCTGAAGGATATCCAGCCCGATATGGTACGGAGGTAAGCTTTTGCTGGAAAAGCATCGATTCACGCCGAACCAGGTCGTGGCGCTGACCTTTGCCGGTCTGATCCTGGCAGGGACTCTGCTGCTCATGCTGCCGGCGGCCAGCCGGGACGGGAAGGGGCTGTCCTTTGTGGATGCGCTCTTTACGGCCACGTCCGCTTCCTGTGTCACAGGACTTGTCGTGGTGGATACGGGGACCTTTTTTTCCACTTTCGGGCAGCTCGTGCTCATCCTCCTGATCCAGACGGGCGGCCTGGGACTGATGCTTTTTGCGACTCTTTTTTCAGTCGTCCGGGGACGCAGGATCAATCTCCAGGACCGGATGAATATCCAGGCGTCACTGAACCAGGACGACCTCAACGGCGTCGTCCGGATGAGCCTCAAAGTGGCCCGCTACACGGCAGCGGTGGAACTCTTTTTCGGGACACTGCTGTGCTTCCGCTTTGTGCCGCAGTTCGGGATCCGGGGCATCTATTACGCCTACTGGCACGCCATTTCGGCCTTCTGCAATGCCGGGTTCGATCTTTTCGGCCATTTCCGGAGCCTGACGGGGTATGCCGGTGACCTGTGGGTGAACCTTGTCATCAGCGCCCTCGTCATCCTGGGCGGCATCGGTTTTCCGGTCATGAGCGATGTCCTGGAAAAGCGGCACTTTTCAAAGCTGCATCTCCATACGAAGATTGTCCTGGTGACGACGGTTTTCCTGCTTGTGTCAGGGACCTGTCTCATCGAGTTCCTGGAAGCGGGCAATGCGAAGACCCTGGCGGCGCTGCCTTTGCCGCAGCAGTGGCTTGCAAGCTTCTTCCAGTCCATGTCCACGCGCACGGCGGGTTTCAACACGCTCGATCTGAACCAGCTCCGGTCTTCGACGATGCTGGTCATGATCGTCCTGATGGTCATCGGGGCATCGCCGGCCTCCACGGGCGGCGGCATCAAGACGACGACCTTTGCCCTGCTCCTCCTGACGGCCCGGCAGGTCGTGCAGCAGCGGGAGGAATGTGTGATCTTTGGACGGCGTATCGATAATGATACGCTCTTCCGGGCTTTTGCCATTGCGACGCTTTCGATGGTATGGATCTTCGTTGCTGTCATCGGCATCACTTATCTGGAAGATACGAATTTCCTTTATACGCTCTTTGAAGTGGCTTCGGCCTATGCGACGGTAGGGATGTCGGCGGGACTGTCGCCGCAGCTTTCTGCGGGGAGCAAGCTCATCATGGCCGTGACCATGTACGCCGGCCGCGTGGGCATCATGACTTTTGCCATGTCGCTGACGGCCCGGCGGAAACAGTCCGCCATCCGGTATCCCAGTGAAAAGATCATTGTAGGCTGAAGGGGAAGGATCTCATGGAAAAAACGAAACAGTTTGTCGTCTGGGGCCTGGGCCGTTTCGGCAGTTCCGTGGCGGTAACCCTTGCGGATATGGGCCACGAGGTCCTGGGCATCGATAACAATGAAGAGGTCGTCCAGAATATGGCCGACAGGCTGACCCATGTCGTCGTCAGTGAAACGGTGGATGAAAATGTGGTGAAGAGCCTGGGCCTCCGCAATTTCGACGCGGCGGTCATCGCCATCGGCGAACTCGAACCCAGTCTGCTGTGCTGCATGCTCCTGAAGGAAGCTGGTTTGCACAAGATCGTGGCCAAGGCATCCTCCGCCATCCACGGCAAGATGCTGAAAAAACTCGGAGCGACGTCCGTGATCTATCCGGAACGGGATATGGGGCGGCGTGTGGGCCACAGCCTGGGATATACCAATATCCTGGATTTCGTGGAGCTGTCCGATGATATCGTCCTGGTGGAAATCGACGCGCCGCAGGATGCTGTCGGCAGGAACCTGATCGAGCTCGATGTCCGCCGGAAGTACGGAGTGAACGTCGTGGCGGTGAAACATCCGGACAAACGGACTGAAATCAGTATGGATCCCCGCAAACCGCTGCAGGAAAAAGATGTCCTTGTCCTCATCGGGAGCCAGGAATCCATCAGCCGCCTGAGGAATGAATTATGATCCAGAACATCATTTCCCTGAAAAATGAAATCGTCAAAAAAGCAGCTTCCCTGAAACAGAAGAAATACCGTCAGCGGGAGCAGCTTTTCCTGGTGGAAGGTGTGCGGGCTGTCGAGGAAGTCCGCCATTCGGACTGGGAGACCGCGGCCTATTTCTATACACGGCTGCCCGAAGCCTGGCAGGCAGAAGCCGCTTCGTCCGGGACGCCCTATTATGCCGTGACGGACGCTGTGATGGCAAAAATCGCGGCGACCGAAGAGCCTCAGTCCGTGGCAGCCCTGGTCCGGCTCCGCCGGCCGCTCCTTTCGTCTTTCCGGCCCGGACGGGGTCTTGTCCTCGTGCTCGATCAGATCCATGATCCGGGCAATGCCGGGACCATGCTCCGGACAGCCTGCGCAGCCGGGGCGGAAGGTGTGGTCTTCCTGCAGGATTCCGTCGATCTGTATAATCCGAAGGTCGTGCGTGCGGCCATGGGCAATCTGTTCCATCTGCCCGTTTTTACGGATGTCGCCCCGGCCGATCTGATCAGCTGGGCCCGTGACCGGGGATGGAAACTTGTCGTGACGGATCTGCGCGGAGCTGTCAGCCTGCCGGCTTTCACGTGGCCGGAACGGACCGTCCTTGTCATGGGAAGCGAAGCCGAAGGCGTTTCAGATACGCTGCTTGCTGCGGCGGATACGCGTGTCCGGATCCCGATGTACGGTCCTGCGGAGAGCCTCAATGTCGGCGTTGCCGCGGGCATCCTGCTGTATGACTGCGCGAGCAGGGGGCGGCAGGGATAAGCATCATCCGTTTTGACAGATTGCAGAATTGTATTCTTTTCAGGAATAATTTGACGCCCCTCCCTGAGCAGTGTATAATGTACGGGTAAAAATGATAACAGCCATGACGGAGACAGTAGGTCCTGCGGCCGGTACAGCGATTCGGGAAGAGTGGGAGCCCGGACAGGAGGCGGCAGGAAGGAACATCACTCCCGAGCTGACCGCCGAAACAGCAGTAGGCCGGTCCGTCCGTTGCGCGTTAGGCAGATCAAGAGTGGCAGGAAATGTCCTGTCATGAGGGTGGTACCACGGGTTATGAGTCCCGTCCCTTTGCGGGGACGGGACTTATTTTTTTGGAGGTGTATTTGCCGTGAAGAAAGAAAATGAAGGGTACAGGAGCACGCTGAACCTTCCTCAGACAGAATTCCCCATGCGTGCCGGCTTACCGGCGCGGGAACCGGGATTCCTGGAATTCTGGCAGAAGAATGATATCTATAAAAAAAGACTGGAAGCCCATGCGGGCCATAAGAAATTCATCCTGCATGACGGACCTCCGTATGCCAACGGGAAGATCCATCTGGGCCATGCTCTGAACAAGATCCTGAAGGATATCATCCTGAAATATAAATTCGCCCGGGGCTACGATACCCCCTATGTACCGGGCTGGGATACGCACGGTATGCCGATCGAGCATGCCTGCCTGAAGGCGACCGGCGTGGACCGCCACAAACTGTCTCCGCTGGAACTGCGCAAGATGTGCAAGGAATACGCGCTCAAGTGGATCGATATCCAGCGGGAAGGGTTCAAACGCCTCGGCGTGCTGGGTGCCTGGGACAACCCGTACATCACGATGCGCCCGGCCTTCGAAGCGGAACAGATCCGTGTCTTTGGCGAAATGGCGCATAAAGGCTATATCTACAAGGGCAAGAAGACCGTATACTGGTGCCCGCACTGCGAAACGGCTCTGGCCGAGGCTGAAATCGAGTACGCCGATCAGAAGACGCCGACCATTTACGTCAAGATGCCGCTTGTCAAGGATAACGGCCTGACGCCGGAGGCTGCCAAAGGAAAGAAAGCCTTCATGCTGGTGTGGACGACGACGCCCTGGACCATCCCGGCAAACGTCGCTGTCTGCCTGAACCCGGACTTTGAATATGCCTGGGTGGAATATCAGGGAGAAGTCCTGATCATGGCCAAAGACCTGGTGGACAAGGTCGCCGCAGACTGCGGCATTGCCTTTGGACCGGTCCTGGGTGTGACTAAAGGACGCGATTTCGAATACGCTGAATGCGAGCATCCGTTCCCGGAATACAACCACAGGAAATCCCTCGTCGTCCTGGGCGACTACGTCGATCTGGAAACAGGTACCGGAGCGGTCCATACGGCTCCGGGCCACGGCGATGTCGACTATCTGACCGGACTTAAGTACCATCTGGACATCCTCTGCCCGGTCGATGAAAAAGGCTGTTACACTGAGGAAGCCGGTGAACTGTTCAAGGGCAAATTCGTCTTTGACAGCAACGGGCTGGTCATCAAGCATCTGGCTGAAAACGGCGCTCTCCTGGGCAAGAAGACAATCCATCACCAGTACGCCCACTGCTGGCGCTGCAAGAATCCGATCATTTACCGTGCTTCCGAGCAGTGGTTCTGCTCCGTGGACGGGTTCCGCAAGCAGGCTCTGGATGCCATTGCCAATGATGTCAAATGGATCCCGAGCTGGGGCGAAGCCCGGATCCACAACATGGTCAGGGACCGTCATGACTGGTGTATTTCCCGGCAGCGTGTCTGGGGCGTGCCAATCCCCATCTTCTACTGCGAGGACTGCGGCGAGCCGCTGATCACGCCGGAAACGGTGGATCATATCGCAAATATCTTTGCGAAGGAAGGCAGTGACGCCTGGTGGGCCCATCCGGCGGAGGAACTGATGCCGGCGGGCACGAAGTGTGCAAAGTGCGGAGGGACCCATTTCCGCAAGGAAACGGATATCATGGATGTCTGGTTCGACTCCGGTTCTTCTCACCGGGCCGTGCTGAACTACTGGCCTGAACTTCGCTGGCCCGCGGATATGTACCTCGAAGGCAGCGACCAGCACAGAGGCTGGTTCCAGTCTTCCCTCCTGACGTCCATTGCGACGACGGGCAAGGCTCCGTACCGCTCCGTCCTGACCCATGGCTATACCCTCGACGGGGAAGGCCGCAAGATGAGCAAGTCCGTCGGCAATACGGTTGCCCCGCAGGACATCATCAAGGATTATGGTGCCGATATCGTCCGCCTGTGGGTCGCTTCCGCCGATTACAAGGGCGATGTCCGTGTCTCCAAAGAAATCATCAAACACGTGGCAGAAGTGTACCGGAAGATCCGCAATACCATCCGGTACATCCTGGGCAATACCTCGGATTTCGATTATGAAACCATGAAGGTGCCTTTTGACCGGATGGAAGAACTGGATCAATGGGCCCTGATGCATCTGGAACTCCTCAAGAAGGACGTCGAAAAAGCGTACGAAGAATACGACTTCCATCTGGTGTACCATGATATCCATGAATTCTGCACAGTGGAAATGAGCTCTTTCTACCTGGACATCATCAAGGACCGTCTGTACACGAGCAAACCGGATGATCCCAGACGCCGCAGCGCCCAGACCGCGATGTATGAGATCCTGAAGGAACTCATCGTCCTCCTGACGCCGATCCTGAGCTTTACGATGGAAGAAGTATACCAGTTCATGCAGAAGCCGGCAGACGCGCCGGAAAGCGTGATGCTGCTGGAATGGCCGGCAATGCATGAGGAATACCTGGATAAGGAGAAACTGGCGAAATGGGATGCCTTCATCTCCCTGCGCGGTGAAATCACGAAAGTGCTGGAAATGAGACGCCGTGAAAAGAAGATCGGCAATTCTCTTGATGCAAGAGTCGATATCTACGCCGAAGGCGAAGCACTGGCTCTCTTGAAATCCATGGAGAAGGAACTGGCGACACTCCTGATCGTGTCCCAGGCCGTCCTGCACGAAGGCCTGACGGAGGAAGGCGAGGCCACGGAACGCAAAGACCTGAAAGTGGCCGTCACACCGGCCGAAGGGCACAAATGCGAACGCTGCTGGACCTATGATGTCACCGTCGGCCAGGATCCGGCTCATCCGACCCTGTGCCGCCGCTGCATTGAAGTCCTGACGAAATAAGACAAAAATAAGAAGTGTGGAAGATACCCGTATCAAATATGCGGGTATCCGTCCATCTGCCTCAGCCGCTGCTGACAGGCACCCCGGAATGCAGGAATGCTGCAGATCCGGGGTGTTTTTTTCAGCACAGCGTTCTTGCGCGGGAGCTTTGTTTTCCGGAGTTCCCGGCTCTGTAAGCCGCTTTCCGCCTGCTTTTTGCCGGCGCCGGGAGCGGCCTTTCCACCGGCGGCAGCGTGGCTTTGCAGAACCGGATCCCGACACCCGTGACAGGTACCGGGAAGATTTTCCAAAAAGATTTGACAGCCAGGTACAAAGCGAGTATTATATACGTAACGGAGGTATAGTAAGATGCTGCATGAAATGACAAAACGGAACAAAGAGAGCAGTGAGTATAAAGACCTCATCAAGAGGCTGAACCGGATTGAGGGCCAGGTCCGCGGCATCAAACGGATGCTCGAGGAAGACCGGTACTGTGTCGATATCCTGACGCAGGTCAGTGCCATCACATGCGGCCTGAATGCCTTCAATAAAAAACTCCTGGCCGACCACATCAAGAGCTGTGTCGTGGATGATATCCGCAAAGGCAATGATCAGGTCGTGGACGAATTGTGTGAGACTCTCCAGAAATTGATGAAATGACAGAAAAGAGGAAATCAGAATGGAAAAAACACTGAAAGTCAAAGGAATGATGTGCGTACACTGCCAGCAGCATGTACATGACGCGCTGGCGGCTCTGGCCGGTGTGTCCGCTGTAGATGTGGATCTGGCTGCCGGGACGGCAAAAGTGACGGCGGATCATGATATCCCCGAAGCCGAATTTGCCAAGGCAGTCACCGATGCCGGGTATGAACTCGTAAAATAAATGATCCTGTCCGTAAGGAAAGGGCAGCTGCCGGATTTTCCAGCGGCTGCTTTTTTCTTTATGGCAGTGCTGCAGCCCTTTTGAAAAAAGAGTCCCTGCGCCCAGCCATTGTAAAATGTGTGGCGTTTTCCGTAATTTTTTCCCCGTGACTTGCGTGTCATTTTTTGAAATGCTATAATTCAGAAAGCGTTTCTGTGAAGCATAGAAGCAGATTTTAGAAAAGAGGATGATTCCGGTGAAAAAACAAATCATTGCTGCCGCCATGGCACTGTCCGTTTCCCTGGGTGTTTCCGGAGCGGTTGTACCGGCCACAGCTTTTGCCGCTGATACGATTGGATATGTGGATCTCAATACGGTGTTTTCCCATCACCCTGATTTTGCCAGTGCCAGAGCTGCTCTGAACCTGGAACAGCAGAAAGCACAGCAGGAGTTCCGTGAAAAGGCTCCCAACCTGGATGACAATGGCAAGCGCGCCCTCGACAACACCCTGACGGAGCGGATCGCTCAGAGAGAACAGGAACTCTTCAACCCGATCCGGGAAAAAATCCTGAAGGCCGTCAACACGGTCGCCAAGGAACGCGGGATCACCACGGTCCTGACAGCCAGTGCCGTAATCAACGGCGGTACGGACCTGACCAAGGATGTGCTGAAGGCTGTCGGCGGAAAATAAGCGAACCTGCGGAGAAAGAACAGGCTGCTCTGATATGTACCTGAGATCTGGTACGCATATCATACGGGCAGCCTGTTTTCTGCTTTTGCCGGCTGCTGCCGGTCTCCTGGAAAAGAGGGTTGACAGGCCGATACTGTAATTGATAAAATTACAGTATCGGTCAAGCATTTTTCATTGTCAAAGGAGATTATGATGGATATACAAAAAGTAACGCAGCAGAATTTTGATGAAATCGTGCTCGGCAGCAGCAAACCGGTCATTGTCGGTTTTTCGGCACCCTGGTGCGGTTACTGCCGCCGTCTGAAACCGGCCATGGGACAGCTGGCCGCGGAACTGGCGGACCGCGTGTCGCTTATGTCCGTGAACATCGATGAGGAACCGGAACTGGCCGCGCGTTTTGGCGTGGAAACGATTCCCAGCCTGATGCTCTGCAGGGATGGGAAGACGAGCGAACTGCTCGTGAACCCGCCTTCAAAAGCGGCTGTCAAGACCTGGCTGGAAGGAAAGGGAATATGAAAGACCGCATCTATGATATCCTGGTGATCGGAGGCGGCCCTGCCGGTTATACGGCAGCGCTGTATGGGGTCCGCAGCGGCTTTTCTGTAGCCGTGCTGGAAAAACTTTCGCCGGGCGGCCAGATGGCTGCGACGGGCGAAATCGAAAATTATCCGGGGTTCCCCGATCCGGTGGACGGTTTTGAGCTGGGAGAACGGATGCAGGCTGGAGCGGAGCGCTTTGGTGCAGAAACGGTCTATGCGGATGTCCAGGGCTTTGACTTTACGGCTGAGCCGAAGAAGGTGCTGACTTCAGAAGGAGAATTCCTGGGCCGCGCCATCATCCTCTGCATGGGCGCTTCCGCACGTCAGCTCGGACTGCCCCGCGAAACGGAACTGACCGGCCGGGGAGTAGCCTACTGTGCTCACTGCGACGGACAGTTTTACAAGGATAAGTGCGCCGTCGTCAATGGCGGAGGGAATTCTGCCGCAGGAGATGCCCTCTATCTGGCCCGCATCTGTCGGGAAGTCCATCTGGTCCACCGCCGTGATACCCTGCGTGCCGCACCTCTGTATCTGCGCCGCCTTAAGGAAGCCGGCGTCAGGATCCACTGGAATACGGCCATTGCTGCCATTGAAGGAGAAAAGAAGGTATCGGGAGTCCGGCTCCGCAATGTCCTGACCGGAGCGACGGAGGAACTTCCCTGTGATGCTCTTTTCATCTCCATAGGGCGCAAACCGGAGACAGAACTTGTTGCCGGCAAAGTTGCCCTCGACGGAGCCGGCTATATCGTGGCCGGAGAAGATACCAAAACTTCTGTGCCCGGGGTCTTTGCCGCCGGCGACATCCGGACCAAGGCCCTGCGGCAGATCATCACAGCTGCCGCTGACGGTGCCTGCGCGGCCCATGCAGCCGAGCTCTGGCTGGCGGACAGGGCCGGCGCTTGAATTTATAGAACGAGGAAGGTCCTTGCATCGTGAAAAGTGATTTTATTGTGGCGGTCCATGCCATGGTCTATCTGACCCATATGGGGTGTCTCGTTTCCAGTGATGAACTGGCAAAGAACATCTGCACCAATCCGGCCCGCGTCCGGAAAATCATGGGACAGCTGAAGCAGCATGGCCTGATCAGTACGAAGGAAGGCCATGTCGGAGGCTACTGTACGGCACCGGGCGTGGAAAAGACGACGCTGCTCCAGATTGCAGACTGTCTGGATATTTCTTTCGTGGATACGAAGTGGCGGAGCGGGACCGAAGATAATGACTGCTTTATCAGCAGCGGGATGGGCAGCTTCTTCAATCAGCTGTATGAAGAAATGGACCGGGCCTGCCGGGAACAATTGAAAAAGATCACACTGGAAGATATCACTCTCAAGATCGTGCGGTCCCGGATGGAACAGTCCGGCCACTGTCATGGCGAAACCTGCTGTGACTGCCCGGCCTGGGAGCGGTTCAGTGCCAGATACGGGCGCTGAAAGAGCTCTGCACGGCGCGTGATCCCCTGCTGCGGCGGACAGGCATCGTCCTGTCCGGACCGCGGCAGGGGATCACTGTTTTGTACGGTATCTATGGTATAATGAGTGGAGAAAATTTTCCGAGGTGATTACATTGAAAAAAACAGTAGCAATCCTGGCAGTCCTGATCAGTTTCCTGGGATTTTCCGCACCGAAGGTTTCGGCCGACCAGCCGCTTGATACGGTGAGCCTGACGGGGTATGCCAGCCGCACGGTGGCGCCCGACATGGCCACGGTCGCCTTTTCTTACGAGACACAGGGAAAGAGCATCGAGGCTGTCCGTCAGGACGGTGCAGTCCTTTCGAACAAAGTCCTGGCCAAGATCCTCTCTCTGGGCATCGCCCGGACGGATCTTGCCACGACGCGGTATACGGTGGCACCGACCTATACGTATGGAAAGAACGGGAAGCAGATGCTGACGGGGTATGAACTTTATGCGACCTGGACCGTCAAAGTCAATGATCTGAACCAGCTTGGGAATGTTGTCGATGAACTGCTCGGACTCGGTGTCAACCGCATCGATTCTGTTTCCTATGGCGTGAAATCCGCCGATGTCTACCGCCGTCAGCTGATGGCCGAGGCCGTCAGCAATGCCCGTCTGAATGCGGCCGCGATTGCCGAGGCCGGGGGGCGCGGACTTGGCGTGCTGCGGCAGGCCAGTATCTCCCAGGCCAATTTTACGATGGATGCGGCACCGCAGATGCTGATGCGGGCCAAGAACATGGAAGCCGTGGGAGCAGCCAGTACGGAACTGGTACCCAAAGCGTATACCATCAGCGTGACCGTGAACACCGTATTTGCCATGACCCTGGAGTGACCGGTTATGGAGACACAGCTTGCAAGGCCTGCTTTCCTGCAGTCGGACGGACCGGTCCTGCTGCAGGGCGCCATGGATATGGAAATCCGTCCCTATGTGGAGGCCCTTCAGGATCCGGTCAAAACGGTCCTGGGTGACTTTGTCTTCTGGCAGGGACGCCTGGGACGGCAGCGCGCCGTCCTTTCACGGACCGGCATCGGGACAGCTGCAGCGGCTGCTGCTACAGCTCTCGGCTGCCAGGTCTTCCGGCCGGCCGCGATCCTGAACCAGGGATCAGCCGGGGGATACGGCCTTAAGGCCCGGGTCGGGGATCTGGTGATCGGGACTTCCGTGTACAACGGGAACGCGGTCTTTACGGATAAGGAAGGAGTCCGCTATCTCGATCTGGGACGTCTGGAACACGAAACGGCAGCCGCAGCTGTTTTCCCTGCAAAGCCGCCGCTCCTCGAACCGGATGCTGCCATGACCCGCTGGCTCTTCGCGGGGCTTTCCGCATATGCAGGGCGGGTCTCTCAGGGAGTCATCGCTTCGTCCGATCAGTGGAATGACGATCCGGATCTGATTGCCCGGCGGGAGGCACTGACGGGAGCGCTCTGCGAGGAAATGGAGGCTGCCGCTGTGGTGATGACGGCAGCGCGTTTTGGTGTGCCCTGCGGACTCGTCCGGGTGCTGTCCAACAATAACAGGACCGGACAGCCTTTTGATCCCGCGGTCTGCGGGAAGCTGGCCGCAGCTGTCTGCCGCCTCTTTGCCTGAGACAGGGATACGCAGGGGGAGCCTTTTGTTTTTCTTTCTTTACGAAAACAGTATAAAAACACACGGGGCTGCCGCAATCATGCGGCAGCCCCGTGTGCTGTGCCGGAACGGTTCAGGCACCGAATTTTTTGCCCGTCAGTTTTTCAAAGGCTTCTTTATATTTTTCAATCGTCTTGTCGATGATGTCCTGAGGCAGCAGATAGTCACTGTCCGGATTGGCCAGCAGCCAGTTGCGGACGAACTGCTTGTCGTAGGAAGGCTGGTCGTGACCGACTTCGTAGCCTTCCAGCGGCCAGAAACGGGAGCTGTCCGGTGTCAGCATCTCATCGCCCAGGATCACCTTGCCATTTTCATCCAGACCAAATTCGAATTTCGTGTCAGCGATGATGATCCCTCTCGTATAGGCATAATCCGCACACTTCTTATAGAGAGCGATCGTGGCATCCTTGATGGCTTTGGTGTATTCCGCACCGTGGCCGGGGAAGATCTTTTCCAGGAAATCCACACACTGATCCACGGAAATGTTTTCATCGTGGTCGCCCAGTTCCGCTTTGGTGCTCGGCGTAAAAAGCGGTTCGGGCAGCTTCTGGCACTGCTTCAGGCCGGCCGGCATGGCCATGCCGTTGACGGTGCCGTTTTTCTTGTAGGATTCCCAGCCGCTGCCGGTGATATACCCGCGGACGATGCACTCCACAGGAATCATGTTGAGCTTGCGGCATTTCATGCTTTTGCCCACAAATTCCGGAGAACGGAAGAATTCGGGCATATCGGCGGGGTCGACAGAGATCATATGGTTGGGGATCACGTCCTTCGTGAAGTCGAACCAGAACTTGGACAGCTGCGTCAGGACAGCTCCCTTGTCAGTGATGGTGTTCTTGAGAATATGATCGAAGGCAGAAATCCTGTCGGACGCAACCATGATCAGGCTGTCACCGATATCATAAACTTCCCGGACCTTTCCCGATTTAAAAGGCTTGTATTCCTGCATAGTACATCCTCCTTAGATGCTTTTTTTGTCTTTCTATCATATCACAAGACCATTTCCTTGTCGAATAAAACAGCAGCGGCAGATTGGAATGTTAGGCCTCTCCGGGATCCGGCCCGGCCTGTGAAAAGAGGTTAGAGTTTCGTAATGATGTCTGTTATAATGATAGCAGCCCCGGTGCTGAATATTTGACGTTATTTCAAACAATGTTCACGTTCCATTGAACGGGCACGGGGGATATCGTATAATGAAAAAGAAGTCTACTGCAGGAAGGATGGGTATTATGCGTATCGTCATGACAATTGTCGGGCTTGATAAAGTGGGTATCATTGCCAGAGCCAGCGCACTGCTTTCAGAAAATCAGGTCAACATCCTGAACATCAATCAGAACATCACGGATGAATTCTTTAACATGGTGCTGATCGGGGATATGGCAAAAGCCACCATCAGTCTGGAAGACCTGAAGGCAAAGGCCACGAAGCTCGGCGAGGAACTGGGCCTGGAAATCCGGGTGCAGAGTGAACAGATCTTCACGGCCATGCACCGGATCTAGGAGGCTGCCCTATGCTGTACAATATAAACGATATATTAGAAACGACCCGTATGATCACGGAGAACAATCTGGACGTACGGACGATCACCATGGGGATCAGCCTGCGCGACTGCTCGGATCCTGATATCACCGTCTGTGCCCGCAAGATCTATGACAAGATCACCCGCAAGGCGGAACATCTCGTCAAGGTCGGGGAGGACCTGGAAGCGGAACTGGGTGTGCCCATCATCCATAAACGGATTTCCGTGACGCCGATCGCCCTTGTCGGAGAATCCTGCCGGGCTGACAGCTATGTGCCTCTTGCCAAGGCGCTGGATGATGCGGCCAAGGCTGTGGGCGTCAACTTCATCGGCGGCTTCAGTGCCCTTGTGGAAAAAGGCTATACCAATGGGGACCGGATCCTCATCGACTCCATCCCGGAAGCACTGGCCACGACGGATCTTGTCTGTTCGTCCGTTGCCATCGGTTCCACCAAGGCCGGCATCAATATGGATGCCGTACGGGAAATGGGCGAGATCGTCAAAAAAACAGCGGCCCTGACAGCGGATCGCGATGCCATCGGCTGTGCCAAGCTTGTCGTCTTCTGCAACCCTGTCCAGGACAATCCTTTCATGGCCGGCGCCTTCCATGGCGTCACTGAACCGGAAAGCGTCATCAACGTCGGTGTCTCCGGTCCCGGCGTGGTCAAATACGCCCTTGAAGCGGTGCGGGGAGAAGATATCGGCAAAGTGGCCGAAACCATCAAGAAGACAGCCTTCAAGATCACCCGTGTCGGACAGCTTGTGGCTCAGGAAGCAGCCAAACGGCTCAATACGGAATTCGGGATCATCGATCTGTCCCTGGCACCGACGCCGGCAATCGGCGACAGCGTGGCCCATATCCTCGAGGAAATCGGCCTGGAGTCCTGCGGCGGCCCCGGCACGACGGCAGCGCTGGCCATGCTGAACGACGCTGTCAAAAAAGGCGGCCTCATGGCTTCGAGCTATGTCGGCGGTCTGAGCGGGGCATTCATCCCTGTCAGCGAGGACGCCGGCATGATCGCGGCGGTGGAAAAAGGCAGCCTCTGCCTGGAGAAACTGGAAGCGATGACCTGCGTCTGCTCCGTCGGTCTGGATATGATCGCCATCCCTGGGGATACGACAGCAGCGACTATTTCGGCCATCATTGCGGATGAAGCGGCAGTGGGGATGATCAACAACAAGACGACGGCAGTCCGCCTGATCCCGGTCCCCGGCAAGGGCGTGGGCGACAAAGTCGAATTCGGCGGGCTCCTTGGCTATGCCCCCATTATGTCCGTCAGCAAGTTCAGACCCGATGTCTTCATCAACAGGGGCGGCCGGATCCCGGCTCCCGTAAGGAGCCTGACCAACTGATGCGGAAAAAGGAGAGGAACCAGAAAATCATCGCTGCCCTGGAAGAAGTGTATCAGGGAACGGGTACGGCCCTGCATTACCGCAGCCCCTTCGAACTTCTGGTGGCGGTCATCCTTTCAGCGCAGTGTACGGATGAGCGGGTCAATAAAGTAACGGACCGCCTCTTTCCCCGCTATGATACGCCGGAAAAGCTGGGAACCCTGTCCCAGCCGGAACTGGAGGAGCTGATCCATGACTGCGGGCTCTTCCGTTCCAAGGCGAAGAACATTTTGGGAATGTGCCGGAGCCTCATAGATGACTATCATTCAGAGATCCCGCAGACCCTGAAGGAACTCATGAGCCTTCCCGGAGTGGGACGGAAGACGGCGGATGTCATGCTGAGCGTTGCTTTCGGCAAACCCGCCATCGCTGTGGACACCCATGTGTTCCGCGTGTCCCATCGGCTGGGGCTTTCCGATGGCAAAGATCCTCTTGCCGTGGAAAAAGATCTGCAGAAGCTGATCCCCAAAGCCAAGTGGGGAGAAGCCCATCACTGGCTCATCTGGCATGGCCGCAAAGTCTGCAGGGCACCGCGGCCCCGCTGCGGCGAATGCCCTGTGGCAGACCTTTGTCCTTCCCGGGCCGTGGAGGACTGATCTGTGTGCATGGAGAGTGTGTCCCATGGAGAACGTATATGATTTAGTCAACGAATTTTATAGGAATGATGAAGGCTGGGATTACGTTCTTGCTCACAGTGATGTCGAGGCTTTTCTGCGCAGGCTGGCCTGGCAGGGCGTCAGGGACCGGGAGCTGAAAAAACACTGGACCCACATCATGATGCTCTGTATTTACATGGAAAATGCGGATATCCTCCTGGATGAGATCGTGGCGGATACCCTTGTGGATGCAGTGTCCTGGTGTGCCCGCTATGTGGTGGATTTCACGATTTCCTACAGGTCGGTCAAGGCCTTCCTGGATACGATCGGGCAGTTCTTTGTCTTCATGAAAGAAGAAGGCCGGCTGGAAAGCAGTGTCGCGCCTTATCTGGCGGAACAGATGCTGCTCAATGATGACGGCACCGTCGCTATAGTGGATAGTGACGGTTCTTTTCTGCCCGGTGAGAAGGACCGGGAGGAAAAGACCGCACCGCCGCCGATGGGACGGATTTTCCTGAATGCCGACAAGGCACTGGAAGGTCTTATGGAGGAAATCCATAAATTTTTCCAGAACAGCCGGTTCAACCTGGATCTTGACCGTGCGGTCAGCTTCTACAACGATGCCACCGGCCGGATCGATCCGGACGGCCCGGGCGCGGATGAATACTGGCGCGGTTTCTGGGATTATTTCCTTTTTGACTATCATATGCGTATCGAGGACGATACGCCTCTGGAGTGTTTCCGTACTTCCACGGTGACTGCCTATCCCAATCTCCTGCAGGAGATGTGCGGTGCCCATATGAGTCTCTTCACCATTGAGAACGAAGTGGATGTGGACCGCTATTACTGTCAGGATTTCATGGATTACAATTCCTATCTCCTCGTTTTCAGCCTGGCGCCGGACGAGGATCCGAAAAAGCTGGTCTTCATGGAAAACCTTTTTGACAACCGGAGCCTGGGCATGAATTTCCTGCAGCGCTATGAGCTGCAGCCCATGGCCCGGCGGCGCCTGAAAGAAGTCCTGGAGGCCTGTCTGGAATGGTACCGTGTGCAGGAGCCGGATGCGGTCTGGCGGGATTTCATGACGCGCCATCCTCTGGTCAGCCGCAAAGTCATCCGGAAAATCGAGGCCAATCCGGCGGCCGTCGTGTTTCCTTATGAACTGACCGGCCGCGACCGTCTCTACCGGCCGCCGGTCCTGGAGGAAACGCTCTCTCCCGTGGAGAAGCTCCTCCAGGGGATGCTGTCCGTTACGCGCTTCAGTACGTTCGATTTTACCCTGATGCGCCGGATGTGGGCGGACTTCAAACGTGCCGGCGGCAGCGAGCAGCACTATGGTCCCGCATTCTGGGCTTCCGCCGTCATTGAGAATTTCCTCGAGATCAATGAAAAAAGGGCTGCCCGTTTCCAGCCTTTCTTCCTGGAAGCCATGGGACTGAACCATTGCAACCTGACGAGTGCCTACATGGACATCCGGAATTGTCTGGGAATCCGTCCGTCGGATCCCCGTTATCTTAATGAAAGGGGCTTTCTGATGCTCTTTTCCCGTTATGTATAAGGAAGGCAGGAACCAGAAATGATATGCAGTCGGTGTGGACTGGAGTATCCCGACGATATGACGGAATGCCCGGGCTGCCACGCTCCCAATGAAAATATAGAAGCACAGGTGCTGACCGATTCGGAACGGGATTCCTTTACAGGTGTCACCATTGATGCCGGAGACGGTGATCCTGACCGTTTTACGATACAGGATGATGAGCCCGGGAAAACGGGGAAGGCCGGAAAGACAGCAGGATTCCTGAAGACAATCCTGACGCGTCACGGATGGCTGCTGCGGCTTTGCATCATCCTCAGCCTCGCTGTCATTGCGGCGGGAGCGTTTTTCTTCCTGCTTCCGGCTTTTGCCTTCGTGGCCATCGCGGCGCTTGTCGTCTATGGATTGAACCGCCTCTTCGGCAGGTAGCCGGCAGTGGCTGTACAAAAAATTGCTTTAAATTAATGCGTGAATAGTGTATAATCGATATGTAACCATTGATATAGGTAAAAACTGATGGGGAGACCCGTCAGTCCGGGATCTTCGCTCTCGCGAGGCTGAAGAATCCCAGATCGATGCACTGGCATCGAAATATAAAAATGGAAAGGTGATAGTGTTATGCGAGAAGTGGTAATTGTTAGTGCTGTAAGAACTGCCATTGGTAAGTTCGGTGGTACGCTGGCTCCTTTTTCTGCTCCGGAACTGGGCGCTGTCGTTATCAAGGAAGCTCTGAACAGAGCTAACGTGAAGCCGGAAATGGTGGATGAACTCATTTTTGGTAACGTGCTGCAAGCCGGCCTGGGTCAGAACCCTGCCAGACAGGCTGCCATCAAGGCAGGTCTGCCTGTGGAAGTTCCTTCCTTTACGGTCAACAAGGTCTGCGGTTCCGGCCTGAAGAGTGTGGAACTGGCTGCACAGTCCATTATCGCCGGCGACAACGAAATCGTTGTGGCAGGTGGTATGGAAAGCATGACCAACGCTCCGTTCGCTACGACTGCCAAAGCTCGTTGGGGCCTGCGCATGGGCGATACCAAACTGGTCGACATCATGATCAAGGATGGCCTGTGGGATGCTTTCAACAACTACCATATGGGCATCACTTCTGAAAACGTTGCTGAAAGATTCAACGTTACCAGAGAAGAACAGGATGAAGTATCCGTCCGTTCTCAGGAAAGAGCCGTTGCCGCGATCAAATCCGGCGCTTTCAAAGACGAAATCGTTCCTGTAACGTATAAAGACAGAAAGAAAGGGGAAATCGTCTTCGATACGGATGAATTCCCGAGAGAAGGCACCAACATGGCTGCCCTGGCCAAACTGAAACCGGCCTTCAAGAAGGACGGCGGCACTGTAACCGCCGGCAACGCTTCCGGTCTGAACGACGGCGCTGCTGCCCTCGTGATTATGAGCGCTGACAAAGCCAAGGAACTCGGCCTGAAACCGATGGCCAAGATCCTGTCCTACGCTTCTGCCGGTGTGGATCCTGCCATCATGGGCATCGGCCCTGTCCCTGCAAGCCGCAAGGCACTGGGCAAGGTCAACCTGAAGGTGGAAGATATGGACCTCATCGAAGCCAACGAAGCTTTTGCAGCCCAGTTCGTCGAAGTCGGCCGTGAACTGAACTTCGATCCTGAAAAAGTCAACGTCAATGGCGGCGCCATCGCACTGGGTCACCCGATCGGTGCTTCCGGTGCCCGTATCCTGGTAACCCTGCTGTATGCTCTGAAACACAGAAACAAGAAACTCGGTCTTGCTACGCTGTGCATCGGCGGCGGTATGGGTACTGCCACTGTTATTGAAATGCTCTAAGCAAATCACGGTACAACAGGCAGTCCGGAACATATTGCTCCGGATTGCCGGTTGTTCTGTTTTTTAAACACATTGAATGTCCGGTTTAGATGTGAATGTAAAAGAAAGAGGGTATTGAAGTGGATTTTAGACTGACTGAAGACCAGGAAATGATTAAACAACAGGCTCATGATTTTGCTGACAGATTCCTTGCCAAGACTGTGGCAGAACGCGACAAGAACCATGTGTTCGACCGTGCCCTGATGGACGAAATGGCCGCCAACGGCTTTTTCGGCATCTGCTTCCCTGAAGAATACGATGGCCTGGGCCTCGATGTCCTGAGCTATATCCTGGCAGTGGAAGAACTGTCCAAGGTCGATGACGGCGCCGGCATTACTCTGTCCGCCTGCGTGTCCCTGTGCGCAACCCCGATCTTTATGTTCGGTACGGAAGAACAGAAGAAGAAATATCTGGCTCCGATCTGCCGCGGCGAAAAGCTTGGCGCTTTCGGCCTGACCGAACCGGGTGCCGGTACGGATGCTGCCGGCCAGCAGACCACTGCTGTCCTGAAGGGTGACAAGTACATCCTGAACGGCTCCAAGATCTTCATCACCAACGGCAAGGAAGCTGATACGTATGTAATCTTTGCCATGACCGACAAGAGCAAGGGTGTCCATGGCATTTCCGCCTTCATCGTGGAAAAAGGCTTCCCCGGCTTCAAGTTCGGCAAGATCGAAGACAAGATGGGCGGTCATACCTCCATTACGGCTGAACTCGTATTCGAAGACTGCGAAGTTCCTAAGGAAAACCTGCTCGGCGAAGAAGGCCAGGGCTTCATCATCGCCATGGAAACCCTCGACGGCGGCCGTATCGGCGTAGCCGCTCAGGCTCTGGGCATTGCAGAAGGCGCTCTGGATGCCGCTGTGAAGTATTCCAAGGAACGTGAACAGTTCGGCCGTCCTATCAGCAAGTTCCAGGCTATCAGCTTCAAACTGGCTGACATGAAGATGAAGATCGATGCTGCCCGTTACCTCGTTTACCATGCAGCCTTCCTGAAGGATCAGCACGGCGATTACAGTGCTCCTGCCGCAGAAGCCAAGTGCTTCGCTTCTGACGTTGCCATGGCTGTGACCACGGATGCTGTCCAGGTATTCGGCGGCTATGGCTACACGGTGGATTACCCTGTGGAACGCTTCATGCGCAACGCCAAGATCACCCAGATCTACGAAGGCACCAACGAAGTTCAGCGTCTGGTCATTTCCCGCAGCCTGCTTGCTGACAAAAAGAAATAATTCCTGCATCTGATTAAGACTTATACCAGTTTCTGAAGAGAATTGAATAAGTAAAGGAGATAATTCACTATGGCAATCAAGAAAGTAATGGTTCTTGGTACCGGCCAAATGGGCAGCGGTATCGCTCAAGTTTTTGCCAGCCACGGAATTGATGCTTATTTACGTTCCAGAAAAGAAGCTTCTGTGGAAAAGGCTCTCGCCAGAATCGAAAAGGGCCTGAACCGCAATGTGGAAAAGGGCCGTATCACGGAAGAACAAAAAGCTGATACGCTGGCTCATCTGCATGGTGTAGTTGAACTGACTGAAGAAACCTGCAAGGTTGATCTTATTGTTGAATCTGTTGCAGAAGATCTTCCTGTCAAGGAAGATATCCTGAGCACCGTAGGGAAACTGGCTCCTGCTGACACGATCATCGCCAGCAACACCTCTTCCGTTTCCATTACGCTGCTGGGAAATTATTCCGGCAGACCGGAAAAATTCATCGGCATGCACTTCTTCAACCCGGCTCCTGTGATGAAGCTGGTCGAAGTGACCAAGGGCCTGGCTACTTCTGACGAGACCTTCACGGTCATCAGAGACCTCGCTTCTGAAGTCGGCAAGACTCCGGTTGCTGTCCACGATTCCGCCGGATTCGTCGGCAACAGGATCATGATCCCGATGATCAACGAAGCAATCTTTACCCTGATGGAAGGCGTAGCCAGCAAGGAAGATATCGATGCAGTCGCCAAACTCGGATTCAACCATCCGATGGGACCTCTGGCTCTGTCCGACCTGATCGGCAACGATACGGTACTGGCTATCATGGAAGTCCTCTATGATCAGTTCGGTGATCAGAAGTACCGTCCGTGCCCGCTGCTCCGCAAGATGGTCGAAGCCGGCTATCTGGGCCGCAAGTCCGGCAAGGGCTTCTACGAATACAATAAGAAATAATAGGTGGTGTGTGGAATGTTCGAGTATAAAAATCTGCTCGTAACCACGTCCGACGATGGGATCACCACTGTGACCATCAATCGTCCCAAGGCTCTGAATGCCCTGGACAGCCAGACTCTGGATGAGATGAAGGACTGCTTCACCCGTCTGAAGGCAGATGCTGCCACCAGGGCGGTCATCATCACCGGGGCAGGCTCCAAGGCCTTTGTGGCCGGTGCTGACCTCGCTGAAATGAGCAAACTCAGTGCTGCGGAGGGCATGGCGTTTTCCACGCTGGGCCATGAGGTATTCGACATGATCGAAAGCCTGCCGGTCCCCGTCGTGGCTGCTGTGAATGGCTTCGCTCTGGGCGGAGGATGTGAACTCGCACTGTCCTGTGATTTCCGTTATGCTTCTGAAACGGCCAAGTTCGGCCAGCCGGAAGTCAATTACGGGATCATCCCCGGTTTTGGCGGGACTCAGAGACTGGCCCGTCTTGTGGGCTCCGGTGTTGCGAAGGAAGCAATCTATACGGGTGCTTTCTTTGATGCACAGGAAGCGTACCGCATCGGTCTGGTCAATAAAGTCACCAAACCGGAAGAACTGATCCCTGCCTGTGAAGAAGTCCTCAGGAAGATCCTGAAGAAAGGGCCTTTTGCGATTTCCCAGGCAAAGGATGCCATCAACAATGGCCTGAATATGGACCTCGAGTCCGGTCTTCGTTATGAAGCCCAGGCCTTCGGTGCATGCTTTGCTACAAAGGATCAAAAGGAAGGCATGGCTGCTTTCCTGGAGAAACGGAAACCGACCTTTACCGGCAAGTAACCCGAATCCATATGTGAACAGACCGTGGGGGAATGAGAAATCGTTCCTCTGCGGTCTGTTTGCTTTTCCATCCTGCTGCAAAAACGGGTGGTGCATGCCCGTCCTGATGTTGCAGCAGGATCGATTGCACGGATTTTTCACAGGGACTGTGCTATACTGAAAAAGTCCAATACTTATGAAGGAGGCATGATCATGCAACAACCTTACAGCAGAACAGAGTCCGTCTGGCAGCGGATGGATGAGGCAGAACGTGCTGCCGTCATGGCTTATGGTGAGAGATATAAAGCGTTTCTGGACGCCGCCCGTACGGAAAGACTGGCGGCCCGGATCATCCTGGACAAGGCGGAAGAGGCCGGCTTCCGTCCTCTTTACGATATGGAAAGCCTGAAACCGGGCGACAAGGTTTACTGGAATCAGAAGGGCAAGTCCGTCATCCTGGCAGTCATCGGTCAGGAGCCGGTCCACGCGGGACTCAAGATCGTGGGTTCCCATATCGACGCACCCCGGCTGGATCTCAAGGGGAACCCCGTCCACGAACAGGATGGGCTCGTCTATTTCCGCACCCATTATTACGGCGGCATCAAAAAATACCAGTGGCCCTGTATCCCGCTGGCACTGTGCGGAGTCATCTATACGAAAGAAGGCAGGAAACTGACTGTCAATATTGGCATGGATGAGAAGGATCCGGTCTTTTATATCACGGATCTCCTGATCCATCTGGCCCAGGACCAGATGAAGAAGACCCTTGCGGATGGCGTTACGGGTGAACAGCTCCAGGCTGTCATCGGTTCTTTGTCCGATAAGGACGAAAAAGTCAAGGATGCAGTCTTGAAGCTCCTGAAGGACCGCTACGGCATCGAGGAAGAAGACTTCACTTCGGCCGAACTGGAACTGGTCCCGGCCATGAAGAGCCGTGACGTCGGTTTCGACCGTTCCCTGATCGCGGCCTATGGCCAGGACGACCGGGTCTGTTCCTATGCCAATCTGGAAGCGATCCTCCATGCCGCACCGGGAGAAAAGACGCAGGTCGCACTTTTCACGGACAAAGAAGAAATCGGTTCCTACGGCAATACGGGAATGCAGTCCTCTTATTTTGCCAAATTTGTCATGAAACTCCTGGCTCTGCAGCAGGAGACATCACTCATCGGATTTTACGAGACCATGGAAAACAGCGAGATGCTCTCTGCCGATGTCAACAGCTGCCTGGATCCCATGTTCCCCGAAGTCATGGAAAAGGACAACTGTTCCCTCTGCGGCTACGGCGTTGCCCTGACCAAGTACACCGGCGCCCGCGGCAAGGGCGGCAGCAATGATGCCAACAGTGAATTCATCCAGAAAATCCGGGCGCTCTTTGATGCCAAAGGTGTGGGCTGGCAGATCGGCGAGCTCGGCAAGATCGACCAGGGCGGCGGCGGGACCATTGCGTTCATGCTGGCTGACTGGGGCTGCGAAGTCGTGGACTGCGGAACGGCCATGCTGAGCATGCATTCTCCTTATGATCTGCTCCATAAAGCCGATGCGTATGAAACCTGCCATGCGTACAAAGTATTTTTTGAAAGCCGGTAACGTTTGAGGAGATTCTCCCTGCTTCCCGCAGGGACCGGAATCCATTTTTATCTGCTGCTTTGGATAAGGACATGCCGGGCATGGAGCTGTGCCCGATGCCGGAACAAACGGAACCCATACCAAAAGGGCGTGAAGAAATGAAGTTTCATTTTCTTCACGCCCTTCGTTTCGGCGGTATCTGGGTGCTGTTTTTGGGCTTATTCTTTCCGGTTTTCCGGTTTGACATTGAGGGTCGTCTGGTTCGTAAAGATGACAAAACCGGGTTTGGCGCCGTTGGGCTTTTTGACATAGCGGCGTTCCGTGTAGTCCACGGGCACCCGGTCCGCATGCTGCCCCTTGCTGTACGCGGCCGCCACCTGGGCAGCTGTGAGGATATCTTCCTGTCTGGGGGCGGGCAGGGTGGTCTTCAGGATGACATGGGACCCCGGGATATTCTTGGCGTGGAACCAGAGGTCATGGCCGCGCCCGAGCTTGAATGTCACATAATCGTTCTGACGGTTGTTCCGGCCCACGTACAGGACGGTTTCCTTGTCCAGCCTGATTTTCAGCGGCTCGGAACGGCCCTGGGAAGGCAGTTTCTTCCGAGGTGCCGGAAGCAGTTTCGCAGCGACGAGTTCCTGGCGGATCTCATCGATCTCACCGCGGGTCATGGCCGTGTCCAGGGAGGCATCCAGTGATTCCAGGTAAGCCAGAAGGTCCCGGGTCTCTTCCTGCTGCTGTTTGATTTCTCCGATGGCGCGTTTGTATTTATTGTATTTCCGGTAATATGCCTGGGCGTTCTCGAGCGGTGTCAGCTGCGGTGCCAGCGGAATGACGAGGGGCGTATTGTCATACAGATTGTTCAGGGTACATGTGGTGTCGCCTTTTTTCAGCTGGTAATGGTAGGCCATCAGCGTGTCCGCCATGACTTTCTGCGTGTCGGCATTTTCTGCGCGGGCAAGGTCCTGAGCGAGGGCCTTGAGCTTCCTGGCCGTTTTGGTGAGATGGGTCTGGACCAGTTTCTGCAGGGTGTCCTTTTCCGGGATCTGGACGGGGATGAGGGAAGCACTGTATGCCAGGGCGGAAAGAAGCGACGGGAAGGGTACGGTCCGCATATCCGGGTGGATGGTCGGCTTGTAGGGTACCAGATTCTTCATCCGGTTCCGCTTGTCGATCTGTGCATAGACTGTCCTTTCCCCGCCGGTCAGACGCTGTTTTGTCTCTTCCTGAAGGGAGCGGATGGCTGCTTCCAGGTCTGCAGCGGCAGAGATGTCCATCAGCCGGGGCGCACCGTCACAGCCGCTGCGTGCCGTGATTTCCAGTGCGGTCTGTTTGCCGATCCCCTGGGTTGCCCTGATCAGGGCGTCCGTGAGCGTTTCCGCATCTGAAGCGGTACAGGCCGTACGGATGGCGTGGGGATCCGCTGCGAGGATGTCCAGACCTTCCTGGGCCGGAGGGTATTCATAGGGCTGGTTCGGCAGGATCTGACGGACACGGCTCTGGGCCTTGCCGATATGACGCAGGGCGTCGAGGATGATGCCTTCTTCGTTTACAAAGATGATGTTGCTGTTGCGCCCTGTCATTTCCAGGATGAGCTTTTTGGTGACGATTTTCCGCTGCGCCCCGATCAGATCGATATCGATGCTGATGACGCGGTCCAGTTCCTTCTGACGGATTTCCGTGATGCGTCCTTCCTCGAGATGCTTGCGCAGGAGCATGCAGAACGGGGGCGGCACATTCGGACGTTCCGGAAGTCTTTCCGGGAGCGTGATGAGGGGCGTGTCCCCGCCCATGTCGACAAGCAGGTTGACGGTGTGGGAGATCTGGTTTACCTGCAGCAGCAGGGAATTTTTTCCGGGCATGAATATCTTGTAGATGCGGCCGCCGTCCAGGGCTTCGGAGAGCTCATGGACCAGGACGCGCAGTGTGATTCCTTCCAGGTTCATAGCATTGCCTTTCTTGTCCTTCCCCCTTTCGGGCGTCTGCGGGGCAGGCCTTCTGCAATTGCGCAGGGGGAAAGAATCATATATAATAAATAAGATAAATACATGACAGTACAGGATTGTCTGCTTTCCAGTATAATGGAAGAAAACGGTTCGGTCAAACTGCAGGGAGGGAAATCGATGAAAAAAACGGCTCTTATCCTAACCGTACTCCTGTGTCTTGCGCAGTCAGCCTACGCTATGCTCCCCTTGACGGAAAACAATATTGATGCTGCCCAGCAGTACGGCGTGGAGCGGAAGGGCGCAACCACTCTGGAGCTTTTGGCTCCATGGACGATTTATGACCGCAAACTCACCAATAAATACGGCCTGGGCGAAAAGGCTGTTGTCTATACCCCGTATCTGATGGCTGCTCTGGACGCACAGACGGCCGCCAAAAACGGGACCCCGGCAGATCTTGCCCGGGGGATGAGTGTTGCCAAAGACTATCAGGGTGTCCTGGCCCTTGCCGTGACGGTAAGTTCTCCGGCCAAACTGGAACCCAAGAATATGAATATCCGGATGTATCAGGGGACGAATGTCATCGATCCCTATTATACAAATCTCAATTCCGCCAAACAGCGTTCCATGGAGGTCAGTTCCGACCAGGGACTGCAGACGGTGGGGGTCTGGGATCAGCAGTTCTTTGTCTATTTCGATCTGACGAAGCTCGACGCACAGCGGGCCATGGTCTTTGCTGTGACGGATCAATATGGCGGCACCAGGGAATTTGTCATCAATCTTACAAAAGTAAACTGAAAGGAAGCGTTTCACCGTGGTTAAAAGTATGACCGGGTACGGTCGCGGCGAGTATCAGGACGAGTCGTTTTCGTTTGTTTTCGAACTCAAGACAGTGAATCACCGCTATGCGGAAGTGGCCATCCGTCTGCCGCGGTTCCTGAATCCGCTGGAGAGCCGGCTGCGTCAGGCCGTCCTTTCCCGTATCGCCCGGGGACATGTGGACGTGTTCATTACTGCGTCCTATACGGCCACGGAGGGACGGAGCATAAAGATTGACAAAGGCCTGGTAAAAGCTTATCATGAAAGCTTGAAAGCGACGGCGGACCTGCTTGGTCTCGGCGCTTCAGCCATGGCCGAAGAGAAGGAACTCTATTTCATCGCCGGCCAGCCCGATGTGCTGACACAGGAAGATGCCTGCATCGACCCGGAGGCCCTGTGGCTGCATATGGAACCGGCCGTCAGGGAAGCACTGGACCACTGCGATGCCATGCGCGCGGCCGAAGGTGCCAATATCTCCCGCGATGTGAGCAGCCGCGTCGATCTCATCGAGCAGAAGCTTGCCGTCATCGAGCAAGAGGCGCCCCGGACAGTTGCTGAATATGAACAGCGTCTTGCGACGCGGATCCAGGAACTGCTGGAGCGGCACGGAGGCGGGGAAGTCGATGAGAACCGGCTGATCCAGGAAGTCGCCATCTACTCCGACCGGGTCAGCATTACGGAAGAAACCGTCCGCCTGCACAGCCATATCAAGCAGTTCCGCAAACTGCTCGAGGCAGACTGTCCCGTCGGGAGGCGGATGGATTTCCTGGTACAGGAGTTCAACCGGGAAGCCAATACGATCGCTTCCAAAGCCAATGATTCCCTGATTACGCAGACGATTGTCGATATGAAGAGTGAAATCGAAAAGATCCGGGAACAGATCCAAAACATCCAGTAACACGGGAGAACAGAGGAGTGCACGGAATGGATATCAAATTGATCAATATCGGTTTTGGGAATATTGTTTCTGCTCAGCGCGTGATTACCATCATTGGACCTGAATCAGCACCCATCAAACGGATCATCCAGGATGGCCGGGATAAAGGGGTCGTCATCGATGCCACCTACGGCCGCCGGACGCGTGCGGTCCTGATCATGGACAGCGGTCATATCGTCCTTTCGGCTCTGCAGCCGGAAACCATTGCCAACCGCTTCAACCAGGACGATGATGAGGACGAAGAATCAGAGGAGGAGAAAGAAACGGAAAATGAATAAGCCACAGGGAATCTTATTGGTGTTGTCAGGACCGTCCGGTGCCGGCAAGGGGACCATCTGCAGCCGGCTGCTGGAAAAGCGTACGGATATGGCTTATTCCGTATCCTGCACGACCCGTGCGCCCCGCAAAGGGGAAGTGGACGGCAAGAACTATTTCTTCAAGACCCGCGATGAGTTCGAGGATATGATCCGCAACGGCGGACTGCTGGAACATGCTTCCGTCTATGGCAATTATTACGGTACGCCGCGCCAGTACGTACTGGACAAGCTGGATGCAGGTGTGGACGTAATCCTGGAAATCGATCCTCAGGGGGCACTGCAGGTCAAGAAGAGCTATCCGGAAGGCGTGTTCGTATTCATTGTGCCGCCGTCCCTCGATGAGCTGTCCAAGCGGATCTACAAGCGCGGTACTGATGCTGTCGACGTGATCAAACGGCGTTTGAGCGCGGCGACTTCCGAGCTGGCTTATGCTTCCAAATATGATTATATCGTTGTCAATGACGAGGTGGAAAAAGCCACCGATAAAGTCAGTAAGATCATCGATGTGGAACACCTCAAGGTGGGCCGCACGTACTATATCGTAGATGAAATCTGTCACGGCACGGCTGCCGATGCAGAGTAACTGGTAAAGAGAAGGAGCGTTGCATTATGTCCATGGTAGATCCGAGCATTGATGAATTGTATGATAAGGTGGGGACCAAATACGGTCTTGTCATCATGGCGGCCAAACGGGCCCGTCAGCTGGTGGACAAGGCACCGGCACTTGTGGAATCCAAGTCCAACAAGCCCGTTTCCATCGCTCTGGAAGAAATCGACGCCGGGCTCGTAACGGCAGTACCCAAGAAAAAATAAGAGGAGCGCATTGTGCTTAAGGACAAGAAAATTGTCATTGGCGTGGCTGGCGGAATCGCGGCCTATAAGGTCGTTACCCTCGTCAGCCGCCTTGTCCAGGCCGGGGCTGAGGTGCGTGTGGTCATGACGGAGGCGGCAACGAAGCTGGTTTCGCCGCTCCTTTTCAAAGAGATCAGCGGCAGACCCGTAGCCTGTGACATGTGGGCCGGAAATGATGAATTCAATGTGGAGCATGTGGCGCTGGGACGCTGGGCTGATCTGATGGTCGTGGCTCCGGCCACGGCCAATATCATCGGCAAGATGGCCAATGGCATTGCGGATGATCTGCTTTCGACGACCCTGATGGCCTGTGACAAGCCCAAGATCGTCTGCCCGGCCATGAATTCAAACATGCTGGCCAATCCGGCCGTGGTGCGCAACCTGGAGACCCTGAGACAGGATGGCATTGTGATCATGCCTTCTGCCAGCGGCCATCTGGCCTGTGGAGTGGACGGCTCGGGAAGACTGCCCGAACCGGAAGAGATCAAGAGCTTCATCGACTATTTCCTGGCACAGCGGGAGGGCGACCTGAGAGGGATCCGCATCCTCGTGACGGCAGGCGGTACGCGGGAGCCGATTGATCCGGTCCGTTTCATCGGCAACCGGTCCAGCGGCAAGATGGGATATGCCATTGCACGGGATGCCGTGCGCCGCGGGGCTGATGTCATCCTCGTATCGGGACCGACCGCTCTCAGGCATCCGGATCATGTCAGGTTCATCCAGGTCGAATCGACGGAAGAAATGATGGACGCATGCCTCAAAGTCTATCCCGACGTGGATGCTGTCGTCAAAGCCGCAGCGGTGGCAGATTACAGGCCCCATGAACGGGCGGCGCAGAAAATCAAGAAAAACGATGAAAATCTGATCCTGGCACTGGATAAGACGCAGGATATCCTGAAACGTCTGGGCCAGGAAAAACGGCAGCAGTTCCTTGTGGGGTTTGCGGCAGAAACGCAGAACCTGATGCGGAATGCCGCTGAAAAAGTCCGTAAGAAAAACCTCGATATGATCGTGGCGAACGACGTGACCCAGGCCGGTGCCGGATTCAGCACCGATACGAACATCGTCAAATTCCTTTTCCCGGATGGTACGGTGCGCGAACTGGGTATCATGCCAAAGGAAGAGGTCGGAAATCTGATCCTGGATATCGTACGGGATCATGTGGGAAAGAACCGGAAATGACAGCGCTCTGCGGCAGGGAGGACTGCTCCTGCAGTGAGTGCCGAAGCCCCGTGGCGCAGAGATGTCATACCCGCCAATGAAGAACAGGCTGTGAAAGAATGGGGAACCATTTTTTCACAGCCTGTTTCTTATTCTGCAAAAGGCGTATCCGGAAAGGGAGTATCCGGCCGCTTTACCTTCTTTCCCAGAGCGGAGTCGCCTCGGTCCACGACCATCTGGAAGCCGTGGGGCTCCAGTCCCATGTCGAGGCTCTGGAGGGTCCGCAGCAGCGAAACGCGGGGCAGATGGGGCAGATCGGCACGCGCAGGACATTGGCACCTGCCAGGACCGCCATCAGCTGCCCCTGCGGGTGGACGTGCTTCAGCCGGTAGGGAGCCGCGATATTGGCTTTCGGGAACATGATCCGCAGGATGGCGATGAGCCGCAGATACGTTTCCAGTCCGCAGGGCAGGTGGCGCCGGAACGATGTGCCTTCCTGCGGCACAAAGGGCGAAAGGCTGATGGACTGCGGGGACAGTTCCTGCATGAGAGTCAGGTCGCGGACCAGATAATCCGGCATTTCGTAGGGGGCGCCCACGAGGAAGCCCGTGTCCGTTTCGTACCCGATTTCCTTGATATCATTAAAGCAGTTGATTTTTGTGGACAGCGAATAAGAAGGCGGGTGGAGCCGGGAGAAATGCAGCGGATCTGCCGTTTCAAAGCGCAGCAGGTAGCGGTCCGCTCCGGATTTGAAAAGGCGCGTATAGGAGGCCTTGCTCCGTTCGCCAAGCGCCAGCGTCAGGGCACAGTCCGGGAACTCCTCCTTCAGATTGGCCAGCAGGTTGCACATGATCATATCCGTGTAGTAGGGATCCTCGCCTGCTTCCAGGATGAACGTACGCAGCCCCATGTGATAGCCTTCGGCACAGGCTGCCCGGATCTGTTCCCAGTTCATGCGGTAGCGCTTCATGTCCTTGTTCTCGGCCCGGAGTTCACAGTAAAAACAGTTCCGTGAACAATGGTTGGTAAAAGTCAGCACACCCTGCAGATAGACCTTGCGCTCGAGCAGGTATGTGACCGCTTCCTGAGCGGCCGTGAAAAGACTGTCCCGGAGTGTCGGATCGTTTGTCTTGATAAGCTCCAGGAACTGATCTTCCGTCAGTGTGGAATTTTGCTTTAATTGTTCAACGATGTCCATGCTGCTGCCCTCGCCCTTCAACTCATTCATCCTGCAGATGTCCCTTATCTCCGCCGGGGATCTTCCCGGCTTTCCGGAACAGGCTGCAACATTGATATTATACCCTATTTTCCTCCGCTTGTCAGGGCGGGGAGCCTGAAAAGAGAACGAGGGATCCGGAACAGGCAGCGGCTGAGTGGGGAGGCTGTGGAGCTGAGGTGCTTAGCTGGGTGAGGGTTTGGAGCTTTCCCGACACTTGGCCAGGAATCTGGATTTTACCGAAAAGAGAGACTTCCGGTTCACAGGAACCGAAAATCTCTCTTTCTTTTTAAAGGAGCTGTGATTTCACTGCCCCTTTGGCTTTTGCTACTGGCTTCTTTTGCTCTTTCCTGTCCGGTAGTCGATGGTGATGCCGGGCTGGTTATTGTAGACGTACACATTGAACTGGATGCCGGCACCTTTGTCTTCGACGCTGCAGGCTTCCATCTGGACGCCCCGGGCGACGAGCTCATTTCCCTTGAAGATCGGTGTCACCCGGTAGAGCACGTGATGATGGGTTTCCTTGACATAGTCGGCGACCATGTTCTCGAAGGGCAGCATGCCCGTGACGTTGAGGTAACGCGTGCCCGTGATCAGATTGCGGGGATTGGCGTTTTCTGCCGTCAGCTGGTAACCGATGAGGTGGCACCGGTTGTACAGATACTTGCCGTCGATGCCGTCATACTTGACTGTCTGCCAGCCCGTGGGTTTGACGCTGCCGATGGGGCCGCGTTTTTCCGTGGGCATGGTGGACAGGCTGACATTGGCATAGGCCGGGCCGCAGCGTCCCAGGCTGTCGAGTTTGCTGTAGCTTTCAAAGCTCTTTGTGGTCCTGTCCTTGTCCGGGAAGGAGGGAATGTTGTTATTGATGACGACATAGGGCTTTTTGGAAAAAGGCGGGATGCTGGCCAGATCAAAAGATGTCTGGGATGAAGCTGCCGGAGCTTTCTGGGTGACGGCCGCCTTGTTTTTGGCCGGAGCTGATTTCTTTGCCGTCGATTTGGCAGAACTGCCGCAGGCTGTGAAAAGCAGGGAAATACTTAACGCCAGGGAAGTAAGGAGTGCTGTGAGTTTTTTCATCTTGTGTAGACCTCTTCTGTAATTTTGTCATGGGAGGAACCGGCAAAGTCCCGTGAGGAAACAGGCTGCCAGCCCGCTGTCACATCGATGTCGAAGAACAGATCGCCCGGGTAGGCACGGTTCCAGTGATAAAGGATGATTTTTTCGATCCTGTCTTCATAGGGTGCGGCTTCCCGGTCTTCCAGGAGCGCATATTCTCCGGGGCCTGCCTTGGCAAGGAAATCTTCGTCGACACGGATATCTGCTTTTTCACCTTCGAAAAGTGCCGCTGTATAGGAATCCATCCAAAGCGGTTTTCCCGCCGCCAGTGAAAGAATTTCGGCCCGCAGGACCCGGTCCTGGCTCTGGCGGCGTCCGTTGAACAGCAGTCCTCCGGACGCATCGACGCAAGTGATGAGAATCATGGAGACATCCGTCCTTTCTTTTTTGCTGCAGATCGACGGGCCCTGCCGTTGCTGACAAGACCCGGGCGTGTATGGGAGCAGAATATCATCAGCGGGCAGAAGGAGCCATGTCAGCAGCACATCCATTCCCGCAGGCTGCGTCAGCCTGATGGATTTTTTTGTGCTGGAGGGATGCTTCCTGCCAGCGGTGCTCTTTCCGCTGCTCTCTTAGCGGGCGATATCATTTTCTTCATACAGTTTGTTCACCGATGCAAAGCGGTTCAGGGCTTCTTTTTTGTTCTCCAGTGACAGAGCGGCACACAGATAGTCGATGATCCCAACGGCCCCGGCCAGAGAGTTCTTGGGAGACGTGCTTTCTACAAAGCAGGGCAGGATGACCTGACCGTACGTCTTGATTTCATCCACCGGATAATCCGTGATCAGTACGATCCGGACGCCCCTGGAGAATATTTCTTTCAGGAGCTGCAGGCTTCTTTTGTGATATCTGTGGAAAATAAAGAAGAAACAAACGTCATCCTCATCCATGGACAGCACCGGATCCATCGTTTCAGCGATATCCGGATAGAAAAGACGCACATTCTTCCGCAGCGGCACCATCCGGGTATAGGCCAGGTAGGCGAGTGCAAAAGAGCTGCCCAGGCCGCACAGATACACATTTCCCGCTGCTTTCCGGAATAAGGTGAGCGCCTGCTTCAGCATTCCCGGATTCATCTGTTCAAAGGTCTTCCGGATGCTTTTCAGGAGCAGCTCCATGGTTTCCTGCAGCAGTGCCGTACTGTTCCGTGTTTCACCTTTCTCATTAAGACGGGAATAAGCGGAATAGATGGAAACTTCATTTACGACTTCATTCCGCATCTGCATCTGGAAGTCCCTGTAGCCTTCGAAACCGAGGGCACGGGCAAAGCGCAGGACCGTTGTCGTGCTGACTCCGATATTTCCGGCCAGTTTATCCAGCGTCATGAAAATGACTTCGTCCTGACAGCTCAGGATATACGATGCAACTTTCTGGAAGCTGCTGTTTTTCCCCCGCGTCATTTTTTCTATTTCAGGCATCACACGAGTCATGGCAATTGTTCTCCTCTTTCTGATCTCATTGTATTATACCTTATTTCAGCAGCGAGGCATACAGATGAAATCAGGCAGTCAGGCTGCAGTTTTTTGGGGAATCAGCATCCTTGCCGTGACAGCAGCAAGGATGATCAGTGCGCCAATGGCCGCGGTCAGCGTAATCGTCTCACCCATGAACAAATAGACCCATACCGGTGTCAAAAGGGGATCGAGGATGGGGAGCAGGACGATTTCCAGACCTGTCAGGGATTTGCTGGCTTCTGTATAGAGCAGGAACGATACAGCAGCCTGGATCCCGTAAAAAAAGATGCAGGCAATGCTGAGCGTGTCGGGGACGGAGCAGGCAAGCAGGGTGGGAAGACCGATGAAAACGACAAGCAGATTCTCTAAAAACACGGAAACGATGGGATGCTGCGATTTTTGCATGCGGAATGCGATTGCCATCCCTGCAAAAGTGATCCCGTTGAAAACAGACACGGCATTGCCCCAGAACCGGGAAGTATCAAAACCATCCGCAAAGAACAGGAACATACCGATAAAGACAAGGACGATGGTGATGATGTCGGACTTGTACACCGGTTCATGCAAAAGATACCGGGAAAACATGGCTACATAAACTGGTGAAGTGTACTGCATGACAATAGCCACGGCCGATGTGGTCATTTTGGTGGAATACGTGAACGAGTAGAGAAAAAGGGCATAGCATACGGCACCCATGATCACGGGTTTTGAGACCGTCTTAACGGAAAGACGGGACATCACCGGGAGCAGACAGATTGCGGTGATGATGCTTTTTGCGCTGTTCATCGCAAGCGATGGCATATGGATGGCCTTGACAAAAAATCCTGCCAGACTCCAGAGGAATGCGACGAAACAGGTGACGGCGACAGCCTTTTTATGACTCATGATCTTTTCCTTTCTGCATAAAATAAAGAAAGGCCGGTATCGTTTCCGGATATCGGCCTTCCAGTTTTCTGGATCTTACATGTACGATTCATCCCATAAAAGAAGTTCCTGGCCCAGTCCCATGGCCTTTGCCTGCCTGTAGATCTCATATCCCCAGGCGATATCTTCCACGGGCATACCGCTTGTTTCCAGCAGGATCCTGTCTTTTTCAGCGGTGCGGCCGGGCGCTTTGCCGACGGCGATATCACCCAGTCCGACAGCCTCGTCCAGCGGCGGGAGCTTTCCGGCGTCTATCAGCTTATAGACACAGCCGGCCAGCATGCTCGCATAGATGGCATCGACACCGGAGGCACTCCTGTGGGCATCCTGCATGTAAGCTTTATGCATCAGCGGATTGTCGAAAACGATCCTGGCGCTCGTCAGATAGGCCTCATCGAGCTGGCAGCCGCCGGTCGTGACGATGAGAGAGCCTTCTTTGATCCATTCATTTTTGACGATGACCGGTTTGATCTTCGAAGCTGCCACGCTGATGATATCGCCTGCCCGGACAACTTCTTCCGTCGAAGCGCAGGTGACGGCTTCGACGCCGAATTTTGTGCCGGCCCATTTTGCGAATTCTTCCGCAGCTTCCTGCCGGATATCATAGACACAGATCTTTTTTATGGAATGAGCTTCTGCCATGATACCGCTCAGGCAGGAACGGGAGATCGGCCCGGCGCCGATACAGCTGCAGACTTCCGCAGCGGGCGAGGCAAGGTACCGTGTCCCGACTCCGGGAACGCAGCCTGTACGGGTTCCGCTGATCAGGTTGCCGCTCATGAATGCAATCGGTTCACATGTATCCGGATCATTCAGTGTCACCATCAGGATGCTGCGCGGCAGTCCCCGCGAAAGATTGGCCACATTGGAACCGTACCATTTGCAGCCCGCTGTATGGAAACGGCCTCCCAGATACCCGACCATTGCCATGAAGCGGCGGTCCGGGCCGTTCTGCGGCATTCCGGGAAACTGCGGATGATCGGGGAAATAGATGCGGATCCCATGTTCATTGCGGTCGGGGCCGCCCATGATATAGTCTCCCTGGCCGATCAGTTTGAACATTTCGTCCAATACATCCACGCAGTGTTTTGAATCCAGCACACCTGCCCTGATCATTTCACTCTCGTTCAGATACAAAAAACTCGTTCTCTTGCCTGCCATTACAGATCACTCCTTTATAAAATGCTTATATCAGACAGTTTCCTGCTTAACAGGGAACCAGCAACCCAGTATCCTCGGCAGCGTCAGGGCTATGACAGCTGCCGCTCCGGTCACAAGGAACATGTTCAGTGTGCCGTACTGGGCGATCCAGTAGGGCATCATGCCCGTGATGATGCCGCCGCCGATGGCCCAGCTGGTGAACGGAGCTTTCAGGGCGAAGATTTCCATGGCATCGGATTTCAGATCCGGATCACATGTCTTCAGCAGCAGCATGCCCGTGGCGAAGACCCCGCAGTAGGCGCCGTAGCAGATCATGCTGTTTTCAAACCAGTAATCACCGTAAAGCCTGCGGCAGTACCAGAGTGCCAGGAAGACCATGACAGCCATGATGACACACTGCTGGATCAACAGTGGCAGGGCATAGCTGATGATGACGGAAATATTGACCGAAGCGACGGCACCGGCCACTAAAAATTCGAGGCAGAATCCCTGGATCCGGCTCATTGTTCCTTTGTCCAGGGAATTGCGCCAGGACGTCATCTGCAGGATCTTTTTCACGATAAGACCTGCAAACATGGCGGTAATGAACCAGGAAACCGAAATATGTAAAAATGCCTTGATAAAGAATCTCAGGTACCAGCCGATGAAGACAGCAATCAGCAACACAGCTGCATGGAACGCCATGGAATCGATGACGCCGTTATCGACTGTCAGGTAACTGCCCGGTTTGCGTTCTCCTTCCGGAAAGAGCTCGGCTTTTTCTTCCTTCAGTTGGGCATGCGAATGGAGGAAACGGGTCCATCCCCTGGCGGCAGCGATATTGATCAGGACCATGCCGCTGATGACCCCGTAAAGCAGGCCCACCGTGGCGGAGGTGATGGCTAAGGACTGCCCGTCGGCCCAGCCAAGGTCTTCAAAGACCAGCGCCATGCCGCCCGCCGTCCCGTGCCCTCCGATCCATCCTTCTTCTACGATTACGCTGAACAGCGGATTGACATGCAAGAAGGGGATAAAGATCAAGAGACTCAGCAAAAGCGGGACTGCATACTGTACGGCACATGCACCGAAAGAAAAACAGATGGCTCCCAGCGTCTTTTTTGCCAGTTTGCTGTTCTTGAAAGCCGCTTCTCCCATCAGCATCGGTGTGAAAATAATGACGATAAGACGGCCCGCCAGGGCTGAATAACACTGCGTCACGGTTTTTGGTATGATTTTCAGGAAATACGGACCCAGCAGCAGCCCTAATACACCGGCAATGAGGGAAGCCGGGATATGATACTTTCGGAGAATGGGGACTTTGAGACGGATCGCGGTTCCGGCCGCAAGGAGAATACCGAGTATGGACAAGTACAGCAGCAGAGCATCCAAAGTGCCGCCACTTACGGATGCCTTTGGAAACATAATCATCCCTCCCTGTCAGTTTTATTTTTTTGATATAGGATCGACAGATCTGTGATGCCCGGAACAAAAGTATTAAATACTATAATTATTATACTATTTACTACATATAAGTCAAATAAAATTTCGATATTTTAAAATTTTCAGTGACTGCAGGCTGCTTTCTTATTTCTTATGATTCAGCTCAGGTCCGTGCTTTGGAAAAATGGGATCCTGGCCGCCCCCGGCTGCTTTTTCCTGCTGTCCCGTCATTTTCCGGAAGAAAGGGTCTGCTGTGATTCGCTGCAGGGTTTTCTGTGTCCGTCTGAGCCTGTTTCTTCGTGTGCCGCTTTGGGATCACAGGACACTGCAGTTAGCCGGGAGACTGAAAAAGGCTCCCGGTGCCATTTTTGTGACACGGGAGCCTCACAGGGATCCTTATTTTATTCTTTTTTCGAACCGGAACATCCCGGCCGGAAATTGTTCATCCATTTGTTCTGCCGCATCCGGATCACTGGTCCAGGGATGATGGCTGTTGAAGAATTCCACGATGTGGAACCCGCAGCGGTTCACGTAAAAATGGATATTCCTCTTTTCGAAATAGGGCGTGACTGTTTCCCAGACCTTTACTTCCGGATGCAGGCGCTCGACCGCCTGCCATGCGGCATAGCCGATACCCTTGCTGTGGCTGTGCGGAGCAACGAACAGAAGGTCAAGACTGCCGCGCCCGTCAGCCACCTTGATGACCACGCCTCCCACAGGTTTTCCATCCTGCATGATGGAGTAGGCTTCACCGTCAGCGATCGATTGTTCTATCGTCGCGCGGGAGATGATCTCTCCTTCTTCCTCAAAGTGATCATCCCGGCGTCCGAATTCCTCCAGTGCCCCGTAATTGAATGCTTCCTGATTTGCCTTGATGAACTGCTCCCGTTCTGAAGGAGCAAGCGGTTTCAATTCGATCATTTGTCTTCATACCTCCCATATGCATCATTTCTGCCTGCCTCCGCAGGCTGCTCTGCGGCCGCACGCAGAGAATCTCTATTTTTTAAAGGACTGCACCATGCTGTGTAAAAACTGGTCAAAACGAATCAGTTCCCTGATTCAATCCATCCGGAAGGATCTTTTACGCTTTTGAACGTACTATAAACGGCCTTCTGGATCTTGGCTCTGATCTTATCGCTGTTGTGAGCTGTGAGGCCCGGTACATCCTCTGGCCCGCATTTTGCTGATTGTTAACGGCTGCTTTTGCCGATCAGCCGGCGGATTTCATCCAGTTTTCTTTCACTGTCTTCATTCCGGGAATGGAAATCCAGGAGTTTGTCGAAATATCCCTGCTCCCGGGCCAGCTGACGGCTGCGGGGATAGGACAGATCGAAAAAAAGACAGAGGGCACCGACATAAAAATCCATGAAGGTCTTTTTGTCCTGCGTCCGCACCAGTTTTCTCTGACGGGCCTGGTCCATGACGGCATCCGAAATCGGCTGCTTTTCATAATCAGTCAGGTCGACGTTCCAGATATTTTTCTTTTGCTCCAGATACATGACATAGACCCGGAAAATATCAAGTTTATCGGCATCACGGATAAGCTGGCAGAAAAGCTGCTGCCGCGGCGTCAGATCCGGGCGCAGCTGATATGCATTATGCTGACCGACAGCCATGCGAATGATATCATCCTGACCGGCATCATCCAGAAAATCGCGGATATGGCCGCCTTCAAATAAATAACGGGCTCCGTACCCGGCATGGTCCATCGACCGATAGTCAACGAACGTATGATACTCCCGCAGCTGCTCAAAACGGCCGATATCGTGGAGCACGCCGATAAGCCAGGCCAGATCCACATCATCCCTGGATAACCCCAGGCTTAAAGCAATCTGTTCGCACAATCCGCTGACCCGCAAAGAATGATCATATTTTAACCGTACACCCTCTTCCCGCTGATCAAACCCCTGGACATACCTCGTGAACTGTGTCACTGCCATATCCCGATCCATGCAACTCACCAGCTTTCAGAAAAAAGAAGCGGCACCGGTCTCTCTTCCCGGAAAGACTGGTGCCGCCGCAATCGCTTGCACAAGGGCTTTTTCGGTCTTTAGTCAGTTTGTTCTCGAGAACAGCTTAACGCAGAAACGGCAGCTCATTTGCGTAATTACCCATTTGCCGCAGTATATCAAAATCCATAGCTCTTTATATTATAGGCGCAACAGCAGATACTTGTCATCATCCCGACCTGATAAAATGTGCCGAGAGTCTCCGGGAAAAAGCCCCTGATAGACTTTCATGCTTATTTAACTTATAATATAAGCACGAAAGTTGGTGATCCCAATGAAAAATACTGCCGATTTCATCGATTCTTCCGGTATGCTGCTGACTAAGGATGCCATACAAGGAGGCGTTAAAAAAGATGATTTTTATCGTTTTGTTGCAGACAATCATTTTGTAAGGGCAGCCCACGGTGTATATATTTCTCCGGAAGCATGGGAAGATACGGCTTTTGTTCTGCATCAGCGTTGTCCTAAAGCGGTTTTTTCCCATGATGAAGCTTTGTTTTATCATGGACTGACCGACCGTGAACCCATGCAGCAGACCCTTACGGTCTATTCCGGTTACAATACCCGGAATCTGAAAGAAACGGGTATCAAAGTTTTTACGGTTAAGAAAGAACTGTTGAATGTAGGGAAGATTGAAATTGAAACCCCCTATGGGCACAAAATTCCTGTTTATGATCTGGAGCGAACCGTCTGTGACGTAATGCGCAGCCGCCGGTCTTTTGAAATACAAGATTTCCAGACAGCCATAAAAAATTACGTAAAACGCCCGGACAAAGATTTGAATAAACTCATGGCATATGCATCCCTTTTTCATGTTGAAAAACGCATCCGCCAGTATATGGAGGTTCTTTTGTAATGAAACTGACTCAGGCTCAATTAAAAGGCCGCCTTAAAAATCTTGCTCAAAAAAATCAAGCTGACGCCCGGATCCTAATCCGGATTTATATGATGGAACGCTTTTTGGAAAGAGTATCGGTTTCCCACTTTAAAGACAATTTCATCATTAAAGGCGGAATCCTTGTAACGTCCCTGATTGGTGTTGCTTTACGATCCACTATGGATATCGATACCACTGTCAAAAACCTGAATCTTTCAGAAGCAGATATCCGTCAGGCCGTGGAAGAAATCTGTGCATCGATTTGCAGGATGATGTTGTATTCCATATCAAACAGATCAGTTTCATCATGGATGAAATGGAATATCCCGGTATTCGCGTTACTATGAATGCCTGCCTCGGCAACATGCCGGTTCCTATGAAAATCGATATTTCCACCGGAGATATTATCACGCCTGGAGAAGTCCAATATCAGTACAGACTGATGTTGGAAGACCGTTCGATTCCATTGTGGGCCTACAACCTGGAAACGCTGTTGGCAGAAAAACTGCAAACCGTTCTGGCAAGAGGTACTTTGGATACCAGAATGAGAGACTTTTACGATTTATATGAGCTGTCCAGTGTCTATAAAAATAAAATCGATCAGATGTTGTTGAAAGCCGCATTCCATGCCACTTGCTCAAAGCGCAGTTCCGTGCTGCTTTTGACTGAGAGCCCTGAGATTATTTCCATTCTTCAGCAGGATTCCCATTTAATGGAGTTATGGAAATCTTACCAGCGCAAGTTTTCTTATGCAGATAAGATTTCTTATGAAGATATCATGCAATGCACCCAAAGCCTCTGTGGAATTATTTTTGATAAGAAAATTATTTCTTTAAAATAAAAAATGCATCGCTCATTACAGCTGCTGCCGGATTCTGCTGCATGACCACATTCCCTGGCTCTTTGCGATGAAATTTCAGCCCGGGATGGAGGTTGACATAAAACCATAAGAGCAGGTACTCCTGTAACCGGAGTGTCTGCTCTTATGGTTTGTATTTATTGGCAATTATCGATGAACCGAACTTTTTCATCTCTCGTAAGCCGGAATCAGTAAATACCCCGAAATAACCTGCAATCAGTTCTTTCCCTGTATGTACCTCCTCAGATCCTTGACATCGATACCACCGTCTCCACGTGGAACGAGACATTGGAATTATACCTTCGGAATCAGCGGCATTTCAAACAGAATCCGTGTCCGACAGCTGCCAAAGCAGGTCGTATTCCAAGCAGGGAGTCCTGTAAATTCTTACGCTGGCTGGCATCAGGAATTCTTGCTGCGTCAATCGCCATCACTTCATCCCGCCATGACGCATCCATGGTCTTTCCTATGCCATTTCCAAATCGAAGGAAAAGATCCGCAGAATAGAAGATTCCAGAATTCTTCTCTAAGCACAGTACCCCATTCTGGCCGTGAACTTCCGCCGGATAATCAAAGAAATGCAGGTCCAGACCGGCATCTGTCATTGCCGTCTTACCCGATACTGCCTTGATTTTTCCAGTATATCCATATCCCGGAAGTTCACGTGCTGCCAGATTGCCACAGATGACAATGAGATCCGGCCAGGTTTTCTGCAACACAAACAGGCCTGCCGCTTCGTCTGATTCCATATGTGATACGAACACATATTTTAACGGTCTGTCACCGAGAATTTTATGAATATCCGGCAAAATCATGTTGGCTTGTTGAACGGTTCCTGCCGCAAAGAGAATTGCCGGATCACTTGCCAGTAAATACTGATGGATCGTAAAATCCATCGGAGGAATATAAACAGAAAACTGATACAGATTCTTTGTAATCTCAATCATAGTGCAGCTTCTCCTTTTTTATTGTAATTTCTTTTCCTATGCATTGATTATAGCGACGTTTGTTGCTATAATCAATGCATAAAGCCAAGGATGCAACAAAGAGAGGTAAATTGTCGCTATGCGCATAAAAGGGTTGAACGATGAACTTATCAAGCAATATATTACGGAAAGCCTGCTAATCCTGATGGAATCCAGGAAATATGAAAAAATCACGATAACTGAAATCACAAATAAGGCTGGCGTGAACCGGTCCAGTTATTACCGCCATTTCGAAACAAAAGAAGATATCATCCGTTTTTATCTGATGAGTATCATGCATGAATATATGGATAAATACCGCCAGAACGGCAGTCCTGACTTTGCCTCTTATATTCTCCAGATGTTTCGGACATTTGCTGAACATCGAAAGGATTTGATGCTCATTCACCATAATAGTCTTACTTACCTGTTTTTGGATGTCTTAAACACCTGCTTTCACTTTGATGATATCACCTTGTCTACACGTGACAAACAGTATGAAGCCGCTTATCATATCGGTGGTATTTACAATGATATGTTGCTTTGGATGAATCATGAAATGACAGAAACGCCGGAACAGATGACTGCTTCGGTACTTTCTTTTCATCCAAAAGGAACTTTTACCCTTGCTGCACTCTGAATCCAGACAGCATTCCCACCGTTACACCAAACCGACTTTTACATTTTTTCTGAAAGAAGATTCGCCCGCCTTAACTGTTTGTATTTCCGTCATATCTATATTATAATATCTCTAAAAGACGGAAAAACTGAGCAATGTAAAATGAGGCGGACCTTTTATGAAAAGCATAGGCGAACGAATCAAAGATGCACGAAAATCAGCAGGATTAACACAATTAAAACTGGCAAAAAAAACGGATCTTTCCCGCTCTTATATCGGGGATATAGAAAAGGATAGGTATAACCCCAGTGTTTCCACATTGCAATTGATTGCTGCAGCAACAAATACCCCATTAGAGGATTTACTTCCATCAACAAAGACTGCATCCTCCACAGGCCGCGGCGTCCGCATCCCGGTTCTGGGTCGTGTCGCAGCCGGCATCCCTATCGGAACTGTGGAAGAAATACTTGATTATGAAGAAATCACCCCAGAGCTTGCGGCAACGGGCGATTTTTTTGCCCTGCTAGTCCGGGGTGATTCAATGGATCCAACGTTAAAAGACGGGGATGTCGTCATCGTCAGGGAGCAGCCGACCGTAGACAGTGGGGACATTGCCATCGTTCTTGTAAACGGCAACGACGCTACTGCCAAAGAAATAAAAGAAAGCCCCGCCGGCATCACCCTCATCGGTCATAACGTCGCTGTCTATACCCCTCAATTCTACTCCAACCATGACATAGAGTCTCTCCCCGTGCAGATCATCGGGAAAGTCGTCGAAATGCGTAGAAAGTTTTAGAAAGGAACATATATCATATGGACAACATTATCATATACAACACGGACGATGGCGCCGCCAGCGTCAAGCTCTACGCCAACGATGGCACGGTCTGGCTCGCTCGCGCTGAAATCGCCGCTCTCTTTCAGAAAGACCGTTCAACAATTTCAAAGCATATCAAGAATATCTTCGATGAGGGAGAGTTGGTTGAAAAGAACAATGTGCATTTTTTGCACATTGATAATTCTAAGAAGCCAGTCGCCTTCTACAGCTTAGATGTTATCCTGGCTGTCGGCTTTCGGGTCCGTTCCCCGCGCGGCACCCAATTCCGCCGCTGGGCCAATACGACACTCAAAGAATATTTGCAAAAAGGCTTTGTCCTTGATGATGAACGCCTCAAGAATCCTGATGGCCGCCCGGACTATTTCGATGAACTGCTCGCCAGAATCCGTGACATCCGTGCCAGCGAAAAAAGATTCTACCAAAAACTGCGTGACCTGTTCGCATTGTCTTCGGATTACGACAAAACAGACAAAACGACTTTACAATTTTTTGCTGAGACACAAAATAAGCTCATCTATGGCGTTACCGGGCAAACCGCTGCCGATTTAATTATGGCACGTGCCGATTCGCATAAGCCTAACATGGCCCTGACATCCTGGAGTGGAAATATTGTCCGAAAAAAAGATATTATCATTGCCAAAAATTATCTCACTAACGACGAAATAGATTCCTTAAACCGTCTGGTCACCATCTTTTTGGAAAGTGCCGAATTACGCGTCAAATTGCGAAAAGACCTGACACTGAGTTATTGGCGCAATACTGTAGATAAGTTGCTTACTGACCATGGTATTCCCCTTCTTTCGCACCATGGACATCATTCACGCGATGAAATGAAAGATTTTATCAATGACGTTTACGAAGAGTTTGATGACAGAAGGAAAAAACAAGAGGCTCGTCAGGCAGATGAGGATGATCTTTATGAACTCGAAAACGAAATTTCCTCTATTAAACATCGGAACCAATACAAGAAGTAAGCCCATGATTATCGACCCGGGCTGCAGTAATCCCACGTATGCCGTCATCATTCCCGGCCACAAAATCATCGGCGAAGTCCGCCACATCGCATCATGGTCAAACAAGTTAAGCATAAAAAGCAGGCAGGACCATTACTGGCCCTGCCAATCAAATGAGAGCTGTCTATCACACGGCTCTCATTTTTCTGTTTCCTTTGCTTCTTTCCAGACACTCTATTCTTTTACCCGTGACATCAATGCCACCGACTCGACGTGGGCAGTCTGGGGAAACATATCCACGGGCTGGACCTGACGGATCTTGTAGCCGCCGCTGCAGAGGATGGCGGCATCACGGGCAAGGGAGGCGGGGCCGCAGGAGACATAGACAACACGCTGGGGCCTGACGGCCAGGATGGCCTTCAGGACTTTTGCGTCGCAGCCGGCACGGGGCGGGTCCAGGACGATCACGTCCGGCTGCACACCTTCCCTGACGAGACGGGGCAGTTCCACGGCGGCATCGGCGCAGATGAATTCACTGTTAGTGATCCGGTTCTGACGGGCATTCTTCCTGGCATCCTGGATGGCAGGGGCCACGATCTCGATGCCCAGGGCATGCCGGGCTTTCTGGGCCAGGAAGAGGGTGATGGTGCCGGTCCCGCAGTACAGGTCGATGACGTTTTCCCGGCCCGTGAGCGCTGCATAATGCAGCGCGGTCTGATAGAGGGTTTCGGCCTGGCGTGTATTGACCTGGAAAAAAGACAGGGGAGAGATGGTAAAAGTCAGTGCTCCCAGCCGGTCATGGATGGTGCCGGGACCATGGATGATCCTGCTTTTGGGTCCCAGGATGACATTGGTATGCCGCGTATTGATGTTCTGGACCAGGGTCACGAATCCGGGCAGGTCCTGCTTCAGCAGGGAAACAAGCTGTTTCAGATGGGGAATCCGGTCCGTGTTCGTCACGAGGACCACCATGATTTCTCCCGTGTGGACACCGACCCGGCCCATGATATGGCGGATCATGCCTGTCCGGGCATCCTCGTCCAGGGCGGGGATGTGGTATTCTTCCATCCAGTGCCGGACGATGGCTGTGATCCTGTTGTTGGCCTCTGCCTGGATGAGGCAGTCATCCACATTGATGACGCGGTGCGTTCCCTGGGCGTAGCAGCCGATCTGCAGTTCATGGCGGCTGTTTTCCGCAGCGGGCACCTGCATCTTGTTGCGGTAATGCCAGGGCATTTCAGCACCCAGCGTGGCGTTGACATTGATGCCCGAGAAATGCCCGATCCGTTCCAGTGCGTCGATGACGGTCTGCCGTTTCTGGATCAGCTGGGCCGGGTAGGAAAGGTGCTGCAGCTGACAGCCGCCGCAGGCTTCGTAGACGGGGCAGGCCGGTTTTACCCGGTCGGGTGAGGGGATGAGGACCTTTTCCAGCTTTGCCAGGCCGTAGGCTTTCTTGACAAGTGTTGCCGTGGCAGTGACGCGCTCACCGGGGAGCGCACCGGGGATAAAAAAGGTAAATCCTTTCACTTTACCGACACCCTCGCCGGAGCTGCCAAGGCCTGTGATCGTCGCTTCGATATGTTGTTTTGGTGTGAAATGGATTTTTTCGTTATTCATAGTGCTTCCATTATATCGAGAATAAAGGACAGGTGCAATGAAATGGAACCGGAAGGTTTCAGAGGTCGGACTGGCATTAAAAAAAGTTATCGTTTTTTCAAATTTTACCAAAATTTTTCATTGACAGAAATCCCATTTATCTACTACCATATAAGTAAAGAGGCGCGACCTGCTGGCTGGCGCCTTTTTCTAAAATTCAACATGAAACATATTTCGTGTTTTTGATGCTGAAATTTGGAAAAGTAGTAAATTCATGCAAAGGGAGATGACAATGGGTGAACTGAAGTTATTATTGTATGTGGCCGTTGGAGGAGCGCTGGGATCTGTATGCCGCTATATGGCAGCGGGTTTTTTGAAAGATACCGGAAACGGGACATTTCCGTGGCACATGATTTTCGTCAATACGTTCGGGTGCCTGCTCGTCGGATTTTTTGTCTCGGTCCTGTATGCAAAGCTGCCCCATCCCCGCTGGGTATCCCTGTTTTACTGGGGATTCATCGGAGGGTTTACCGCGTTTTCCTCTTTTATCAAAGAAGGGATGCACTTTTTCCTGTCCGGCGAACACGTGACGGGACTGCTGTATCTGGTCCTGCAGAATTCGCTGGGTCTTGCAGCGGGCGTATGTGCCTTCTGGATCGGGCGGGTCCTGCTTTGAACGGGCTGCATGCATCATAACAGAAGGGATCCCCTGTCCGGTGACGGACATTGCACTCCCGGCAGAGACGGTATGAGCAATCGATGGAAGGTGACTCTTCTTATGTCGTTTCGTATGTTTTTCCTGATCTGCACCTGTATCGGGATGGTTGGTACGGCCCTTTCCTGGCTGATGTACCGGACCGGTCTGGCCTTTCTGAGACCATACTGGACCCTTGCACTGTGCCTGGCGGGTCCGGCCATTTTCGGATTTTCCAATATTTTCCTCAATCTGCTGCCGATCCGTCTGACTCGTATCCTGGCCTGGATCGGCGGGGTCTGGATGGGATTCATTTTTTATTCTTTTCTTTTTCTGGCAGTCTTTGCGGCTCTGTATCTGCTGGGACGCATTGCCGGCTGGCCGGCACTGGCACCGGCTGCATCCACAGTCATCCTGGGTGTTGTCATCCTCGTGACGGGTCTGGGCGTGTGGCAGGTCCTCCATCCCAATGTGCGGCGTTATACGCTGCGGACCTACAAGCCCATCAGCCGGCCGTACCGCCTTGTCTTTGTTTCGGACATCCATTTCGGCACGCTCTTTGGAGTGTCCCACGGAGTCAGGCTGGCCAGCCTGGTGAACCGGGAAGATCCGGACCTTGTCATCATCGGCGGCGATATCGTGGACCGGGATCTTGATTTTGTCCTGCGTGAGGGAAGCCTGACGACGCTGCGTCATATGAAAGCGCCCATGGGGATCTTTTCCGTGATCGGCAACCACGATCTGGCCAATGGCACGGGCGGACAGGAACGGACGTATCTGGAGAAGCTGGGCATCCATTTCCTGATCAATGATTCCATACCCCTCAATCAGGATATCTGGATGACGGGCCTGGACGACTATCGATTTGGCAAACGGGACTATGATTTCCATGTCACGGAAAAGGATAAGCTGAATCTGCTGGTGGAACACGAACCCATGCATATCCTGGAAGCTTCCCAGAAAGGGTTCGATATCTATCTTGCCGGTCATACCCATGGCGGGCAGACCATACCGCTGAACCTTGTCATCCGGCAGATGTTCCTGCAGGAGTACGGGACGCGGCCCTGGGGCAATATGCTGGCGACCGTGACGAGCGGGTTCGGACTTTCTGCCATGCCGCTGCGGCTGGGGGTTCCGCCCGAAATCGTGAGCATCACCGTGGAACCGGCCAGCCAGAAGAAAAAATGAAACAGGAAAAACGCGGGATGCGGGCCCTGAGGGCCTGCATCCCGCGTTTTGATATAAAGAGGGAAGGCAGGGGAACCGGCTGCAGTCCGGTTTCCCGACAGTCCGGATACTGCTGCCAGCCGCCGTGGGCAGCTGCGTTTTTTCCGGCTGTGCTTACGTTTCTTCGGGATCTTTCAGCAGATGGAACTCGTTTTTCCTGTAATCGATGAGCCCCTTCCTGTGCATCTTGCTCAGTTCGGCGCTCAGAGCGGAGCGGTCGACGCCCAGATAATCCGCCAGCTGCTGACGGTCGAAAGGGACGGTGATATGGCGGCTGTGCTGCCGGGCAGCCAGAAAGGAAAGATAACTGAGGACCCGCCCGCTGATCGTCTTGTGCGCGGTGTGGAGCATGCGCCGCGACAGGGCGAGATTCTTCCGTGCCATGATCCGCAGCAGGTTCTCGGCAAGGGCCTGATGGTGGGGGCAGGCCTGCGGACAGATTGTAAGGACTTTGTGGATATCCAGCATCAGGATGGACGTGGGCTGTGCTGCCAGGACATTGACCAGCAGCGGTTCGCCGTCCGTGCAGGCGTAGGCTTCGGCAAAAAGATCTCCCGGACCTGCCTGACCGATCAGGGTGCGGCTGCCCCAGAAATCGATGCTTTCGATCAGGACCTGTCCGGAAAGGACGATGCTTACGGTGCGGACCACATCGCCGGCCATATGGATATAGGAACCTTTGTCGTAGGATTTTTGGACTGCACCGAGACAGGACAGGCGTTCTTCGATGCTTTCCGGCGGGATCCCCCTGAAGAAGTCCGTATGGGATAAAAATGAAAAATCCATGGCATTCTCCTTTTGTTGTAATAACAACATCGTTTTGACTGTTTTTATCGTATACTTCTGCTTAAAGAAATGCAAGGACAAGTCCCGCCGGGCGGAACTTGTACCCAAAGAGAGAACTGGCTGTACATACAGGAGGAGAATACAGGATGAAACGGAGAATTATCCATATCGATCGGGAAAAATGCAATGGCTGCGGGCTTTGTGCCGCTGCCTGTCACGAAGGCGCCATCGCCATGGTGGACGGCAGGGCGAAGCTGATGCGGGATGACTACTGTGACGGGCTGGGGGACTGCCTGCCCCATTGCCCGACAGGGGCGATCACTTTTGAGGAGCGGGAAGCCGTGCCGTATGACCGCGCTGCCGTGGAGGCCCATCTGGAAAAGCAGGGGAAGAAGCCGGCTGCATCGGGCTGCCCCGGCAGCAGGGTGAAAGTGCAGCTTCCGGGAGGCTGTCCCGGAAGCCGGGTGCGGGTCATGGCTCCGGCCGCTGCCGGCTGCCCGGGTACGCGGACAGGACGCATGGAACCGGCTCAGGCCGCCGGGCCGGTTGTCAGGACGAGCCGGCTGGCACAGTGGCCGGCGCAGATCAAGCTGGTCCCCGTGAATGCGCCTTTCTTTGCAGGCGCCAAACTGCTCATCGCGGCGGACTGCACCGCTTATGCCTATGCCAATATGCACGAGGAGTTCATGAAAGATCATATCACCCTCATTGGCTGCCCCAAGCTCGATGCAGTGGATTACTCCGAGAAACTGACGGCCATCCTCAGAGAAAACGATATCCGCAGCATTACGCTGACCCGCATGGAAGTCCCCTGCTGCGGCGGCCTGGAACACGCACTGGTCAGGGCGCTGCAGGCAAGCGGCAAGGTCATTCCCTGGCAGGTCGTCACGATCTCGACGGACGGAAGGATCCTGGACCGGCGCTGAGAAGGGACGGACAGGAAAGAAAAAAGCTCTGGGGCTTTGGGGCTGTGATGCGTTGATGCTGTGATGCTGTGATGCTGTGGGGCTGAGCGGCCGGGCAGTGCGGGTCTCCTTCCTTTGGCATGGAATCCATCCTTTCGGCCGGGCTGGAAGCCCTGATTCATAAGTATCAGAAAAAGGCTGTGAAAAAATGACTGCTCATTTTTTCACAGCCTTTTTTGCACGGGCCGCGGGAGTTCCCATCCTTTCCTTTCTGCGTTATACTGTAAACACGGAGAAGGGAGGGAGTTCCATGAAGGGACTGGCTTCGGCGGCGGACCGGAGGTTCATGCAGGCAGCCCTGCAGGAAGCGGCCTGTGCCGCACGGGAAGGGGAGATCCCCGTGGGTGCGGTGATTGTCCTCCAAGGAAGGATCGTGGCCCGGGCGCACAACCGGCGGGAACAGGACCGGGATGCGACGGCTCATGCGGAGCTCCTCGCCATCCGGGAGGCCTGCCGCAGGCTCGGGCGCTGGCGGCTGACGGATGCCTGCCTGTATGTGACCCTGGAACCCTGCCCGATGTGCGCCGGTGCCATCTGGAACGCCCGCCTGGGACGGGTCGTCTACGGTGCGCCGGACAGCGCGGCCGGCGCCTGCGGGAGCCTGTTCCAGATCCCCCTGCATCCGGCCCTGCACCAGAAAATGGAACTTGTTTCGGGCGTGGAGGAGGAAGCCTGTAAAAAAATCTTGCAAGATTTTTTGAAAGAGCGCCGTTAATATGGTATAATCAGCGAGTATGCGGATGGGTGTCCGAGTGGTCGAAGGTGCTTGACTCGAAATCAAGTATACCGCAAGGTATCGTGGGTTCGAATCCCACCCCATCCGCCAATTTTATAAAAGAACGGTGGCACGGTCTATGAGAGCAAGAAATGTCTGGGCGGAAGTCGATTTGTCCGCCATTGCCCATAATGTCCAGGTGACACGGAAAGTATTGAAGCCGGATACGAAGATCTGTGCGGTTGTCAAGGCGGATGCCTATGGCCACGGGGCTGTCCCTGTTGCCACGGCAGCGCTGGCCGCGGGAACGAGTTATCTGGCTGTTTCCATTACCCAGGAAGCCATTGAGCTGCGCGAAGCAGGGATCATGGCGCCCATCCTGATCCTGGGGACGATGACGGAAGAACATGAAAAAGCCATCGTCGATTACAACATCACACAGACGGTCTATGATCTCCAGGTGGCGCAGGAACTTTCCGCTGCAGCAATGCAGGAGAACAAGACGGTCAAGGTCCATCTGGCCGTCGATACGGGGATGAACCGCATCGGCTGCCGCGTCGAAGAGGCCGCTGATCTGGCGGAAGCCATCAGCAGGCTGCCCCATGTCCAGCTGGAAGGGATGTTTTCCCATTTTGCCAGCGCGGATGAGAGCGACAAGTCCTTTGCCATGCTGCAGTACAGGCGGTTCAAGCAGGCCGCTGATGAAATCGCGGCAAGGGGCATCGACATCCCCCTCAAGCATATCGACAACAGTGCCGGGATCACGGAGATGCCCGGTACGGAATTCAATATGGTCCGGCAGGGCATTACCCTTTACGGGCTGTGGCCTTCCTCGGAAGTGCTCAGGAATCTCGATATCCGTCCGGCCCTGAGCCTCAAGGCGGAAGTCGTTTTCGTCAAGGATGTGCCGGCCGGTGAAAAGATCGGCTATGGCTGTACGTATGAGACACCGAAACCCATGAAGATCGCCACACTGCCCCTGGGCTATGCGGACGGTTACAGCCGGGCCTTGTCGAATAAGGGATATATCACGATCCGGGGATACAAAGCCCCCATCGTGGGCCGCATCTGTATGGACCAGTTCATGGCGGACGTCTCCAATGTGCCCGATGTCCACAAGGGGGATGAGGCAGTCATCTTCGGCCCCGGCGGTGTGTCCCTCGAGACCATTGCCAAATGGGTGGGGACGATCCCCTATGAGCTTATGTGCCTGCTCAGTACGCGGGTCCCGAGAAAGTACACGTATCAGTACACGATCCGCCACTATGTCAACAACCGTTTTCAATAAAAAATCCCATATCCAATAATTGAGAAGCATTTCGTAGAAAGGCAGCAGAGAAGCATGGAAAAGTACAATCCGGTCACACCGGAAATCATTGCAAGACTGAAGGAAATTGCAGGAGAGAAGAATGTTATCACGGACCCGGACGGTCTGGAAACCTACAAGACGGACCAGGAAACGGATCCCCGGCTGTTCCGCACGCCGGAAGCCGTTGTGGCACCGGAATCGACTGAACAGGTGGCGGCCATCATGAAACTGGCCAATGCCTGCGGTTTTCCTGTGACGCCGCGCAGCGGCGGCACCAGCGTGTCCGACGGGGCCATTGCCGTCTGCGGCGGCATCGTCCTTTTGATGGAGCGGATGAACAAGATCGAAAAAGTGGACCCGGAAGGTATGTACATGACCGTCCAGGCCGGTGTGCGCACCCTGGATGTGCAGGAAGCGGCGAACAAGGTGGGCATGTTCTATGCCGGTGATCCCTGCAGTGCCGACAGCTGCCTCATCGGCGGCAATCTGGCTACGAATGCCGGCGGCGACAAGGCTGTCCGCTACGGGACGACCCGCAATCAGGTCCATTCCATCGAGGTCGTGCTCCCGACGGGGGAAATCGCCCATCTGGGAGCCCGGACCAAAAAGAATACGACGGGTTACTGCCTGGATCAGCTGGTCCTTGGCAGCGAAGGGACACTGGGCATCATCACCCGGGCAGTCCTGAAGCTCCTGCCGCGGGCTCCGTACCGCTCCGATATCCTGATGATCTTTACGGATACGCGCAAGGCTACGAGCATCGTCCCGATCCTGCTGAAAGCAGGGCTCAACCCGACGAGCGTGGAATTCATGGACAACGGCTTTGTCCGTGCGTCCAGCGACTATTCGAAATTCCATCTGAGCCATTATGAGGATGGGGCGTACGTCATCCTGACCATCGAAACCTTTGACCAGGATGAGATGGACAAGAAACTCCTCAAAGTGGATGAGCTGGCCCGGCAGCATGGGGCCGTGGAAGTATCCCTGGCAGACGACAGGGTCTGGACGATCCGCAAGAACTGCCTGGAAGGGACGCGGGTCCTGAGCCGCGTCTCCACTTCCGATGATTTTGTGGTGCCCCTTGACCGCATTTCCGATACCATCATGGATCTGTCCACGCTGGCACAGGAGTATCCGTTCCGGATCTTTACGCTGGCCCATGCCGGCGACGGGAACCTGCATTTCAACATCCTGAAGGGAGATCTGTCCGATCAGGAATGGGAAGACAGCCTGAACAGTTTCCATGCGAAGGCATACCGCTATGTCTACGATCAGGGCGGGCTCCTGAGCGGCGAACACGGCATCGGTGCCAAAAAGATCCGCCAGCTTGCAGCCTATTCCGATCCAGGTCAGATGCTCATGATGACGACGATCAAGAAGGCGCTGGACCCGCTGGATGTCCTGAATCCGGGCAAGGTCATCGCCAGATACTGAAAAAGAAGTCAGGAAAATCCAAAAGCGTATCCATTTCCTGTTCCATGGGGGTGGATACGCTTTTTCAGGCTGGCAGGCCAAAAACAAAAAGGACTGCGGAACACACCGCGCATTTGCGGCGGTATCTCCACAGTCCCAGCCCTGTTTCCTCAGCGGGCTGCAGCAGCAGGCGTCCCTGCGGCACACAAGGCGGTCTGCTTATTGCTGCTTCCTTCCGGACCTGACAAGGTTCACAGGACCTTATTGCGCAGGACCTGCCCCTGCAGTCCGCTGAAAAAACAAGGGAAAATAAAAGCCGCTTTCGCGGCGTGATTACGTGGCGGAGAGTGAGGGATTCGAACCCTCGATACGGGAACCCGTATACACGCTTTCCAGGCGTGCTCCTTCAACCACTCGGACAACTCTCCAGGTTGAAAAGATTGAAACAATTATTCAATTTTTCGCAGTCCACACAAAAACAACTGCGAAAACTAGTATATAGGATTCGACCGGACTTGTCAAGAAATTATATTGAATTTTTTCATATAAACACGGTATAATACGGAAGTGACCTTCTTAAGCGGCCAAAGCACAACTTGCGGAAAGGATGGGATCCATGGCTTACGTTGCACTGTATCGCTCCTGGCGTCCCCGGGATTTCAGCGAAATCGTGGGGCAGGATCACATCAAGACAGCTTTGACCAATGCCCTGGAAACGGGCAGGATCTCTCATGCCTATCTTTTTACAGGGCCGCGCGGCACCGGCAAGACGAGTACCGCCCGGATCCTGGCAAAAGCGCTGAACTGTGAAAAAGGGCCCACCATCCATCCCTGCAATGCCTGTACGGAGTGCCGGGAAATTTCCGAGGGGACATCGGCTGACGTGATCGAGATCGATGCGGCGAGCAACCGCGGGATCGATGAGATCCGCCAGCTGCGGGATCAGGTCCATTTTGCCCCTGTTTCCGGGCGCTATAAGATTTACATCATCGACGAAGTCCACATGATTACGCCGGAAGCATTCAATGCGCTGCTGAAGACACTGGAGGAACCGCCGGAACACGTCATCTTCATCATGGCGACGACGGAACCGCAGAAGGTCCCTGTCACCATCCAGTCCCGGGTCCAGCGCTATGATTTCCGCCGCGTGTCCGTGGATGAAATTGCATCTCACCTTGCAAAAGTTGCCAGAGGCAGCCAGATCGAGGCGGATCCGGAAGCACTGCGCCTCATCGCAATCCAGGCCGACGGCGGTCTGCGGGATGCGGTGAGCCTGCTGGATCAGTGCAGTGTGATGGAAAGTCCCATTACGGCCCGGACCGTCCGGCAGGTCCTCGGCTCCGTGGGCAGGGAGACACTGCGCGCTCTGGTGGCGGCTGTGGGAAAGAAAAATCTGCCCGAAGCACTCGATCTGCTGACCCGGCTGACGGACGAGGGCAAGGATGTTGCCCAGATCCTGACAGAACTGATGGAGTACCTGCGGGCTCTCCTGCTCTTCCAGGCGGATCCGGCCTATCAGGAAATCTATCTGACGGATACGAGGGAAGCGCTGGAACCGCTGTCCGCTCTGTTCACACGGGACCGGATCCTTGCGGCAACGCAGCGGATCCATGAAGCTTTCCAGGCGGTCAAGGTGTCCACCCGCCGCAAGATCGTGACAGAGCTCTGTCTTTTTGATCTGTGCCGGGAGACGATGCCTTCTGTCACGGCCCTGATGGACCGTGTCGCAGAACTGGAGGAACAGGTCCGTGTGCTTTCGCAGGGAGGCAGTCTGCCGGGCACTGGAACGGTTCCTGTCAAGGCAGAGGCTGCACCCCGGCCGGCTTATGGCAGGACGCTGCCGCCGGAGCCTCCGGCACCGGCAAAAGATGCAGCGCCGGAGGCGGTGAAAATGCAGCCTTCTGCCGGATTTTCCGTACCCGCTGCTCCGCCCGCCGGCACTCCGGCGCCCGCCGCTGCCTCTGCACCCGCTGTGCAGCGTGCGGCTGCTGCGGCGTCCGCAGCAGTGGCTCAAAAGCAGAAAGCACCGCACGCGGCAGCGCTCCCGGGCGGGCTTGCGGCAGGCCAGAAACTGTGGCGGTATGTGTATGAGGGGCTGAAGAAGCGGGGCAAACGGACTTTCCTTGCCTATGCGGAAATGGCCCGCGTCATGGCTTTTGACGGACAGAAACTGACTGTGGGCGTGACGACCCATACGGGCAGGGACCGCATCGACGAACCGGATTTCCGGAATCTTCTGCTGGATATCCTGAAAGAAGCGACGGGAAGAGATCTCGACCTGCAGGTCATCCTTGCCGAAGAAGGAAGCCAGGCGCTGCGCCGGGAAGCTCCGGACCGGACCGCGGCACCCCGCAGCAAAGTGCCCCCGGAGATGCCTGCAAAGCCGCCGGAGACGCATTCCATCCTGGCTGCGGAGCCTGCAGCTTTGCCGCAGGAAGAAGTCCGGAAGGCGGCAGCTTCCCGGAACGAAGCAGCAGCCCGGACGGAAACCGCCCCGCAGGAGCAGGAAGAACTGCCGGAAACGGTCAGGAAGGCACTGCAGGTCTTTGGCGGAAAAATCGTCCCGGAATCGTAAAGCGGTCCTGCGGACCGCATCGGACTGACAGATACAAATACCGGCAGCAGTACTGAAAAAATCCCGGACGGGACGTTTTCAGCCGCTGCGTGATCCGGAGCCGCCCACCGTTCCGGACTGCCTGCCAGGGCGGGCGTGGACCGGACGCGGGGGCTCCCGGAAGAAAAAAAGGAGGAAATGATCATGTTTAAAGGCGGAATGGGAATGAACAATATGCAGGGCATCCTGAAAAAAGCACAGAAGATGCAGAACCAGATGCTCAAACTCCAGGAAGAACTGAAGGAAAAAACTGTGGAAGCCACAGCGGGCGGCGAAGCGGTCAAGGTCGTCGTCAATGGCAATAAGAACATCGTCAGCCTGACCCTGTCCCCGGATGCGGTCGATCCGGAGGACGTGGAAATGCTGCAGGATATGATCGTGACGGCCATCAATGACGCCATGAAGAAAGTCGATGCCATGACGGAGTCCGAGATGAGCAAGGTCACGGGCGGCATGAAACTGCCGGGAATGTACTGAGCCGGCCATGCGTATGGTAAAATCCCTGGCCCGGCTGCACGAACAGCTGAGGAAGCTGCCCGGCATCGGGTCGAAAACGGCGCTGCGCCTTGCCTACCATGTCCTCGACATGGATGAAAGAGATGTGCAGCAGCTGGCTCAGGCCCTGCTTGACGTCAAGACGCGCGTCCATCTGTGCGAAACGTGCTTCAACCTGTGTGAAGGCACGCAGTGCGAGATCTGTGAGGACAAGGAGCGGGACCGCAGCCTCATCTGTGTCGTGGAACAGCCGCAGGATGTGGCTGCCATGGAACGGACGAAGGGTTACAAGGGCCTGTACCATGTCCTGCACGGTGTGCTGTCGCCTCTGGACGGCATCGGTCCGGATCAGCTCAAGATCCGGGAACTGATGCGGCGGCTCCAGGACGGACAGGTCAGGGAAGTCATCCTGGCCACCAATTCCGATGTGGAGGGGGAGGCTACGGCAGCTTATCTTGCCAACCTGATCCGGCAGACCGGGGTGCGGGTCAGCCGCATTGCACACGGGCTTCCCATGGGCGGCGACCTTGAATACGCGGACGAACTGACCCTGTACAAGGCGCTCGAGAACCGCCGCGAGCTGTAGGCGGGCATTGCGTGCCGCATGCTGCAGGCTTTAAGGTTCAGAAAGGCAGAAAAAAATGGAAGTATGGCTTTTTGGAGGGATTGCCCTTATCGGGCTCCTCATCATCGTGAACTTTTTTTCGTTATCCATCAAACTGCTCTGGAACGGCATTGTGGGTATGGTACTGCTGTGGCTTTTCAACATGGTGGGCTCCATTGCCGGCCTGCATCTCCAGATCAACGCCATTACGGCCCTTGTGGCAGGCTTTTTCGGCGTTCCCGGCGTGATCCTTATGCTGCTCTATCAGATGCTGAGCAAATAAGATGAGCCATTTTCAAAAATCGGACAGTGAGCGGGTACGGATCTTCTGCTATCTCATGATCGGCGGGACGGCGGCGCTCTTTGAATGGAGCCTGGTCTATCTCTTTGCTGTCGTGCTGGGCTGGAACTATCTTTTTTCGACGGCCCTGGCCTACCTGTGCTCCACGGTCTGCCATTATATCGCAACCAATATCTTTGTCTTTGACAGCGGCGTCCGCTACGGGAAGAAAAAGGAATTTTCCCTTGTGCTCCTCGTTTCCACGCTGGGTCTTGTCTTCAACGTCCTGCTCATGCGCCTGTTCGTCGGTGCCATGGGTTTTGGCGTCATGCCTTCCAAAGTGGCAGCATCCGCCCTTGTGACGATATGGAACTACTGCTCCAGGAAAAAATGGATTTACTGATAAAGGAGTTACTGGATTTATATCATGTATCGCAAGAAAATCGATATCAGGGAATTTAAAAAGGTATATCTGGTCCATAACTATATGGCCGGCAAGCAGAACTTCTTTGCCGGACTCCAGAACAATGTCATGCATCTCGTCGACCAGTGCACGGAAGTGTACGGGCCGGCGCAGTTTGAATATTCCCGGGTGCACACCTTCCGGGAAGTGCAGGAAGTGGCCAGGAAGATCTGTGACGAAAGGGCCGACTGGGTCATCGTGGCAGGAGGGGACGGCACGCTCCGGGCTCTCGCGGAAGTCCTGATCGAGCAGGACTACATGCCATACATCAGCGTCTATCCTTCCGGTACGGTCAACCTGGTGGCCAAGGAACTGGCCCAGAAACCCGATGTGGGCCACTGGCTGCTGCGGGTCAGCAAGGGACTGACCACACCGGTCTGGCTGGGCAAGGCGAACGACCGGATTTTCCTGACCGTCGCCGGAATCGGGGTCGATTCCATGGTTGTCGATTCCGTCACGCCCCAGGAAAAGAAATATCTTTCCACCCTGGCTTATGTGCGGCAGAGCGGAAAGGTGGCCGGCAATGAGATGCTGCTCCATCCCTGGAAGTATAAATTCGAGGTCATGATCGACAATGACGGCCAGTGGCGCCACGCCAGTTCCGTCATCGTGACGAAGAGCCGCTATTACGCGGGCCGGTTCTCCCTTGTGAACGGCGGGTCCCTTTCCAATCCGACCCTGTATGTCTGTCTGTTCAAAAAGAACCGCTGCGTCGATTTCCTGCGCTATACGGCACTGATCGCGGCAGACATGCTGTCCCTGGATAAAACAGTGGAAATCTGCAAGGCAAAGGAAGTCCAGATCCGCTGCAACGTCAAGAATTTTGCGGCAGAACTGGATGGGGATTCCGTCGCGACGTCGCCCCTTTCCATTTCCCTTCTGCCGACACCACTGAATTTCATTTCCTGAGAAAGGTCTGCGAGGTCCATTGTGAAAAGAAAAATCGGTATTGTGCTCCTGATATTGCTGTGCCTGGGCATGGAGTACGCCCTTTCCTGGAATTTCCTGAAAGCCATAACACCCTTTCCTTTTGCCGAATGCTGGTACCGGACCGTGAATGCCTTTCTCCGTGACTGCCTGCTCATCGCGACAGGATGTTTCCTGTACAGCAGGCGGCACCGCATCAGAGACCGGGTGGAACGCTATTTTCCCGTGGTGGTCGTCGGCATGCTGTATCTGGCAGACGCTGTTTTCATGATCCACTATCTGGAACTGGACTGGGGCTTCATGACGGTCATGTCCGTCCTGGACGGGCTGTTCAATAACTTTGTGCTGGTCCTCCTGGCAGCCATGTGCTACCATCACTGGCCGAACAGGGGCATGAAGGCCGTCTACTTTGCCGTCTATTTCCTGACCAGTGCCCTGATCATCGGGGACGGGATCTACTTCTGGAACACGTCGATGCATATCGAGAGCGTGCTCTTCGAGAACCTGAACATCTATGCCGTGAAAGGCATCCTCGCCACGACGGAACCGCTTGTCATCGGCGGGATCATCATGGGCCTTGTCATTGTGGCAGCCCTTTTCCGGGTACCCCGTCCGCGGTACCGGAAGCCGAACCTGCCCTGGTCGCTGCTGTGTGTCGTGATGTTTGCCCTGGGCCTCAACCTGACGTACCTGCTTGCCAGAGAGGGAGTCTACCGGGGCATCGATCTTGTGCCCGGCCTGGATATCGAAGTCGATTACGAAAAGAACCGGCGCGGCGCCAGGGATATCGTTGCCTGGCCGATCAATGTCAATTTCTTTGCCAAGGCATTTTTCAAGACGGATAAAGTGGTCCATGACCCGACGCAGTACAAGGAGCGGGTCCTGAGCGAGCAGGATCAGGAAGTGCTGACGGAGCTTGGCATCCTGCCCAAGATCCCTGCCATGCCGCTGGCGGAACCGGCCTATGACCGTGTTGTCATGATCATTTTTGAATCCGTCCATCGGGACTACCTGCATCATTACAATCCGGTCATCCCGAAGGAAACGACGCCCTATCTGGACAGCCTGGTCGAGAATTATCCCCATATCGACCATTACTATTCATCCGCCGTGCCGACGACGCAGGGCCTCAACGCGACTTTCCGGTCCCAGCTGATCTACGATGGGGATCTGCCGGGTGCCCGTCAGCCGTCGCTTTACCGGTCCATGCAGCAGGCCGGCTATCACGGCGTGTTCCTGAGTGCCTCCAGCCGGTACTACAATAACGAATACCGCGAGTATCCTGCCCAGTTCGGCATGGAAACCTACGTGGCCAAGGAGGACATCAGCCGTATGGGGTACACCGGCGCAAGCGGCTGGGGCTTCCACAATGACGTCATGTACGATGTTGCCCTGAAATATCTGAAGGAACACCGGAACGAAAAGTTCCTCCTGGTGGCAAAGACCCTGGATATGCACCAGCCCTATCCGTACTATGGCATTACGTATGAGAATATGCCCGAAAGCGTGCGGACCCAGGGAACGGTCACGGTCTGCGGCATGTACTGGGTGGATCAGACGGTAAAACACTTTTTCGAAGAGGCTGAAAAAGAAGGACTCCTGGATCCGCGGACTCTGTACATCATCACGAGCGATCACAATCCCCATTCGGGAGGCGAGTACAAGACACTCGTGAAAAAGCAGCGCGACAAGGAAAGTGTCGCACCGATCCCGCTGATTTTTGTGTCCCGCAACCTGGCACCGCTGGAGATGCTGGACAATCAGCAGTACGCCAGCCAGGAAGACCTGGCACCGACCATCCTGTCTTTGCTGGGCCTTTCCACGCCGGAGGAATTCCTGGGCCGGAACCTGCTCCAGACGGTTCCCCATCCATACGCTCTCGGCTATTTCGGAGGCAAGGGGTACTACTACGCCGACGGCCAGACCATTATATCAACTCTGGATGATGCAGAGCCGGACATGGTGGAGAAGGATGTCCTGGCCAACTACATCATGCATAATTTCATCCACCGCCATATCCAGTTCGCCGAATGAAGGATTGAACAGGGAAGGAGCCATGCAGCCGGTTCCTTCCCTGTTCTGATTGAGGCACTCTGTCGCTGAAAGGAACTGTCATGCTGTTTTTTGCTGAACCTGCTTTCCGTGTCCGGATCCGGCGGATCCTGGACGTCATGATCCCCATCCTCATCACACAGCTTGCCATTACGGGCATGAATCTTTTCGATACCATCATGTCCGGTCAGGCAGGGACCGTCGATCTTGCCGGCGTGGCCATTGGAGCCAATATCTGGATGCCTGTTTTCACGGGTCTGAATGGGATCATCCAGGCACTTACGGCGATCGTGGCAAATTACCGCGGCGCTCGGGAGCCGGAAAAAATCGCCGGTGCCGTTATGAGCGGCCTTGTCCTGTCCCTTTTGATTTCTGTTTTCATCATCCTCGCGGGCTGGTCCGGCCTGGAGCGGATCCTGGACCTCCTGTCCCTGGCACCGGAGGTGCATCGGGTGGCACTGCGCTATCTGGGGTTCGTGGCCCTTGGGATCCCGCCTCTTTTTGCAGCGGGGATCCTTCGCTCATTTGTCGATTCCATGGGATACACAGGTCTGACGATGCGCCTTTTCCTTTTGACCATGCCCGTCAACTGCAGCCTGAATTACATCTTTATCTTCGGAAAACTCGGGATGCCGCGCCTGGGCGGTGCCGGTGCCGGACTGGGGACGGCAATCACCTGCTGGCTGCTGTGCCTGGCTTTTGTACTCCTCATCTGCCGGCTGCCGGTTTTCAGGGCGTACCATGTGTTTGCCCCCGGCGGGATCTCCCTGGAGCATCTGCGGGAACACCTCCGCGTCGGGCTTCCCATGGGAATCGCCATTTTCCTTGAAACGAGCATCTTCGGTGTCGAATGCCTCTTTGTCTCCAAATTCGGGACAGTCGCCGTCGCGGCCAACCAGGCGGCCATGAGCTTTACCAATCTGCTCTATATGGTCCCGCTCAGTTTTTCCCTTGCTCTGACGATCCTGACGGGAACCTGGGCGGGAGCACGCAATTTTGCCGAAGCCAGGGCATATGCCGCGGCCGGACGTTTTGCCAACTTCCTGACAGGTCTTTTGTTTGCTGTCGTACTTTTCCTGGGCCGCTCGTTCATCGCTTCTTTTTATACCCGGGATCCGGCGCTGCTTGAACCGATCCGGCATTTCCTTACCTTTGCCGTCTGCTTCCAGTTCTGTGACAGTACGGCTGCCCCGATCCAGGGGATCCTGCGCGGCTATAAGGACGTCAAAGCCACCTTTTATGCTTCGCTCGCTGCCTACTGGCTGATCTCCCTGCCTTTTGGCCTCGTGCTGGATCATGTATTCCATTACGGCCCCGACGGATACTGGCTGGGGCTGATTGCAGGCATCTTCTTTTCCGCATTCTTCCTGACGCTCCGCCTGCGCCATATCGAGCAAAGATACGCTGCCTGAAAGAGAGGCGGAACCGGGAAGAGAAAGACAGGGACTGAAAGCTGCGGCGCAGAAGATACCAATAGAAAAGTGGATGACGGATCCTTTTGCAAAAAGACGCCTGCGGGGCGTCTTTTTTTGCAGCAGATCCCGGTGTGGGGGAATGTTTGAAAATACCGGGACCCGTAACATCAGCATCGTTTTCCTGAGGAAAGGGATGTATCTTCTCAGGGGCTGTCAAAGCGGAAATATCAGGTAAATAACAGATCCTTTGTCAGTGAAATGCTGCCGCAGCGCGCTCTACATGGCAAAAAAAATCGCCCGCTCCCTGCCGGAGGGAACGGACGGTAAGTGTAAAGCGGATTCGATTCAGCTTCCGAAATGGAAGACCACGCCGATGACAGCTGCGACGGCCAGCCAGGCCACAGGGTGGACTTTCTTGAATTTCGTCGTAAGGACGAGGAGGACGGCGGCCAGGATGAGACGCGGCATCAGGATGGAACCGGTCAGCGAATGGGTCGCATGCCAGACATCCTGGTTCAGCAGGGTGACCCGTGCCACGAGGAGGCCTGCCGCGGCAATCAGACCGCAGGAGGCGGCGCGCAGCCCGTACATGGCGGATTTGACGTAAAAGTTGTCACCGAATTTCTTCAGGGCCGAATAGACCAGGATGATGACGATGATGGACGGAGCGACGAGGCCCATGGTCGACGTGACCATGCCGGCGAGACCGGATACATGGAAGCCGACGTAGGTAGCCGTATTGACCCCGATCGGGCCCGGTGTCGATTCGGAGATGGCGATCATGTCGAGCAGATCGTTTTCCGTGAACCAGTGGGTCCTCGCCGCGAGCTTTGCCAGGAAGGGGATGGTGGCCATCCCGCCGCCGATGGCGAAGAGACCGATCTTGAAGTATTCGATGAAGAGAGAAATCAGGAGCATTATTGTTCACCTCCCAGTTTCTTGGTCAGGATGCCGACAAGGCCGGCGGCAACGACGAGCCAGGCCGGGGAAATATCCGTCAGCAGGTTGATGGCCATGATCAGAAGGAAGATCAGGAACGTGACTTTGTCGATGACGGATTTGGCAAGCAGCTTGCGCACGGCCTGGTAGATCAGGATGCAGACCGCCACGCGGATGCCTGCAAAAGCGTCCTTGACCACGGTCAGATGGGCAAAGTTCGTGAGGAATGCCGCGATGACCGTGATGATGACCATCGAAGGGAAGACGACGCCCAGCGTGGCAATGATCCCGCCGGGAATGCCTTTTTGTTTCATGCCGATGAATGTCGCCGTGTTGACGGCAATGACGCCGGGCGTGCACTGGCCCACGGCATAATAGTCGGCCAGCTCCTCATCCGTAGCCCAGTGGTATTTGTTGACGACTTCCGCCTGCAGGATCGGGAGCATGGCATAGCCGCCGCCAAAGGTCACGGCTCCCATGCGGGCAAACACGGTGAATAACTGCACATACTGGTTCATTGAATCTTTCGCCTCCAAAGTGATGACGTCTCAGATTAAGCATATTCTCACAGTCTACCATGGGAAAGGACGCGTGTAAATCCCCGGTTAAGAAATGTATGTGTCAACAAGTTCTCGGTCAAGACCTTTTCATCGAATAGTTATTCACCAATCAAATATGTTCACGGTTCGTTTGGGTAATCTGTTCCCACAGCACTGCTTACCAGCACAAGGCCTGCGCCAGACGCCCCATCGGGCTGCTGCTCGGCCCATAATTGGCTATGCGGC
>OMYF01000058.1 GCA_900315205.1 uncultured Acidaminococcus sp.
ATGAATGACAAAATGATCCGGATGATTCGTGAAGATGTGCAATCCGGAAATTTCTAATGTACAGCAAATTCTATCTCAGATTACGTTGACAAAAGGAAGCATCCTGGTGGAATGCGGCTATGCGCTTCAGACCATTGGGAAGTACGAAGTAAAGGTCTTCAATACCATCAATTTCAGTAAAAGCATGCACTACAATCCCTTCGCCTATATTCACAGCGAAAAGGACATCCTGAAGCTTGTCACGACCCTGATCGCCAACACCAAGGGTGACGGCAAATCCGGTGATGAGTTCTGGACCAAGGCGGAAACGCTGCTGTACTGTGCGCTGATCGGCTATATCCATTACGAAGCGCCTGTGGAGGAACAGAACTTCGCCACGCTGATCGAATTCATCAACGCTATGGAGGTGCGCGAGGATGATGAAGAGTTCCAGAATCCCGTGGATATCATGTTTGAAAACCTTGAGAAAAAGAATCCAAAGCACTTTGCTGTCAGGCAGTATAAGAAATACAAGCTTGCTGCAGGAAAGACCGCCAAGTCCATCCTCATTTCATGTGGGGCAAGACTGGCGGTCTTTGATATTCAGGAGCTTAGAGAGATCACAGCCTATGATGAGCTGGAACTGGATACCATCGGAGACCGGAAAACAGCACTGTTCCTGATCATGTCGGATACAGACGCGACGTTCAATTTCTTGATCTCCATGATCTACACCCAGCTCTTCAACCTTCTGTGTGAGAAGGCGGATGATGTGTACGGCGGCAGGCTCCCGGTCCATGTCCGGTGCCTGATCGATGAGGCGGCGAACATCGGCCAGATCCCCAACTTGGAGAAGCTGGTGGCGACAATACGAAGCCGTGAGATCTCCGCTTGTCTGGTGCTGCAGGCCAGGTCCCAGCTGAAGGCGATCTACAAGGACAATGCTGATACCATCATCGGCAACATGGACTCCCAGATCTTCCTCGGAGGGTCTGAGCCTACTACACTGAAGGAGCTGGCGGAAGCCCTGGGAAAGGAAACCATTGATACCATTAACACATCTGATACCCGTGGCAACAGTCCGAGCTACGGCACCAACTACCAGAAGCTCGGCAAGGAAGTTCTGTGTTTGGGTGATTTTTATTTTCCGTCAGCCCCATCAGGTAGTCAGCGGATACGCCGTAAAATTCCGCCAGCGTTGCAATCGCAAACGGGCTGATGTCTTTATAGTCATCGCTCTCATATTTCCCCAGCGCCGATCTGGACAGGCCGGTCTGTTCCGCCAGCCGTTCCAGTGTCAGATGCCTTTCCTTCCGCAGGTCCTGGAGCCTTTCCGGGATCGTCAGTTTATAGTGCATCCAATGCCCCCTCTCTTACGTTTTCCTGAAATAGCTACACCCATTATAGCACGATTCCAAAAGCGTGGAAATATAGGAATTTTGGGAGGTTTTCCAACGTCTTGGATATAGGAAGGCAGCCCGGTTTTTTCGGTAAAATGGTTCCTGTAAGACAGATACAGGACCTTAAAACTGAATGACCGGGCGCAGGGGATATGCCCTCCGGGGAAGTGACGCCATGACGGGAGCGCACCAAAGGGGGCGATACGCCGGGAGAGATTCCGGGCAGGAACGGCTTGCGGGCAGACCGGCACACAGCAACAAGTTTATCATGCGGGGCCTATGTCCCCGCAGCAAAGAAACGAAGGAAAATCATTATGACATTGAGCAGGAAAGAAAAGAAGATTTTGTATGCTTTCGGCTGCCCCAGCCGCAATAACACGGTGACCCGGCTGAAGTGGCTGGCAGCCATGGCCGTTGACCCGGAAGCCAAACGCTGGATGCTGGGTCTGGCCCGTAAGATAGACATAGAGACTGGAGAAAGCTGGTACGAAGCTTTTTACCACCATCTACGCAGGGAGATGGATGAGTACCGCCGTCTCAAGCGCAGCCTGCGTGTACTGAAAACCAATACGGATTATGAGGAGGGAATGTATGACGAAGCTGTCTAAGTATGAAAAGGAAACCATTATCAACTGGAATGAGGGGGAGCGCCTTGCCAGTATCTACACCTTCAACGCCAGCCTGAAGCGCAGGCTGGCCGAGTTCAGCCGTAGCTATCCGCTGCTGTGCCGGTTGGAGCGCAGCACACCGGAGGGCGGCGTGACCTATGTGCTGGATAAATCCCGGCTGTCCGTCCGGTTGGTGCCGCCCTACAGTGAGGAACGGAAAGCTGCCGCCAGCGCCTACGCCAGGGAACACGGCTTTCAGGTTCTGATACCAGGGAAGAAAACCGCATGATTTCGGGGCGTTTACGGGAAAAACAGCGGGTCTGTATCCGGCATTTTGACCGGCAATCCCCGCAGACGTATTCCGTGTCCAGATCCCGCCTATGGGCGCAAAGGTGTGGATACGGAACCGGTGAAACAGGTGGGAACCGCTCTTTAGGTGGACGCCAGCTTCATCGGCGGGAGTACAGAGGGCAGCCAGCCTTTTGTTGGAGTCAAGGGGCAGCGCCCTTTGGCCGGGTACAGGGCGGCAGCGCCTGGGCGGTGTGGAGAGGCGGCAAGCCTTTCCTACGGTGTCCAGAGGTGGAAAACCTCGGCCCAGGGAAAGTTGATGCCTGCGTCAACTTGTACTGGGTATTACCTGACGCAGACTTTCGCAGGATTTGCGGCTTCGCCGCCCCTTCCCCGGCCCCGCAGCATCTTCGCAGGAAGGAGGGAAATTGTTTGAAACTGACACGACACAATGGGCGTTCCGGCAAGCATGGCACCTACAATCCCCGCCACAATGACCGCCGGTTCGATGTGGAGAACAGCGAACACATTGACGCCGGACGGGCCAGGCAAAATATCTACTGGGACTGTTACCGTGGCTTCACCACCCATGCGTTCCGGGAAGATCCGGGACAGCCGGATTTCAGCTTTGAGGAGATCGAGCGGATGTACTACACGGAGCATTACGGCGGGCATGTCCTGGCCCAGAACGCCCGGAATGAAAAGACCCGGCATACCGAACGCAACCGCACGGTGGAAGACCTGCTGAAGAATAAAAAGACCTGCCCGGAAGAGACACTTTACCAGATCGGTACGGTAGAGGATTCCGTCCCGCCAGAGGTACTGTTTTCGGTCGTACAGGAGTTCCATGAGGAGTTTGAGCGGAGGTTCGGCTCCCATGTCCACATCTTAGATTGGGCGCTCCATCTGGACGAGGCCACGCCCCATATCCATGAGCGCCATGTGTTTGACTGCGGGAACCGCTATGGGGAGATCTGTCCCCAGCAGGAAAAAGCGCTGGAGGAACTGGGCATCCCTCTCCCGCACCCGGATAAGCCAAAAGGCAGGCATAACAACCGGAAGCAGACCTTTGATGCGGTCTGCCGGACCCTCCTGTTTGAGATAGCAAAGCGCCATGGGCTGCACCTGGAACAGGAGCCGTCCTATGGCGGGCGGGAGTATCTGGAAAAGCAGGATTTTATCCTGATGAAGCAGAAGGAGCAGCTGGCGGCTCAGGAGCAGAAGCTGGAAGAACTGACGCTCAAAATCGAAGACGTGGAAACGCTGTTAGATGATGTTTCCGATGCAGCCTATGACAAGGCGGTGGAGGTGGTGACCGACACCGTCCGGAAGGAAACCCACAAGGAAGATATCCGCCTGATCGAGGAGACAAAGAAGTGGGTGCTTTCGCCGGAGCGGAAAGCCCCGAAGAAGGAGCGTGAGTACGCCGCCGCCCGCCTGGATGGAGTGATCAAGAAGATCAAAAATGCCATGCAGAACGCCCTGGCAAACATCCAGAAAACACTCATGCAGCCGGAGACCGAACAGGCCGGGAAGGCACAGATCAAAGAAAAAGCCAGGGAGACAATAAAAGACCGTCTGGCAAGGGCAAAAGCGGACGCTGACCGGAAGAACCGGGAGCGCTGGGAACGGGAGGGGCGGACCGCCCCTGCAAAGAAAAACGATATGGAATTATGAAGCATCTGTTTTCTGCGGAAACCGGGTGCCTTTTCTTAAGTCTGGAGGTGAGAAAATCGAATGTGTTTGAAGCGGTGAAGGAGTCTGTCACCACAAGGCAGGCTGCGGAGTATTACGGGGTGCAGGTTGGCAGGAATGGGATGGCCTGCTGTCCCTTCCATGATGACAGGCATCCCAGCATGAAGGTGGACCGCCGGTTCCACTGCTTCGGCTGTCAGGCGGACGGGGATGTGATCGATTTTACCGCCCGTCTGTTCGGTCTGAGCAGTAAGGAGGCGGCGCTGAAGCTGGCGGAGGATTTCTCTGTCCACTATGACGGCAAAGGCTATGACCCGTCCCGCAGTAGGCCGGTCAGACGAAAAATCAGCGAGGAACTGCGCTACCGGCAGGCAGAGCAAAAATGTTTCCGGGTGCTGTGCGATTATCTCCATCTGCTGGAACGCTGGGAAAAAGAGTACGCCCCGCAGACACCGGAGGAAGCATGGAACCCGCTGTTTTTGGAAGCATTACACAAAAAAACCTGTACCGAATATCTGCTGGATGTTCTCCTGTCCGGCAGTCTGGAGGAACGGGCATCTATTGTCGCTGAGCACGGAAAAGAGGTGAGGAAGATTGAAAAGCGAATATCAGAGTTTACCGCCAGCCGCCCGGCAGGCCGCCATGAGCGCAGCCGAAGCCTTAGCGCCGGAGCAGAGCGCCTCTGAGGTGCGGGAAAGCCTGTCCGTCACTGAGAAGGGCCAACCCGCTAACACTATCGGCAACTGCCGGACGGTGTTTAGCCATGACCCACTGTTGCGGGACGCCATCCGGCTGAACCTCCTGACGGGCCGGGTGGACATTGTGCGGGATCTGGGCTGGCGCAGGGATACCAGCGCCCTGACGGATACGGACGTGAAGTATCTGCTTCTCTATTTTGAGCAGACCTACGGCCTGACCAGTGAGAAAAAGATGACGGCGGCCCTCTCCATCGTGGCGAATGAGAACTGCTACCATCCCATACAGGACGTGCTGAACGGCCTTGTCTGGGACGGGATGTCCCGCATCCGCTCCTGTCTCCATCACTTTCTGGGTGCGGACGAGAGCGACTATGTGGAAGAAATGCTGAAGCACTTCCTGCTGGGGGCCATACGCCGGGTGTTCTCTCCCGGCTCCAAATATGAGGAAATGCTCTGCCTGGTGGGCGGGCAGGGGGCCGGGAAATCCAGCTTCTTCCGCCTGCTGGCGATCCGGGATGAGTGGTTTTCTGACGACCTGAAAAAACTGGATGACGACCGTGTATATCTGAAGCTGCAGGGCCACTGGATCATCGAAATGTCGGAGATGCTGGCTACCAGCAGCGCCAAAAGCATTGAGGAAATCCGCTCATTCATCAGCCGCCAGAAGGAAACCTACCGGACGCCCTATGAAGCCCAGCCCAAAGACCGACTGCGGCAGTGTGTGTTCGGCGGTTCATCCAACACGCTGGACTTCCTGCCCCTTGACCGGGCCGGGAACCGGCGGTTCCTGCCGATTATGACTTATCCAGAGAGAGCGGAAGTCCACATCCTGGAGGACGAGGACGCTTCCAGGGCCTATCTGTTGCAGGTCTGGGCGGAGGCAATGACCATCTACCGCAGCGGCCATTATTCCATGAAGTTTGGCAAGCCCATCCAGCGGCAGCTGGCAAAGGTGCAGAAGGATTTCATGCCGGAGGACACGGAGGCCGGGCAGATCCAGGGCTTCCTGGAACACTACACCGGCAGCATGGTCTGCTCCAGACAGCTGTTCCAGGAGGCGCTGGGCCATACCTATGAGGAGCCGAAGCGGTGGCAGCTGCACAATATCAACGAGATCATGAACACGGTGGTGACCGGCTGGAAGCCTTTCTCCAATCCGAGGATGTTCGCCGGATATGGCAGGCAGAGGGGCTGGGAACGGGACACTTCCGGCAACGAACTGCCCGGCAACGAAGATGGATTTGTGGAACTGAGCGGGGAAGAATGCCGCCAGATGGAGCTCCCGAAGGAATGGATCGCATAAAATCAGCAGTCTGTTGCCGGGATGGTTGCCACTTGGTTGCCGGGTTCGTTGCCGGGGATTTCCCTGTCTGGATACGGGAAAAGCCAGTAAATAAGGGATATTTTAATATTTATCCTTATCTCCGGCAACGAAAGCAACGAGATTTTTCAAGAAAATTTATAAAATAAGATTTGCAGGCCAGACGGTAGTTTACAGGTTTTTTGAGGCTCGTTGCCGGACTTCGTTGCCGGTGCTGCCCACCGGCCTGCCACTCTATGGAGGCAGTCTATGGAAAAAAGCAAAAATCAGAACAAGAAAATACGTTTTATCGTGGTTCGGGAGTTCTCCGGGGAGAAGCCCATGGGGGAGGCTTTTGAACAGGCCATTGAGCGCCAGGCCTGCGAGCGTTTCGAGGACTGGCTGGACACCCGGGAAATCGGGAAGGAAGCTGCGTAAAAACGGTTGAACCAGAGGCGGGGACATGGTATTATCATAGTATCGTGTCCCTGTTCATAGAAGGAGAACGCTATGAGCAGGAAAAAACAAGTCTATGAAAAGATCACCGCTCTCTACTGCCGGATCTCTCTGGATGACGGCGGCGACAATGAGAGCATGAGCATCAGCAACCAGAAATCCATGCTCCGGGACTTTGCAGAAAAGAACGGGATGTTCCGGTATGAGTATTATGTGGACGACGGCTATACAGGCCGCAACTTCAACCGCCCGGCCTTCCAGCGCATGATCGCTGACATTGAGGCGGGCAAGGTCGGCTGCGTGGTCACGAAAGACCTGTCCAGGCTCGGTAGGAATTATATCGAAGCCGGAAGCTATATCGAGATCTTTTTCCCCCAGCACAAGGTACGCTATATTGCCATTACGGACGGCGTGGACAGCCTGACCCGGCAGGAGATGGACATCACGCCCTTTAAGAATATCCTGAACGATATGTACAGCCGGGATATCTCCAAAAAGGTACTGGCCGGGCGCATGGCCCGTTCCCGGCAGGGAAAGTTCTGCGGCGGGAGGCCTCCTTTCGGCCTGATGCGTGACCCGCAGGACAAGGGGCATCTCATCCTGGACCCGGAGACAGCGCCCATCATCCGCAAGATCTATGACTATGCATTGGACGGGATGGGTTCCATGAGGATCGCCAAGCGGCTGATGGAGGAAAAGATCCCGATCACCCAGGTGCGGGCAAACACGGAATTTGGCGCTAACTATTACGCCTGGGGCGTGACCAGGATCTGCCATATCCTGCGGAATCCTTTTTATAAGGGGGCGCATCTGGTCTGCCGGACCCACCAGAAGAGCATCCGCTCCAACACCTATGACATCATTCCCCGTGACCAGTGGGAAGTGATCGAGGGATGCCACGAGGCGATTGTCACGCCGGAGGAATGGCAGCGTGTGCAGGAACTGATCGACGGCAGGCCCACGATCATGGAAGGGAATGCCTGCCCCTACTACAACATCTTCCACGGCATCATCTACTGCGCCACCTGTGGAAAGTCCATGCAGGTGCGGTATGAAAGGGTGGGCAGGACGGACCGGAACCGCTTCACCGGGAAAATGCGGGAACCCATTGACCGTGCCTATTATATCTGCCAGACCTACAACCGGATGGGATGCAAGGTGTGCTCCAGCCACAAGATCGAGGCCAGGGATCTGTATGAGCTGGTGCTGAAGGACATCCAGGAACTGGCGGGTGAGGCCCTGAAGGACGCTGATGCTTTTTACCAGCGCCTCAGCCGCCGCATGGAGAGCCGGTATCTGGCAGACACGGACGGGCTGCACAGGGAAAGGGAACGGCTCCAGAGCCGCAACCAGGAGATCGACGACATGTTCCTAAGCCTTTATACGGACAAAGCCAAAGGGATCCTTTCAGAGCAGCGTTTTTTGAAGCTGACTGCCGCCCTGGAACAGGAGCAGGAAGGGAACCAGCGCAGGCTCCGGGAACTGTCCGATATGGAACGCCGTTCCAGTGAGCAGGAAAGCGACGTGCGGGCGTTCCTGTCGGAGATCCGGCAGTGTGCCGTCATCACGGAACTGGACGAGACGGTGCTGCACCGGCTGATCCATAAGATCCTGGTCGGTGAGGTCCAAAAGGTGGACGGCCAGAAGGTGCAGGAAGTAAGGATCGTCTATAACTTTGTCGGCGAGTTGTCAATATAATTGAGATTGGCAGTGATAGATAACGATGCTGTGAAATCAGAAAAATATTGAAATTCAGAAATAAGAATATCCCCTTGAACAGGCAGTTTTTCTGGCTGTTCAAGGGGATAATTCTGTTTTGGGGATGGGATAACTTTCCCTGTTTTTATTTATCATCGGGAATATACTCAGCAATATCATTTAACGTACAATCTAATATCCTGCAAAGGGCGTCCAGCGTATTTGTGGAAACTGATTCGCCCGCTTTCAGACGGCGTATCGTGGAACTGCTGATTTCTCCTTTTATCTGCAAGGTGTAGGTTGTCGCACCTTTCTCTTCCATTGTTGACCATAAGCGTTTATAGGAAATCATGGTCATGCTCCTTCTCTTGACATATCTTCATTATTGCCTATAATAGAGATAAAAGATATAGGCAATATTATCTATACAAATACAGAGAAATCTAAAATTGTCTGGGATAGAAAAAGCCAGGATATAGACGTAAAAAAGCCGCTGCTTATCATAAAAACAACGGCTTTCAAGTTCTGAATTTTCCTAAAGTATGACACTATAGGATATCAGAAGCGGAAGTCCTGGGATTATCAGCGGTTTACGGATTTTCCGTACCATGATCCTGACCCCAAACAGATAACTTCTCCAGCCTCTCCATTTGTTCTCTTTTACATTCTATGGAAGGATGCACATAGCGCTGTAATGTAGTTGATACATTTGAATGTCCCAGGATCTCACTCAAAGCTTTAATCTCAAATTCGTTCTCTACACACCGGGTCGCAAAAGTATGGCGGAGTGCATGAAAGGTAAAAGACGGAAGCCCCGCCTGCTCCAGGACCTGTTTATACTGCTTCAGGCATAAACGTGGCTCCACATATTCAGCCGTGCCGGTCAGGACATAACAATTCTCCCCTTTGGCTTCCTGTCTCATAAATTCCATAAGAAAAGACGGTAATGGGATGATGCGGTTTGAATGTTCGGTTTTTGGCTTGTCGATGATAACCTTTGTTTTTTTTAAAGAATCCCGGGTCAGATCCTTAATGCGTATCAAAGTTTTACTGATCCGTACAGTTCCTGCCGTATAATTAAAATCGCCCCATTGGAGGGCGCAGACTTCACCAATGCGCAGGCCTCCATACAGAGCGATCATAATTCCAAGCCGGATCGGGTCAGAGGATTGGAAAAGTGTCTGTTCCAGTTTCTTCTGCTCGGCTTTTGTAAGGACATCAATATTAGGCTGCCGGGTTTTAGGATAAAATATTTTTGTATCCACGGCACATGGATATTTCCGTTCCCTGGCATATGATATTCCCTGCAGCAGAATAGAACGGATATCCGCAACCGTTTTCGGGGACAGCCCCCCCTTTCCCATCTGCACGTCCGGAACAAAGCTTATTTTTCAGAAATTCACTCAGCATATCCGAAGACAGGGCTGACAATGGCTGCTCCCCCAGTTCCGGCAGGATATATTTATGAAGCATAAAAGCATACTGCGTATAAGTGGATTCCTTGATCGAATCTTTTCGGCTGTTCAGCCATTCTTCCAGTATCTGAGCAAAAGACAGACGCAGATACTCCTTTCCCTGCCCGGCTGAACAGTTCACTTCAGTCCTGAGAGATAAAGCCAGCAGGTTCTTCTTTTCCTTCACTTCCTGATAAGAATGACCATAAACAGAACGATACCGGGCCTTTCCCCGCAAATCGTACCCTATGATAATCCTGCCTTCCCACCGGCCGTCTTTCCGTTTCCTGATATTCTCCCCACGTCTTGGCATAGCGATCACCTACCTATCTTGTATATGTGGAATGTTTCATACCCTGCCTGTGACCCCGGATCCGATCAGAATGCACAGAAAACAGTAAAATATCCAAAAAGCATCCCGGTTTTTCAGCGATTTCAGGGTTGACATTCCCGTGATTTATAGTAGAATAAAAAAGATTAGAGGGAAATAGCTGTTGATTCAGCGATTTTTCTCGGTCATATAGTGTCATACTTTAGATAATATGAAGTGACCTCACATTTGTAGCAACGTGGATTTACCTGTATACTGATGATTGACAAGATCAATGGTAACAGAGATTACCGCATACAAAAGGAGGTCACCTATGAATAGAATAATCAAAATCGGGATGGATGTCCATAGTACAAACTATACCTTATGTGCCATGGAACCCATAATCGGAGCAGAAGACAGAGTTTTCGGAGAAATCCAGGTTGCCCCAGACTATAAAGAGATCCTTCTTTTTATTGAATCTCTTAAGATGAAACTTGGTTT
>OMYF01000013.1 GCA_900315205.1 uncultured Acidaminococcus sp.
CAAGCTGTCCAAAAATCCGGATGCAGATTATCTCTCTGTCAAAATTTCAGGGTGAGGGTGACTCTTGAAAAGTGTCCACACTTATGGGTACAGTATAGATCGCAGGTGGCCAGCAGTCGGCATCCAGCAACCAGCAGTCAGCCGCGGTCAGCGATTTGCGAATCGCGATCTGCGATCTGCGGCCTGCGATTCGCGAAATACATGCTTTGATGCTGGGAGCAGAGTTTTGAGATATCAGGTATGAGGTGCGGGAAAAAGCGCATTGGAGCTTTGATGCCGGAAGCCGTTGAGCGTCCGATCCATACGGTCCCTGCCTGGAAACAGGGCGTGCCCGAAAGCCGGGCAGCAACCAGTTCCTGAAAGAAACCAGCCAAAATTAAAAAACTGCCGCAGGCAGGACCCTGGCATAACCAGAGTTCCTGCCTGCGGCAGTTCTTTTTGTTCCTGTGTTATTTTTTCCTGCCCGGATACTGCTTCAGGCCTTCGGCCAGCAGTTCCATGGCACGCTTCAGGGCATCGCAGTTCAGCACATAGGCCAGACGGGCTTCATCCTTGCCGCGGTCGGGATTGGATGCATAGAAGCCCTTGCCGGGCGTAATCATGACGGTCTCCTTGTCGATGCTGAAATCGGACAGGAGCCATTTGGCAAATATCTCGATATCGTCGACGGGGAATTTGACCATCACATAGAAGGCCCCTTTGGGCTGGGACGAGATGACACCGGGCATGGCATCGAGGGCGGCCTTGATGGTATCGCGGCGGCGGGCATACTCCTGCCGCACGTCCTCCCAGTAGGACTTGGGTGTCGTATAGAGCCCGGCAGCGCCGGCCTGGTCGAGCTGGGACACGGACAGACGGGACTGACAGCACTTCAGGAGCTGGGCGTCGAGATCCTTGTTGCGGGAAATGATGCAGCCCACCCGGGCGCCGCAGGCACTGTACCGTTTGGAGACGGAGTCGATGATGATCAGGTTGTCATCCAGTTCATGCATGGTGCCGAAGCTCTTGAATTTGCCGTCATAGACAAATTCCCGGTAGACTTCGTCGGCAATGAGGGCCAGATCGTATTTGCGCACAATCCGGGAGATCATGTCCATCTCTGCTTCCGTATAGATGACACCGGTCGGGTTGCCCGGGTTGGACAGCAGGATGGCCCGGGTACGGCTGTCGATATGCTTTTCGATCTCTTTTTCAGGAGGCAGGTGGTACCCTTCGTCCGGAGAAGTCGGCACTCCGTTGATGCCCACGTTGTAGGCACCGACGAAGCTCTTGTAATTGGCGTAAAAAGGCTCGAACATGAGGATGTTGTCGCCAGGATCACAGGTTGTCATGACGGCAAAGGAGATGGCCTCGCTGCCGCCGTTCGTGATATAGATATTGTCCAGGCTGAAGTCCATGCCCCAATCCAGATAATATTTGCGGATGGCTTCCAGCAGTTCTTCCCGTCCCTGGGATTTCCCGTAGGAAAGGACTTTGGGATGGAAGGCCGCTGTCGCTTCAAAGAAGCTCTTCGGCGTTTCCACATCGGGCTGACCAATATTCAGATGATAGATCTTCTTCCCTGCTTTTTCAGCCGCATCGGCAATGGGTGCCAGTTTGCGGATCGGGGAAGTCGGGATGTTGAGGGTCCTCTCAGAAATATGCATGGTACATCCTCCTTTTTACAATAAATCACCAAAAATCGAGTTGCCGATGAATTCGCGGATGATGGAATTGTTCGGGATCGCCCTGTCATCGATGGGCCGCACGACCGAAAGCATATCGAGCAGTTTCCGGGCGATCGGGAATTCCGGCTCCGAATGTGGAATCTTCTCCAGCAGCGGGCAGGCGTATTTCTTGAATACGGCGAGCTCATAGATGAGCGTCGTATTGAACAGGATATCCGCTTCTTCGCTGAACGGGAAGATATACTTTTCCTCCCCCGCCCTGACTTTGGGCCAGTTGCGGATGGTCTGCACCGCGTCATGGGAACGGAACTGCGAATCCCGCACCATGCGGCGCAAAAGGCGCATATCCGTCGTGGGAATCCGGTTGTAATCGTCGAAGGAAAGCGGCGTCAGGGCGCTGATGTAGATCTTCAGTTTCCGGTCCCGCGGCACCGAGGCCGAGACTTTCTCGTTCAGGCCGTGGATGCCTTCGACGATGACGACACCGTCACTGCCCAGCTGCTCTTTCTGCCCCCGGTAGGAACGCTCGCCGGTCCGGAAGCTGAAATGGGGGATTTCCACCATCTCTCCCCGCAGCAGCCGCTCCAGATGATCGTTGAAGAGGTCCGTGTCAAGGGCGTCGATGGATTCGAAGTCATAACTGCCATCGGGCAGGCGCGGCGTCTCCTCCCGCCGTTTGAAATAATTGTCCATGCTGATGGGCACCGGCCGCAGGCCGTTGACCCTGAGCTGCACGGCCAGCCGCTGGGAAAACGTCGTCTTGCCCGATGACGAAGGCCCGGCGATGAGTACGAGGCGGACGCCGTGCTCCTCACTGGCAACGGCATCGGCAATCTGGGCGATTCGTTTTTCATGCTGGGCTTCGCAGACCTGGATGATGCCCCGGCTGTCACCGCGCTCGATGAATTGGTTCAGGGCAGCCACGGTCGGACAGTGGAGGCGCTGGCCCATTTTTTCGGATTCCGCATAGACAGCTGCCAGCTTCTTCCGTTCCTTATACGGTTCCAGATGATCGTAAGCTCCCTGCCTGCCATAGCGCAGGAGCAGTCCCGACCCCATCCGCATCAGCTCGAAATCTTTTAATAAGCCGAGGCTGGGCAGGATCGGCCGGACAAAATAGGCACGCACCCCCTCCAGTTCATAGATGATGACCGAAGCATCGTCCGGCAGCGCAGCAAGGAGCGGTGCCTGATCCCGATAGAAATTGTGCTGGATATAGGGCCAGGCTTCCTGCTTTTTCTTGACGATGGCTTTGACGGGTTCATCCTGCTCTATCATCTCTTTCATGCAGGCTTCGATATCCGCCAGGTCATACTTGCTCAGGACGATTTTGTTCTTGATGTCGCAGTACAGGGCGCTGCCAAACGTGTTCTGCACTTCCAGATGGACTTCCGGACGCATTTTGCGGGTGGCTGCGATCAGAGTGAACAAAAATGTACTGATATATGTGTTATAACCTTCCGCACTGTCAATGTCAAGAAAATCTATATGTTCTCCCTCCTGGGGAACGATTGTCAGCGGAACAGCCCTTCCGTTCAGGAATCCCAGAGCCACGGGGCTGGCAAAACGGTCCCGGTAATCCTCCGCGATCCGTGCCAGATTTGTCCCATCCGCATATTCCCGCTGCACACCATCCGGTCCGATGATCTGCATAACTGGTGCCTCCTTTGGTTGCAAAAAAACATTTCGGTCCCTGCTCCGGGAAACGCACGGAAAGCGGTACGTTCCGCTGCGGGCAGTAACTCCCGGGGAAAAGGACCGGTCTCTTTTGAAAAAAGGGCTCCGGCCAGTGCCAAAGCCCTTTTTCTTTATAGATGTACGAAATGGTCCAGGATCATTCCCCACAGGCATCCATGGCCTTTTTGATCTTTGCGGCCATGCCTTTGATCTTCCCCAGCGGCACGGAACATACCGCCACGCGGACCCCTGCAGCCAGGGGCACGCAGAAGATGTTGTCATCATGCAGCTTCTCGCAGACAGCCATGGAATCCTTCGCCGGGATGGACAGGAAGAAACCGGAGATGTACGGCACCATCTTCAGGCCGCATTCCGCCGCCTCTTTGGTAAAGAGGTCGCCCCTTCTCTGGATCATGCGGTAATAGGTGTTCCGTTCTTCCTGGATCTGGTCGATGAGCGCCGGATCCTGGTAGATGATATTCAGCGTCGACTGGGCGGCACGGCTGCAGTTCGACCAGGTGGCCCGGCACGTGACCTTGTTGACGTTGGTGAATTCCTCGATCTGTTCCCGGCTGGACGAAACCCCGATCAGGGCGCCGCAGCGCACGCCGTACATGCTGAAGCTCTTGGACATGCTGTAAGCCACGAGGACGAAGATGTTTTCGGGCAGATGATCCAGTGCCCGGAAGACCTTGCGGACGGCTTCTCTTTCACCGCCGTAATCGAGATAGGCAACGTCCAGGACGACGACGGCCGTCTTTGCCGTGCCTGCCAGGGACTGTTCCAGCATTGTGAGGACCCCGGTCACATCTTCCGGCGTCAGGCTGTACCCCGTCGGATTGTGGGCCGGCGTGTTGATGATGATTTCCACCCGGTCCTGTCTGCCCAGCACTTCCCTGACCTTGGCGGTCAGGCCGGGCAGATTGAAATGCTGATCTTCCGTCAGCATGGTGTATGTATCGAGCTCACGGTTCATATCCTGGCACAGGACCTTGTAGGGGCCCCAGTACCAGTCGGACGTGATGACCGTCTCACCCGGCTGGGTATAATTCCAGATGGCATGATGGATGGCACCCGTACCGCCCGCCGTCGCCACAGCGTCCGTATAGACACCCTGAGGTCTGGAAGCGCCGAAGCAGGCTTCCTGCACGAGTCTGGGGAATTCTCCCAGTCCGGCGATGGGTGCGTAAGAGAAGATATCCGTGTCTTTTAAACTGCGGTAGATTTTGCCGACGGTCGGCAGGACTACGAATTTTTCCTCGTCATCCAGGATGGATCCCACGGTTGCGTTCGTCACTTTTTCAGCGCCGATTTCTTTGATCCGTTTCTGAGCAGCCCCGCTGGCTCCAAAAATCCTGTCCTTGTTGATCTTTCCTTGTGCATGCGGTGCAACGCAGCTAATTGACATGTTAAGGTCCTCCCCTGTCAAAAAAACTAGTGAATGAATATCCTTGCTCTCTTTAAGGTGCTCCGGCTTCCATTGGCGCCGGGACATGCCTATCTTGTATTATCGCATGGATTCGGGAAACGGTCAATGCAGGGGCAAAAGAATCGGGACCTTGCGGTTCAATTTCCCGTATTTTGACAGGTAAATGCCGGCCCGTGGCAGAACGGTTCCCGCACCGCCGGCGGCAGCCGGAAGAGAGGCACACAAAACAGGACAGGAGATATAGGATGCCTTGAGCTGCAGGCCCGGCACATCCGTTTCAGGTCTTTTTTTCAGAGCTGCCTTCCCGGGTGACGACAGCCACGCGGCAGCGGAAGACGAGGCCCTGTCCTTCCTTCTCACGCTGGAGCAGTCCGGTCTGCAGGACGTAAGGACCTCTGCCTTCTTCGAGCGCGTGCAGGAAACAGAGCAGCCTGAAATAATCCCCCCTCAGTTCCAGTTCATAGACCTGCCGGGAGGAGGGTTTGGCCTGTGCCGTATCGCGGACCGGACGGAACGCTGCAAGGATGAGCCCGTTCTGCTCCGCCTTCCGCGTCAGTGCGGCGGCCTGTCCGTGGGCCTCCTCCGCTGCGGGGAATGCAGCTTCCAACTCCTGCAGCCGGAGCCTCAGATGCCTTTCCCGGCCGGCATCGTAATGCCCGGCAAAACGCAGGACCTCGCCCCGGTGCGCTTCCAGGCGGGCCAGTTCCTGCCTTGCCGCAAGGCCTCTCTGCCAAAACGGGAAAGCGCCCAAAAAGAGGACAAGCACGCCCGCGGCAGCACAGCCGCCGGATTTGATTTCAGCGCGGCTGTGTTTCCATTTCGCCGCCAGATCCTGCAGTTTCATAAGTCCCTCCCGGCACCAGTTCCAGTGTGATCGTAAATTCCGAAGCAGCCCCGGAAGCGGGGACCGTCTTTCCGGCCGGGACAGGGGAATCCTTTTCCCGTGCCAGTCCTCCCAGCTCGGCCCGGCGGATCCAGGGCTCGTGACGCAGGGTCTCGAGGAAACTCAGCAGTTCATTCCGTTTCCGGCTGCGTCCCTGCAGGAGCAGCACGGGACCTTCCCGGCCCTTTTTCTGTTCCACCCGCACAAGGCAGCAGGAATCGGGCAGGACCACGCCCAGTTCGGTCAGCAGATAATACCAGTGGAGGCTGCCGTTTTTCGCAGCGTCGGCCAGTTTCTGTCCGGCCTCAGCCTGCTCCTGGAGCGCCAGGAAATCGCGGCGGCGCATTTCCCAGGATGCAAAGGCCGGCGAGACCTGCCGGGCACTCCGCACCCGGTTTTCCAGTGTACCTGCAAAGAAAGCTCCGGCGAGGCAAATGGCCAGGGACGCGGCCAGGAACCAGCGCGGCAGGACATGCTGCCAGTATGCCCGTCCCTGCCGTGCCGCGGCAGCAAGGTCGAGGAAATAAGGTACTCTTCCCTTATGGACAGCGCCGCAGGCCGTAAGCAGCATCCCTTCATCCCGGCGCAGCCGCCCATCCGCGTAGGATGGGACGAAACGGACCCCCGCCGCGGCAAAGGCTTCCGTCCGGATATGGCTGTGGGCTGCCAGCTGTTCCAGCTGGAGAGGATCCATTTTCCCGTCCCCGGCAATGAGGAAACGGGAAATGGACAGGTGATCCTGCCGGGACAGGAATTCCAGCATCCGCTCCGCGGCCGTCCCCCAGGCACGCGCCGCATCATCGCTTTCGCCTCCATCCCCTTCCTGGAAAAGGATGCGCCGGCCGTCTTCTTCGAGGGCCGGCCGTTTGGCCCACCAGTCGGAAGCCGCAGGATACTGCCCCGTGTAGGCAGTCAGGGAGCCTCCCCTGCCGCAGCGGTGCAGCAGAAGGATGTTCTGATCCGGCGGCAGCAGCCTTCCCCTCGCAAGGATGGCCGGTTCCAGCTTGATGAGCGTCCAGTCCAAAAGACTGCAGACTTCCTGCCAGCCCGCAAGGATCTTTTTCGGGACTGCAGCCGCCAGGAACGCCTGTTCCGGATCGCCGGGAACGGGCGCAAGCGAAGTCACAAAGGTTCCCTGTTCGTAGGGCACATACGGCAGGAAATCCCAAAAAGCAGCTTCCCGCCTTTCGCCCGCTGCCAGAGGCGGCAGGATGAATTTTCGTACGACACAGTCCGTTTCCGGCAGCGTGATGACGGCGCGGCGGCACGTGAATCCCTGCCGCGCACAGAGTTCCCGCAAAAAGTCCGCCATGGCAGCGGTCCATTTTTCATTTTCCGGATCCCGCAGGCTCTCCGGGAGTGCCTTTACAGCATACCGGGTGAGGATGGGCTGGGGCGAATGCGTATCACCGGCCTGGACGAGGACGATCCGCCGCCTCGTCCACTCGAGGCCCAGCAGTTCCCGCGGCCAGGGGTGCAGCCGGCTGTTTATCCTTTCTGACCAGGATCCCATGGGGCTCCCTCCTCTCTGCAGACGATGCAAAATCCAGTATGCCGGCCCTGCGCAAGTACGCCCGGTTCCGCTGCAGGAACGGACTCCGGCCGAACAAAGCCGTACCAACGTACCAATCGTACCGATCATTCCGTACCGATCATTCCCGGCCGCTCAGAAAGGACTGACCCATTTTATCAGGGCGGGCCCGGGCGAGCTTCCCCAGACATGGACAAAGAGGGCACTGCCGCATAGGAAGGGTGCGTAGGGAAGCGGTTCCCGCGGGGATCTGCGGCGCAGCAGGAAGAGGACAGCCGCCCCCAGGCAGCCTGCCAGCGAGGACAGGAACAGAGCCCAGAGACCCCGCCCCGCCCCGAGCCAGAGTCCCAGGACAGCACACAGTTTGACGTCCCCGAACCCCATGCCGCCGCGGGCAGCCCAATAGATGACAAGCATGACAACCCCCAGGACCAGGGCACCCCAGAGGGCTTCCCAGAAGAGTCCGGTCAGAAAGGCCCGGACAAGGCCTCCGCCAAGGAGCATGGCAAGGACGCAGTCATAAATGAACTGCTCCTCCCAGTCGAGCCAGCTCGTCAGGGCAAGGCCCGATGCAAAATAAAATCTGAAGAAAAGCGCCGGATCCGGCCGCTGTCCCAGCCCCAGACCTAAAAAGAGGATCCCCACGGCAAGTTCCTGCTGCCACAGGCGGTTCGGCAGCCTGCTGCCGCAGCGGCGGCACTGGCCGCCGAAGTGCCAGAAACTCCACAGCGGGATCAGGTCCCGGACCCCGAGCCGCACGCCGCAGGCATCGCAGTGGGATGGCGGCCAGAGGATACTCTCACCGCGGGGCAGCCGGCTCGCACAGAGGGAAAGGAAACTTCCCACGCAGAGACCGCTGCAGAAATAAAAGAGAAGAAAGATATATTCCATAATGGCTCCCGGCACCGGACAGTGCCCTTTCCACATTCCAGGCAGCATATCCGGATCCCCGTCTACGAACGGATGCTCGTGCGCAGCTGGATGGCTTCGCTCAGATGTGCTTCGGTGATGATTTCGCTCTGTTCCAAATCCGCCACGGTCCGTGCCACTTTGATGATGCGGTCATGGCTGCGGGCACTGAGCCCCAGGGCCGTGAAATACTGTTCCAGCATCCGTCGGGCGCCCTCTGTCAGGGGACAGAATTTTTTGATTTCTTTCCGGCCCATGCCGGCATTGGCAAACAGATGGGTCCCCTTCAGCCTCTCGCTCTGGATGCGGCGGGCCGCGATGACCCTCTCCCGGATGGAGCGGGAACTCTCCGCCGGCGCTCCTCCCTGGATTTCGCTGTACTGCAGGCGGGGCACATGGATCTGGATATCGATCCGGTCCAGGAGCGGACCGGAGATTTTCTTATGGTACCGGGCAATTTCACCGGGACTGCAGGTACAGTGATGCACACCATCCTCTTCGCCCCAGAAACCGCAGGGACAGGGATTCTGGGCCGCTACAAGGATAAAATCGGCAGGAAAGGTCATCGTTGCCTGCACGCGGCTCACTACGGCGACCCGGTCTTCCAGGGGCTGCCGGAGCGATTCCAGGGAGCTGCGGGTGAATTCGGGCAGCTCATCCAAAAACAACACTCCATGATGGCTCAGCGTCACTTCCCCCGGTTTCGGGATGGTGCCCCCGCCGATCAGAGCATTGTTCGAAATGGTATGGTGCGGGCTCCTGAAAGGCCGTTCCCAGACGATGCCGCGGCGGTGTTCCATGAATCCAGACACACTGTAGATTTTCGTCACTTCGAGCGCCTCTTCCTCGGTCATGGGCGGCAGGATCGTGGGGAGGCGGCGGGCCAGCATGGTCTTGCCGGCTCCGGGCGCTCCCACCATCAGGACATTGTGGCCCCCTGCTGCAGCGATTTCGAGGGCCCGCTTGGCTACAGTCTGCCCCTGCACCTCGGCAAAATCCACGGAGGACGCAAGAGCCTGCTCCGTCCCGGGCGCTGTCCGGGGGACCGGGGCAAGGAGCCTGCGTTTCTGCAGATGTGCTGCGATCTCATTCAGGCTGGAAGCCGCATAGACCTCTATGCCGTCGACCAGTGCCCCTTCTTCCGCGTTGCCCCGGGGAATGAAAATGGCTTTCCGGTGTTCCTCCCGGGCCCGCAGGATCATCGGAAGGATCCCGTTCACCGGACGCAGCGCGCCGTCAAGGGAAAGTTCCCCCACAAAGACCGGTGCGCCCGCTTCCTTTTCGGGCACCGCCCCCGTCGCGGCCAGGATCCCGATGGCGATGGGAAGATCCAGGCCGGCCCCGTCTTTTTTCAGGTCCGCCGGGGCCAGATTGACCGTGATGTGCGTTTCCGGGAAACGGAATGCCGAATTCCGGATCGCCGCCGGGACCCGTTCCCGGGCCTCGCGGACAGCCGCGTCGGGCAGTCCGACGATTTCCACGGTTCCTTTATTTCCCCTTCCTATATCGACCTCCACGGCTACCATCGCTCCGTCGATCCCGCAGGTCGTCTCTCCCCAAATCCGTGCGTACATAACTTTGGATGCTCCTTGTGCTGAATATGACAGTGTATTGTATCCTGCGGCGGCGCTTCACCGGAACCAGCCCTGCAGATGCCGGATGTGGATCTGCCCGTACCGGTCGAGGATCTCCAGTACATCGAACCGGATCTTTCGGCCATAGAGCCGGTGCTGCCGCAAAAAGATGCGGGCCGCCGCCCGGAGATGGCGTTCTTTTTCTTCCGTGACCGCGTCCGCCGGGCGTCCGAAACGCTCGCTGCGCCGGCTCTTGACCTCCACGAAGACAATGGTTCCGTCCCGGGCGGCCACGATGTCCAGTTCACCCCGGACAGTCCGGAAATTGCGGGCCAGGATCTCGTACCCCTTATCCCGCAGATACACGGCGGCCATGCGTTCGCCCCACTGTCCGAAACGGGCCGTCTCGGGCGCCGTCATTTGAGTGTCAGCAGCTGGTCCTCGCTGACCGCAGGCCCCGGATCGTCATGGGCAGCCTGGGATTTCAGCGGCTCATAGCTGCGGCGGTGCCAGGGCGAAGGGCCGTACTGTGCCAGCGCCTGCATATGGAGCTGGGAGCCATAGCCTTTATGCCCGGCAAAACCGTACTGCGGATACTTTCCGTCCAGCTCCGTCATGATGCGGTCACGGGTCACTTTGGCAATGATGGAAGCTGCCGCGATGGCAGCGCTCCTGCTGTCCCCGCGGACCATATCGAGGACGGGAAGGCCGGGTAGATCGAGCGGCATGGCATCAGTCAGCGCCTGCCCCGGCCGCGTGCTGAGGTGGGTCAGACACTGCGTCATGGCATATCGGGCAGCCTGATAGATATTCATCTCATCGATTTCCCGCGGCCCCAGGATACTCACCGTGATCGCCACGGCCTGCGCGCGGATCTCATCATAGAGCGCTTCCCGGCGTCTTGGCGTCACCTGCTTGGAATCGTTGAGGCCCGGCAGGTCGATCGTATGCGGCAGGATGACCGCGGCCGTCACGAGAGGCCCCGCCAGGGGACCGCGTCCCGCTTCATCGCAGCCGGCCACATATTCCACGCCCTTCTCCCAGAAGGCCCGTTCCGGGGCCATCAGTCTTTCCAGCCGGGCCGTTTCCGCACGGGCGGCAGCCTGCCGCTTTTCGTAGGCGGCGAGGAGTTTCTGCACACCCTTCCGCGGGTCGGCCCGGAAAAGTGCCAATGCTTCTTCCGAAGGCGACCCGGCAAGTATCGTCCTGATTTCCTCTATTTTCATAAGATCATCTCCCTGCATGCATGGCGCCATTATATCATGAAACTCCGCCCGCCGGGTCCGCTTTGGGTGTGAACGGGCCAAAAACGGGAGCGAACGGAAAAATCTGCCTGCAAAATAAAAAATGCAGGGGCAGTGAAATCATGCGTTCACTGCCCCTGCATCAGGTCCATTGTCCCATGCTCCGGAATGCCGGAGCCTCCCTGCCGGGAATTGCATCTCTGTGCTGTTTTCCTGCAGTGTGCCATCCTTTTTAAAGTAGCTTGCCGCAGGACTGAAAGGGCGGAATCTTCCCTCTCCCGTCTCAGGGTTTTTCAAGGCTCATGGGTCCGAGCCTGCCGAACTTGAAATCCCGCAGGATCAGATCCACGGTCTTTGGCAGGTTGAGTTCGCCGCCGGCTTTGATAGCGCCCCGCGCCGTCCCGATCTTTGCCTCGGCCGTGCGGGCCGTCTCCCCATCTTCCAGCGTGATCCCATACGCCGCCGCGAGCTGCTGCGGGTACAGCCGCAGCAAACGGGTCAGCAGGATGGCCGCAGCAGTCTCCCGGTCAAAGATATCTTCTTTGATGGCCCCTGTCACAGCCAGGTTGAAGCCCGTCTCAGCCTGTTCGAACTTGGGCCAGAGCACGCCCGGTGTATCGAGGAGCTCGATGCCCCTGCCGATCTCGACCCACTGGGTCTGCCGCGTGACGCCCGGCTTGTTCTGCGTCACCGTCTTGTTTTTGCCCAGGAGGCGGTTGATGAGCGTCGATTTGCCCACATTCGGGATGCCGACGATCATGACCCGGACAGGATGGTTGCGCACGCCTTTCTTGAGCCATTTGTCCACGACGGGCTGCCCGGCTTCACGGATCGCAGAAAGGAGCGCTCTCGTTCCGCGTCCCTTCTGGCAGTCCACTTCCAGGGCCTTCAGTCCCTCTTCCCGGAATGCGGCCAGCCACTGCTGGGTCACGTCAGGATCTGCCATATCCGTCTTGCTGAGTGCCACGATCCGGGTCTTCTGCCCGATGAGGCGCTGCAGCAGAGGGTTGGCACTGGAACGGGGGATCCGCGCGTCCAGCATTTCCACGACCACATCGACCAGCCTGAGCTGGCTCTCCATCTCCCGCCGGGCCTTTGTCATATGGCCGGGGAACCACTGGATGGAAAAAGCATAGCCTTCAAGAAGTTCTTTCATGACCGGATCCCTCCTCAGGGCAGCGACTTAAAGGCGCTGATCGGCCAGAACACGACACTGGCTTTGCCCTTGACGAGTTTCAGGTCCACGAAGCCCACATCGGAGTACCGGCTGTCCTCGGAATTGTTCCGGTTGTCGCCCATGACGAAGATGAATCCTTTCGGCACGGTCACTTTCGGATAATTGGTATGGAATGGTTCCTTGATATACGATTCATCGATGGCTTCGCCATTGACAAACGTTTTGCCGTCCCGGATCTCGATGCTGTCCCCGCCCGTTGCGATGACACGCTTGATGAAATCGCGCCGCGTGTCACTGGGATATTTGAAGACGATGATCTCTCCCTTTTTGGGATCGCGGGTGTAATAGACGAGCTTGTTGACGATGAGGCGCTCCTCGTTCTGCAGCGTCGGTCTCATGGAAGGACCCGAAACCATATACGGTTCCACCAGGAAGGTCCGGATCCCGAATGCCAGCACGACAGCGACGATGATGGAGATCAGCCAGTCGCTCGCCGTATCCTGCCAGCTTTTTTCTTTCTTTTCTTCAGTCATATTCTGCCACCTTGCTGAACTCCCCTGTCACGGGCCCACTGGCCGTTTCGTGCAGGGGGATAAAAAAAGAGGAACTGGTCCACCAGTCCCCCTTCCTATTTTCCAATTAGCGGCGTTCCTTGATGCGGGCAGCCTTACCAGTGAGTTTGCGCAGATAGTACAGCTTCGCTCTGCGAACCACACCGCGATGGGAAACGACAATCTTTTCCAGACGCGGAGAATGGACCGGGAACGTTCTTTCAACGCCAACACCGGAAGCAATGCGGCGGACCGTAAACATTTCACGGACACCGGAGCCATTGCGGGAAATGCAGACACCTTCAAACAGCTGGACACGTTCGCGGTTGCCTTCAACGACCTTAACGTATACTTTCAGGGTATCGCCAGGACGGAATTCAGGAATGTCAGAACGCAGCTGTTCTTTTTCAATTGCTTCGATAATATTCATTTTTTCCTCCTCAGAATCCTAAGACGTTCATGTCCAGCCCACGCGCTGACAGCGGACCGTCCGTTATGCATACGCTGTGTATTATATCATAAGGGAAAAACCAGCGCAAGAAATTTCCCTCCAAAACCTCATCCCTCACCGGGCTGCTTTGTTTTTTCCTCTTCCAGCATTTCCAGGAAGAGCGCTCCGTCCCCTTTCTGCCAGTGCATACGCCCCAGCAGTTCCGGGCGGCAGCGGTACGTGGCACGCAATGCTTCTTTACGGCGCCAGCGGGCAATGGCCGCATGGTTCCCCGAAAGGAGGACCTCCGGGACCTGTCTGCCTTCATAACAGACCGGCCGTGTGTATTGCGGATATTCGAGCAGCACATCGGCAAAGGAATCTTCCTCGGCACTGACCATCTTGCCGAGGACGCCGGGCAAAAAGCGGGCCACCGCATCCATGATGCACAGCGCCGGGAGTTCTCCGCCCGTCAGTACGAAATCTCCCACGGAAAGGCGCAGATCCGCCCGTTCCAGGATGCGTTCATCGAATCCTTCGTAGTGGCCGCAGAGAAAGATCAAATCCCTGCCGGCAGCGGCGAGGGCTTCCACCCGGGGCTGGCGCAGCGGTTCCCCGACGGGCGTCAGGGCCACTGTCAGGGCGTCCGGTGCGAGTTCCCGGGCCCGGTCAAGGGCCTTGCAGTATGTCCCGGCCTGCAGCACCATGCCGGCGCCGCCTCCGCACGGCGACGCATCGACACTGCGGTGCCGGTCCGTCGCATAATCCCGGGGATTGATGCAGGTCACGGAGACAAGGCCCTGCTCCACGGCCCGCCCGATAATGCTCACGCGGGACGCCTGCTCAATCATTTCCGGAAAAAGAGTGATGAATATAAATTCCATATTCAGATCCACTCCGGAAGCCTGACGGTCACTGTACGCTTCTCCCAGTCGATGTCCAGGATATTATCTTCGATGGCGGCAACCATGAGTTCCTTCCCTTCCGGGGTGGCGATGACGAACACGTCCGTCGTCGCCGGCGTGATGACATCCTTCATGGTCCCGACCAGGGTCCCGTCCGGGGTGCTGACGGTAAAGCCCAGGATATCCCGCACATAGAACTGACCTTCCGGCAGGGGCGGCAGTTCATCGGGTTCCACCACGATTTCCCGGCCTCGCAGCAGTTCCGCCTCATCCATGGTCGTCACTTCCCGCGTCTGCATCAGCAGCACGTTCTTGTGCTGCCGCAGCGACAGGACCGTGAGCTCCCGGCCATTGTCGAGACGGACTTTCTTTCTGTCGGCGTACCGCTCGGGATGCTCCGTCAGCGGCATGATACGAAATTCGCCCCGCACGCCATGCGGGGCGACAATTCTGCCAATCACGATCTTCTGTTCCATAGGATCACGCTCTGAAGGCAATGACCTTGCCGTCTTCGACGACAATTTCTGCTCCCATCAGGGCTTCCAGATCGGAACCGATGGTGATTTCCACAGAACGCTCCAGGGTGCCGTGACCGATTTCACTGCCGATTTCCAGGTTATTGGCTCTTTCGAGCTTGTCCTTCAATTCCTGCAGTGCATGGCCGCGCTGGTTCTTTTCATACTCGATGCGTTCCCGCATCCCTTCCAGGGCCATGGGGTTCGCGTTGGCATGTTCGTTCAGCGATTTCCTGGCATCGAACTGGAACTGTTCGAAATCCAGCTCAGCAGCCTGGACCTGACGTTTCATATCCGCGACGATTTTGGTTTTAAGATCTTCCGTAACCTTCGATTTGACGGTCACAGGAATGACGATGGTCATTTTATCCATGATAACCCACCTTTAACCAATATCTACGATCACTCTTACGTTTTCACGGGTCGCAGCGGCTTTCATCACCAGACGGATGGCCTTGGCGATGCGCCCCTGCTTGCCGATGACTTTTCCCATATCATCAGGTGCCACGTGGAGTTTGAGGACAACGGAGGAACCCCGTCTCTCCTCCTCCACCCGGACCTCGGAAGGATGATTGACGATAGCCTTAGCAATGACTTCAACTATCTCTTTCATATCGTTCCCTCCTTATTTGCCGGCCTTTTCCTGAGCGAACCTGGTCATCAGGCCTCTCTTGCTGAACATGGAGCGGACCGTATCAGTCGGCTGTGCGCCCTTCTTCAGCCAGGCAACTGCCTTTTCCTCATCGATGTTGATCACGGCAGGATCAACAGTGGAATCGTAGGTACCTACGGTTTCGATGAAACGGCCGTCACGCGGAGAACGTTCGTCAGCAACGACAATGCGGTAGAAAGGGCTCTTTTTAGCACCCATACGTTTTAAACGAATCTTTACTGCCACAATTTTCACCTCCTTAAAAAAATCAATTTATTGCATGAAAGGCAGTTTGAATCTGCCCTTCCGTGCATACTTGTTCATGCCCTGCATGGTCTTCATCATCTTCCGGCTCTCCTCGAACTGCTTGAGGAGACGGTTGACGGCCTGGACATTCTGTCCGCAGCCGGCGGCGATGCGCTTGCGGCGGGAACCGTTGATGATGCGGGGATTCGCCCGTTCCTTCGGAGTCATCGAAGTGATGATGGCTTCCAGCCGGCGGACTTCCTTCCCGTCCAGATCGATATCACCGATCTGCTTGCTGATCTTTCCCATGCCGGGGATCATGTCGAGGATGGATCCGAGGGACCCCAGTTTCTTGACCTGTTTCATCTGATCCAGGAACATATCCAGGGTGAACTCGTTCTTCTTCATGGATTCAGCCAGTTTTTTGGCTTCTTCCACGTCGATGGCCTCCTGGGCTTTCTCGATCAGGGAAAGCACATCCCCCATCCCGAGGATGCGGGAAGCCATTCTGTCAGGATAAAAGGGATCCAAAGCATCGAGCTTTTCTCCCATACCCACGAATTTCACAGGGCAGTCGGCCACGGCCTTGACGCTGAGGACGGCACCGCCCCGGGCATCGCCGTCGAGCTTTGTCACCACAAGGCCCGTGATGCCCAGTGCCTTGTTGAAGGCATCCGCCACAGTGACGGCATCCTGACCGGTCATCGCGTCGACGACAAGAAGGATCTCATTGGGATTTACAGCGGCTTTGATGTCCTTGAGCTCGCCCATCAGTTTTTCATCGATGTGCAGACGGCCCGCCGTATCGATCAGGATCGTATCGCAGAGCAGTTCGCTGGCCCGTTTCAGGGAAGCTTTTGCGATCTCCACAGGGGAAACCTTGTCCCCCATCGAAAAAACCGGCATGTCGAGCTGCCTGCCGATGACTTCGAGCTGGGTGACAGCTGCCGGGCGGTACACGTCAGCGGCCACCATCAGGGGCCGTTTCCCGTTCTTTCTCAGGTAATTGGCCAGCTTGCCGACGGAAGTCGTCTTGCCGGCGCCCTGAAGGCCGACGAGCATGATGATGGTCGGCGGATTGGCCGAGAAATTCAGCTTGCTCTGCGTGCCGCCGAGCAGATTGATCAGTTCCTCATGGACGATCTTGACAATGTACTGTCCCGCCGTAAGGTTGGGATCGACCTGCTGTCCCTGGGCTCTTTCCTTGATTTTTGAAGTAAATTCCTTGACGACCTTGAAGTTGACGTCGGCTTCCAGAAGAGCCAGCCGCACTTCGCGCAGCGTCTCTTTGAGATCCTGTTCGGTCACGGTCTTGTGGCCGCGGATCTTCTGGATGGCTGCTGTCAGCTTGTCGGTCAGCATTTCAAATGCCATCGTGTACCTGCTTTCCTGACGCAAAAGGCAGTCCGCCCTTCGTCAACGTTGCTTAGTATACATGAGTTTTCGTTTTGTGTCAAGTATTTTTACTTGACACGTTGAAAGTAAAAATACGTTGCTCCCGGCACGGCGCTCACTTCTGATCCATCATCTTCTTCAGCAGCTTTGCCACTTTCTCCAGACGTGGATCCGGACTGTCTTCGCGGCGGCAGGCCTCCAGGAGATTCAGGGCGCTGCGCAGCTGGAAGCGGAGGTCTTCGTCCTTCTGCAGGATGTGCAGTTTCTCCTCATAATGCTCCAGGGTCTGTTCCGCCCGCTTCAGGAGGTCGTACACCGCCTGGCGGCTGATGCCCTCGCTTTCCGCGATTTCCCCCAGGGACAGGTCATCATAGAAGTACTGTTCCATGATTTTCTGCTGTTTTTCCGTGAGCAGGCTGCCGTAAAAATCATACAGCCGCCCTACGCGGATCTTTTTCTCAAAAGTATCGTCTTCCTGCATCATTTCTCCCGGCTTTCTGTATCCCCGGAAGGGTCATCGGAAGTGGCAAACAGATCCGCCTGTTCCGGAGCTCCGGGCTGTTTTTTCGGTGCCTTCGGCCTGGGAGCCGCCGGACGCCGCTTTTTCTTTTTTTCGGCAAAGAGGTTCCCGTCGTCATACGGGGATTTCCGGATCGCTTTCCCGTCCTTTGCCGTCACTTTCTTCCAGTCCAGCCTGTGCCGCGAATATTTTTTCAGGAGCGGACTGACAGGCCGTCTCTCCATGCCGTCATTTTCCAGTGCATAGGCCCGGGTGATCATTTTTCCCAGTGCCGCATTGACCCCATGGGCAGAATATTCCTGTACCAGCTCCTGGTATTCCCGGAGCAGTTCCGGATCCCGTCCCAGATACAGGAAGATCTCATCCGTAATCCGGCGGGTAAAGGCATCCAGGACTTTCCGTCCCAGTCTTTCCACCTTCTTGTCATCCATGGTGATCACCTTCAGCGGTTCTGCCGCTCCCTGTACAGTGCTTTCATCGTATCCACAGCGGCACCGATATCATCCGCCCCAAGGATGGATGTGATCATGGCACAGCCGGCTGCACCGCAGTCCAGGACTTCCCCGTACTGGGGGATCCCGATGCCTCCGATACCGACGACGGGGATCGAGACAGCTCCGACGATGGCCCTGAATTCAGCAAGGCTCAGGTCCGTAGCATCTTTTTTGGTACTTGTCGGATAGAGTGCCCCGGCTCCCAGATAATCGGCGCCGCCTTTTTCCGCGGCGAGGGCTTCCGCAAGGTTATGGGCCGAAATGCCGATAATGGCATCCTTTCCCAGTTCCTTCCGGGCCTCCTGCAGCGTATCGTCGCTCTGGCCCAGATGGACACCGGCCGCCCCGATGGCCTTTGCCACTGCGATACGGTCATCGACGAGGAGCGGCACGCCATAGCGGTCACAGAGGGCCTTGACGCGGCGGCCTTCTTCTGCCACAGCTGCGTCGGGCAGGTTCTTTTCCCGCAGCTGGACAAGGGTCACGCCGTGCTGCAGGGCTTCCTCGATGGACGCATAGAAATCGCGCCCCTTTTTTTCCGTGACTTCCCGGTTCGTCACCAGGTAGATACTGTAATCCATATCCATCGCTCCACGCTCCTTTTGTTATCGCAGGAAAAATTCCATCGGCTCCGGAACATACCGGGCCTGCCGTCAGCCGGGGCGGCTGCAGGAAAGTACAGGCTGCTGCTCATGCGTATCCCCTGCTGCCTGCGGCAGCAGGTTTCCGGCGGCGCGGAGGCTCTCCTTTCTGCCGCGCACGCCGCTACTCCAGGCTGCCCCGGAAACGGTCCGCCAGCAGGGACCCGTCATGACGGCCCAGGGCATCCATCAGGCAGGCCCTGAACGTACCCGGTCCCCGGCTGATCCGCTCGGCCTCCTCGGCGCTGACATTCATACAGGTCAGGGCCCACAGTGCCGCATAAAAAGGATCTTCCGCCACGGCCGCAGCCGCCCCCATCAGGGAACCCGTCATGCAGCCGCTGCCGGTGATCCTCGAAAGGTAAGGCGTTCCGTTGGCGGCCCGCGCAAGACGGGTGCCGTCGCTCACTGCGTCGACCGCACCGGTCACAGCCGCCACGCAGTGATACCTGGCCGCCAGGGCCCGGGCCAGCACTTCCGGATGCTCCTCCGAAGCGGAATCGACACCGCGGCCGCCCCCGTCAAGGGAAAGCAGCGCCCGGCTTTCCGCCGCGTTGCCCTTGAGGATGGTGACGCAGGAAAGGGCCAGGATCGCTTTTGCCGTTTCAAGCCGCAGGGACGAGCTCATGACCCCCACCGGGTCCAGGATGACCGGGATCCCGCGTCTGCCCGCAAGGGACGCTGCCGCAAGGAGTGCGTCCCGCTGGGCCAGATGGATGGTCCCCAGGTTGCAGACCAGGGCATCCGCCTGCGGAGCGATCTCGGCCATTTCCGCCGGTTCGTCCGCCATCATCGGAGAGGCTCCGATGGCCAGTGCCGCATCGGCGCAGAAGCCCGCCGTGACGTAGTTCGTGATATGGTGGACCAGGGGCCGCCGGCTCCGGATAGCCTTCCCGATGTCCGTGAAAACTGCCCGCAGCGAGTCCATCAGAAGAGTCCTCCCTTTTTGTACAGCTCCACAAAATGATGGATCGGACCGTGCCCGTGTCCTACGGGCAGGCCGTTTTCGATGCCCAGGGCCACATAGGCCTTTGCCCGGCGGACGGATTCTTCGAGGGAATTGCCCGCCGCCAGTTCGCTTGCCACGGCCGAAGACAGGCTGCAGCCCGTGCCATGGGTGTTCGGATTGTCGATATGCCGGCCCTTGAACCAGCACATGCGGCTCCCTTCCGCCAGCAGATCATCCGCTGTACCCGCCAGATGGCCGCCCTTCAGCAGCACGCTGCGGATGCCATGGGAAAGGATGGTCCCTGCCGCCTTTTCCATATCCTCCCGGGAATGGATCTTCTCTCCGGACAGGACCTCGCCCTCCATCAGGTTCGGTGTAATGACTGTCGCCAGCGGCAGCAGTTCCTCCATCAGGGTGCCGCGCGCATCCGCTTCGAGCAGATAGGCGCCGCTCGTCGCCACCATGACGGGATCCACGACAAGGAACCGGGGCTGCCACTGCTTCATTTTTTCGGCAATGACATGGATGGTCGCTGCTGTGGAGACCATCCCCACTTTGACGGCATCGACCCGGATATCGGAAAAGACAGCATCAATCTGGGCTGCCACCACATCGGGATCCATGTTCTGGATCGCCGTGACACCCGTCGTATTCTGCGCGGTCACAGCCGTAATGACGCTCATGCCATAGCATCCGTGGGCAGCAAAGGTCTTCAGGTCAGCCTGGATCCCGGCTCCTCCGGAAGAATCGGAGCCGGCAATGGTCAGCAGATGTTTCATTTTTCACCACTCCTTTTGCGGATATACAAATTGCGGATATATACAAAAGCGCTCTGTCCACACTGCCGGACAGAGCGCCTGTCTTTACTTCAGTTTCCGTACCATGTCAACTACATGCTCGACAGTGAAGCCAAATTCTTCATACACTTTTTTACCCGGGGCGGAAGCGCCGAACCGGCTGATGCCGAGGACCCGGTCATCACTTCCGGTATAACGGGCCCAGCCTGTCGGGACGCCGGCTTCCAGGGCGATGCAGGGCACGCCTTTGGGAAGGACACGGCGCTTGTACGCCGCACTCTGCGCCTCGAAAAGATCCCAGCTGGGCATGGACACGACCTGCACGCCGATGCGGCGGGCAGCCAGTGCCTTCTGCGCAGCCAGTGCCAGATGGACCTCACTGCCCGTGGCGATCAGGACAGCCTTCATCTTTTCCCTGGGCGACGGGCTCAGGATATAAGCGCCTTTTTCCACGCCTTTGGCGATGACCCTGGCATATTCATGCAGGACGGGCAGTCCCTGGCGGGTCAAAAGGAGACAGGTCGGTTTGTCTTTGGTCTCGCAGGCGATCTTCCATGCTGCCGCCGTCTCCAGAGCATCGGCCGGACGCAGGACGGAGACATTCGGGATCAGCCGCAGGCTCATGGTCTGTTCAATGGGCTGATGGGTCGGTCCGTCTTCGCCGACATAGATGCTGTCATGGGTGAAGATGAACTTGCTGCCGATGCCCATCAGGGCCGCCATACGGATGGCCGGACGCATGAAGTCCGCAAAGACCAGGAAGGTCGCTCCGAACGGGATGAAGCCGCCGTGCAGATACAGGCCGTTCACGATGCAGCCCATGGCGTGCTCGCGGATGCCGAAGTGGATATTGCGGCCTGTCCGGTCTTCGGCCGAGACAAAATTGTATTTCTTGAGGACGGTCTTGTTCGAAGGCCCCAGATCGGCGCTGCCGCCCGTCAGTGCGGGCAGGGCATCAGCCAGTTCCTGCAGCAGCGTGCCCGAAGCGGCACGCGTCGCCACGCTTTCGACGCCGTCGAAGACTTTGAAGAGCGCTTTCAGATCGAGATCCGTTTTACCGTCCAGACGGTCCTGCAGTTCTGCTGCCAGTTCCGGATAGGCTTCCGTATATTTCGCAGCAAGTTCCTTCCATGCTGCTTCTGCTTTTTCCCCGGCTGCAGCCTTGCTTTCAAAATGTTTCCTGACTTTGGAAGGCACGTAGAAAGAGCGGTCCGGATTCCAGCCCGCAGCCTTCTTCGTCTCTGCCACGCCCTCTGCTCCGAGCGGCTCGCCGTGAGCGCTGGCCATATCCTGGCGGGGGCTGCCGAAGCCGATATGGGTCGGCACGATGATCAGGGTCGGATGCGTCTTGTCCGCTTTGGCTTTTTCAATGGCTGCGGCCAGTTCGTCCACATCCTCCGACGTGGATACGCGCAGCACGCTCCAGCCATATGCCTCGAAGCGGGCGCCCACATCTTCCCGGAATGTACCCTTCGTATCGCCCTCGATCGTGATGTGGTTGTCATCATAGAGGAAGATCAGCTTGCCCAGTCCCAGCGTACCGGCCAGGGAAGCCGCCTCGGAAGCGACGCCTTCCATCTGGTCGCCGTCGGACGTGATGCCGAACGTGTAATGGTCGACGATGGGATAGCCTTCCTTATTATAGCGGGCCGCCAGCAGCGCTTCGCCGAGGGCCATGCCCACGGCCATGGCAAACCCGTGCCCCAGCGGTCCCGTGGAGAGATCGACACCCGGCGTCACACCGTACTCGGGATGGCCCGGTGTCAGGGAACCCCACTGCCGGAACTGTTTCAGATCGTCAAGAGAAATCCCGTACCCTGCCAGATGCAGCATGGCATAGAGCAAAGCGGAGCCATGGCCGGGGGACAGGACGAAACGGTCGCGGTTGAACCAGGCGGGATCCGCCGGATTGTAATGCATGAAGCGGTCCCACAGCGTGTACATCAAAGGGGCTGTCCCAAGGGGCAGGCCCGGATGGCCGGAGTTGGCAGCCTGGACTTCATCGATGGACAGGAAGCGCAGCGTCTGGATGCTCTCTTCATCAATCTTTTTCATGGAAGTTCTCTCTCCTCATATACGGTAAAACCTGATTTTATTGACAGATATCTAGTCTGATTATAGGCTATTTGATGCTTTTTCGCAAGAAAAGCAGGCATATGCGTCCGGCACGGGAGCAAAGCACGGGAAAGGAGGAATATGCGGCCAAAAGCACGGTCCCTTCCGCGGCACAGCTGCGTACTGCCGCGGGTATCTTACGGACAAAGCAGGGGCTGCCGCTTCCGCGCCAGCCCCTGCAGTGTGCCTTACTTATGCTTTTTTCCGGTTCTTCCGTTCTGCGATGATCTTTTCCGCAGTCCGGGCCGGCACATCTTCGTAATGGTCGAACTTCATTTCAAAGGTACCCGTTCCCTGGGTCAGGGCGCGCAGATCCACAGCATAATCGAGGATCTCCGCATAGGGCACCTGGGCCTTCACGCAGGCCCGTCCGTCCTCTTCGGACTGCATGCCCAGGATCCGGCCGCGTTTGCCGTTCAGGTCGGAAATGATGTCGCCCGTGACGCGCTCGTCGCAGTAGACGTCCAGGTTGTAGTACGGTTCCATCAGGACCGGCTTTGCCTGCTCGCAGCCTTTCTGGAAAGCCATGTGCGAAGCCACTTTGAAGGCCATTTCCGAAGAGTCCACCGTATGGTAGGAACCGTCAAGGAGCGTGATCTTGAGATCCACTACAGGATATCCCGCAAGGACACCTTCCTGGATGGCTTCCCGCATGCCCTTTTCCACGGCCGGGATGTACTGCCGGGGCACGGCGCCGCCAAAGATCTTATCCTCGAAGACGAAGCCGGATCCGGGCGGCAGCGGTTCCATGCGGATGACCACATGGCCGTACTGACCATGGCCGCCGGTCTGTTTCTTGTATTTGCCTTCGACTTCGACCGTGCCGCGGATGGTTTCCTTATATTCGATCATGGGCGGCCGCAGTTCCGCTTCGACGCCGAACTTACGGGTCATCCGTTCCATGACGATTTCCAGATGCTGGTCGCCCATGCCGCTGATCAGCAGTTCCTTGGTGACGGGATTGCGGGCCACGATGATGGTGGGATCTTCATCCATCAGGCGGTTCAGGGCCGCCGTGATCTTTTCCTCATCGCCCTTTTTCTTCGGATAGATCGCCCGGCTGTACATGGGCAGCGGGAAATTGATGGGCTTGAAGACGACGGGATTGTTCTTGTCGCTCAGCGTATCGCCCGTCGCCGTGTACTGCAGGCGGGAGATGACGCCGATATCGCCGGCGACGATCTTTTTCATCGGGATCTGGGTCTTGCCGCGCATCGTGAATACGGATCCGACTTTTTCCATTTCTTCCCGGCTTGCATTATAGACGGAGCTGTCGCTCGAAATGACGCCGGAAAAGACACGGACAAAGCTCAGCCGTCCCACGAACGGATCGGCCATGGTCTTAAAGACGAGTGCCGCCATCGGGGCGTTGGCATCGCGCCGTTCCGTCTTGCCCGTGGCCAGGTTCTCCACTTCGAACTCGTTCAGCACGGCCGGGAACGTATAGTTGACGATGGCGTTGAGGCACCGGCCGAGGCCGATGTTCTTGAAGGCACTGCCGCAGAGGACCGGGAAGATGATCCCTTCACGGATGCCCTTGACGAGGCATCTCATGATGGTATCGTCGGAGATCTCCTCACCTTCCAGATATTTTTCCATGACCTCATCATCAGCTTCGACGGCGGCCTCGACCATCTTCGTATGGGCGTCCTCCACCCAGTCCTTCATGTCAGCGGGCACTTCGATCTCATCGGCGCCGTTGCCGTTGCCGCGGTACGCTTTCTGATTGAAGACATCGATGACGCCGCAGAAATTCTCCTCCTTGCCGAGCGGGAGTTCGAGCGGCAGGATCTTCTTGCCGCCGATCTTGGCGCGCAGGTTATCCAGGATATTGTCATAATCCGCGTTCTCACGGTCCATCTTATTGACGAAGATCAGCCGGGGCAGCCCCACTTCCTCCGCCAGCTTCCAGCACTGTTCCGTACCGATCTGGACACCGCTCGTGGCGCTTACGACGATGAGCACGCTGTCCACAGCACGGAAAGCACCCTTGACTTCGGCGACGAAATCGGCAAAGCCCGGCGTATCGATGAAGTTGATCTTGACGCCTTCCCACTCCAGAGGGGCCAGCGTAGCGCTTACGGATACACCGCGTTTGATTTCTTCCGGCTCAAAATCCGTAGTGGTCTGTCCGTCTTCCACCTTGCACATCCGGCTGATCGTATGGCTGCGGTAGAGCAGAGCCTCCGTCAGCGAGGTAGTGCCGGCGCCGCCGTGTCCGACAATCGCTACGTTTCTGATTAAATCACCTGTATACTCTTTCACGTTAGAGCCCCCTTTATGCTAAAGTTCAAAGTTTGTTGATATCTTTTTTCGCTGATTTCTTGGAATTTTCCTTCTTTTTTATCCAAACTTCCCGGGAAGATCGAAAAAGGGCCGATTTCTGTAATAGAAGATACAGAATCTGGCCCTTTGCGTTCCCGTCCCATCCTGCCCCGGGCAGAAAAGCCGCCGCTGCCGTGCGGAATCTTTTCCCGTCCCGCCGGAACGGATTTCAGACATTGAAGATCTGTTCGAACCGCGCGTCGAACTGAGTGTGCGTGACGGCTTCCAGCACCTGCCGGCGGGATTCGGGCCGGGCCATGGCCTCTTTGGCAAAAGCCCGGGCTTCCACCAGGGCATCCGTATCCCGCAGGATATCGGCGATGTACAGATCCGGCAGCCCGTGCTGGCGTTCGCCGAACAGCTGGCCGGCACCGCGCAGTTCCATATCCTTTTCGGCAAGGAGGAAGCCGTCGCTGCAGCTGTGCATGATCTGCAGCCGTTCCAGGGTCTGCGGATTGGAAGACCCCGTCAGGAGCACACAGTAGGACTGGCTGCTCCCCCGTCCGACACGGCCGCGGAGCTGATGCATCTGCGCCAGTCCGAAGCGGTCCGCGCCCTCGATCACCATCAGGGTGGCATTGGGCACGTTCACACCGACTTCGATGACGGTCGTGGCAATGAGGACTTTGGTCCTGCCGCTGACGAAATCGGCCATGACCTTTTCTTTTTCCTCCGCTTTGAGCCGTCCGTGCAGGAGTCCGCAGGGGATCCCTTTGAGATACGTCGCTGTCAGTTCTTCATACAGATCCGAGGCAGCCTTGGCGTCGACCGCATCCGAACCTTCGATGAGCGGAGCCACCACATAGGCCTGATGCCCCTCCCGGACCTGATGGATCAGCCCCTGGTAGACAGCGGCCCGTTTGCTGTCCGGATAACAGAGCGTCCGGATGGGCTTGCGTCCCGGCGGCAGCCCCTTCATCAGGGACACGTCAAGATCCCCGTAGACCGTCAGCGCCAGGGTGCGGGGAATGGGCGTCGCCGTCATGACCAGGACATGCGGCGCATACTGGGACTTGGCGGACAGTGCGGCCCGCTGCTGCACGCCAAAACGGTGCTGTTCGTCCGTGATGGCAAGGGCCAGGGAATGGAACACGACTTTGTCCTGGATCAGGGCATACGTGCCCACGACAGCCTGGATCGTGCCGTCAGCCAGCCCTTCCAGCACGTCCCGCCGCCGGGCCTGGCTCAGGCTCCCCGTGAGGAGCGCCGTGCGGATGCCCGCCGGCTCGAGGACTTTCTGCATTTCCTCGTAATGCTGTTCCGCCAGGATTTCCGTCGGTGCCATCATGCACCCCTGGAAACCGTTTTCCGCGGTCTTGGCAAGGGCCAGGATGGCAATGGCCGTCTTGCCCGAGCCGACATCGCCCTGGAGCAGGCGGTTCATCGGTTCCGGGCTTTCCATGTCATCCTGGATCTCCTGCCAGGCCTTCTGCTGGCTCGCCGTCAGCGCAAAGCCGAGCTGCCGGAGGACAGCCTCCACCATGCTCCCGCTGCGGGCCATCTTGATCCCCCGGCTTTCCTGTTTTACCTGGGCCCGGTGATAGAGGAGCCCGCACTGGATGAAGTACAGTTCCTCAAAGATGAACCGGCGCCGGGCGGCTTCCAGTTTGGCAAAACTCTCGGGAAAATGGATATTGCACAGCGCCTCGTAGCGGCCGGGGAACTGCTTGCGGCGGAGGATCCACTCAGGCAGACACTCCGGCAGTTCCTGTGAGGCCAGTGCAAGCGCCCGGCGTACGGCACTGCGCATGTCCTTCTGGGTCAGACTGCCCGTCAGGGCATACGTCGGCAGGATGCCCGGAGCCTTCTGCGGCTTGTTCGGATCGACCTTCGTGACAACCGCCCCGGTCACCGCTTTGGCCGTACGTCCCGGGGCCACCCGGCCGATGACTAGGACCGTGTCCCCGTTCTTGTAATACCGGGCGGCATAGCGCTGCGCCCCGAAGAGGAAAATCTCTGCGAAGGCTGTGCCGTCACCCACGACGAGCGTCGCGTAGGCCGCTCCGCGGGCACTGCGGCGCCGGGTCACACGGGCCACCCGGCCTTCAAAGAGCTGCATGCTCCCGTCCGCAGCAAGGCCGGAGATCGGCCTGATCTGCGAATAATCCAGATAACACCCCTGCCGGGGATAATGATTCAGCAGATCCCCGACGGTCTCGATATTCAATGTCTTGAAATCCTGTGCCTTTTTAGGCCCGATCCCTTTCAGTGAGGTAACCGGTTCCTTCCACCACATAGCTTCATCTCCTGACAAATAAGGCGGAACCGGGTGCCCGCCCTGTGGATATGCGTTTCTGTCCGCTGCCGCGGCCGTCCCTGCCCGCAGCAGTATCCTGCGCATTTTGCGGCCCATTTCCGCGCCGCTTTTTCCGGAGACAGTTCCGTTTATTTTTTACTTGCAACTTTTGGTACGTTTGTGTTAGAATACTTACATTGAGTTTAAAAGCATTGCCTATAACTAGAAGGAGGTGGGACCATGGCATGCATCTGTGATATCTGCAAAAAAGGTGAGCTGTCCGGAAACAACGTCAGCCATTCCAATAGACATGTGAAACGTTCTTGGAAGCCTAACGTACAGAAGGTAAAGGCAGTTGTAGACGGTGAAGTGAAGAGCATCAACGTTTGCACCCGCTGCTTACGTTCCGGCAAGGTGACCCGCGCCATCTAAGCTATAAGCTGGAAGGATCAAGTACCGCAAGGTATTTGATCCTTTTTTATTGCCCGAAATCCGGAAAACAGCCGCCTTCTCCCACACGGTGCGCCTTCCCTGCTGCCGGGGCCGCTCCCGCGGGACGTTCCCTCATCCCTTGAGCGGAGCGCCGCAGTACGGGCAGAACACAGCATCCGCCTGGATGGTCTTCCCGCAGGAAGGACAGAGCTGATGCGCCCGGTAGGCCGCGATCTTTGCCTCCAGGATCCGGATGAACCGTTCGGTCTCGCGGTTCTGGGGACGGAAGCTGTACACTTCCAGCCGCTTCTTGCGGATATCGATGATGAGCTGGCTGCCGCCCTCCACGGGCTGGACCGCAAAGGTCACTTCCTTGATCTTCGGCCGTCCGAAGAGAAGGGATCTTTCTTCGGAAACGAGTCTCCCGTTCACGAGATGTTCTTTGTCATCACGGCTGGTCACTTCCACCTTCATCTCTGCCAGCGCCTCCAGTCCGAGACGCCAGAGGACGGGCAGTGCCAGCTCGTATTCCCTGGCGACAAGGCTGCCGCCGCTGCCATTGATTTCCATGCCTGTCGTGCCTCCTCTTCCTGCTTGCGGATCATATGCCTGTACGAGCGTGATTTTCCCTGATCCCTGCCATACTGACCATACACATATAGTATTGTATCAGCTAATTATAAAAAAAACAGGGTATGTCCGTGACAAATCTCAGAACATACCCTGACAGGGACTTTATCTGGACTGCAGTGCTGCCTTGCGGGACAGGTTCATGCGGCCTTTGGAATCGATTTCGACGAGCTTGACGGCGATTTCATCACCCACGCTGACGACATCCTCCACTTTTTCCACACGTTCGCGGGCCAGCTGGGAAATATGGACCAGCCCTTCGCGGCCGGGCATGAATTCCACGAAAGCACCGAAATTCATGATCCGCGTCACTTTGCCCGTATAGATCTTGCCGATTTCCGGTTCCGCCGTGATCGCATTGATGGCGGCAATGGCCTTGTCCGCAGATTCGCTGTTGGCAGCGGCCACATAGACCGTTCCGTCTTCTTCGATATCGATCTTGGCACCCGATTCCTCGGTGATCTTCTTGATGATCTTGCCGCCGGGTCCGATGATGTCTTTGATCTTATCGACGTTGACCTTGAGCGTCGTGATCTTCGGAGCGTATTTCTTCAGCTCTTTGCGCGGCTCAGGGATGCATTCCAGCATCTTGCCCAGGATGAAGGCACGGCCTCTCTTGGCCTGTTCCAGCGCCTGTTCGAAGATCTCCCGGCTGATGCCGTCGATCTTGATATCCATCTGCATGGCCGTAATGCCCCTGGCCGTGCCGGCCACCTTGAAGTCCATATCGCCATTGGCATCTTCCAGGCCCTGGATATCGGTCAGGATCGTAAAGTTCTCGCCTTCCTTGACAAGGCCCATCGCCACGCCGGAAACAGGCGCTTTGATAGGCACGCCGGCATCCATCAGGGACAGCGTGCTGGCGCAGACGGACGCCATGGAAGAGGAACCGTTCGATTCCAGCACTTCCGAAACAAGGCGGATCGCGTACGGGAATTCTTCGACCGGCGGGATCACCGGCAGGAGAGCTCTTTCCGCCAGGGCACCGTGGCCGATCTCGCGGCGGCCCGGGCTGCGCAGCGGTTTCGTTTCACCGACGCTGTAGGGTGGGAAATTGTAATGGTGGATGTACCGTTTCTGGATATCGCCGGCCAGCGTTTCCAGGGTCTGGGCTTCCCGCAGCGGCGCCAGGGCCAGGCAGTTGAGGACCTGGGTCTGGCCTCTCGTAAAGAGGGAGCAGCCGTGCGGCCGGGCCAGGAGACCCACTTCGCAGCTGATCGGACGGATTTCGTCGAGAGCGCGGCCGTCGGGACGGATCTTGTCCACCGTGATGATATGACGGAAGACCCGTTTGACGAGCTTCTGCACCACATGGGCGATATCGATCTCGTTGTCCGGATACAGTTCCGTAAAGTGCTCCATGATCTCTGCCTTGGTCTCTTCCACCATCTTGTCGCGGTGGAGTTTGTCAGGATCCATCAGAGCGTCATGGATCTTCGGTTCGCCGTAGGCATCGATTTCCCGGGCCAGATCTTCGGGCGGCGTATAGACTTCGAACGTCATCTTGGGCTTGCCGACTTCGGCCTGGATCTTTTCCTGGAAAGCCACGAGTTTCTTGATCTCCTCATGGGCAAAGAAAATGGCGTCGAGCATGGTGGACTCGGAAACTTCCTTCGCACCGGCTTCGATCATCAGGATGGCTTCCTTTGTGCCGGCCACAGCAAGATTGAGCTCGCTCACTTCGGCCTGGGCCACCGTCGGGTTGATGACGAATTTGCCGTCGACCAGGCCGACGCGGACGCCGGCGATCGGTCCTTCAAAGGGGATATCCGAAATGGACAGGGCGCAGGAGGCACCGATCATCGCCGGGATATCCGGAGCATTGTCCGGATCGACGGAAACGGCCGTCGCCACGATCTGCACATCATTATGGTATCCGTCAGGGAACATGGGGCGGATCGGACGGTCGATCAGCCGGGACGTCAGGATGGCCGTTTCGGCCGGGCGTCCCTCCCTGCGCAGGAAACCGCCGGGGATCCTCCCGGCAGCGTACATCTTTTCTTCAAAATCAACAGTCAGCGGGAAAAAATCCACGCCTTCACGGGGTGTATCCGTCCCGGTTGCGGCCACGACCACAGCGGTCTCGCCGTAACGGACCAGAACAGCGCCATTGGCCTGTTTGGCAATCTTCCCGGTTTCGATGGTAAGGGTCCGGCCCCCCAGCTCCGTACTAAATGTATGCATCCTCTGCATCCTCCTTATTTGTCGTTCGCTGAATGTACCGCTCAATTATACTACAAAACGAATTTTCTTGTATAGGATTTCTGCAGAAAAGGCGGTTCCATTCCTTCAAAAGAGAAGATTCCCGGAAAAAGAGCCGGCGCGGGCAGCCGGAAATACAAAAAGACCGGGACCGGGCCGGGAGAAATGGACCGCAGCGCATGGCCGCATCATTTCTCCGGGCTCAGCCCCGGTTCCACCCGGGATCACCGGCCGTTACTTGTTTTCCCTTTCCAGCGCGTCTTTCAGGGTGTGCCAGGCAAGGACCGCACACTTGACACGGGCCGGCATGTTGGAAATATTCTTCAGGGCAATGGCGTCCTCCAGATCTTCCAGCTTGTCGTCATCCGTGATCTCCCGCTTGATCATGCCCAGGAACAGATCGATGAGGCGCAGGGCTTCTTTCACAGTCTTGCCCTTGATCAGGTCCACCATGATATCGGCCGAAGCCTGGCTGATCGCGCAGCCATGACCCGTATACGCCGCATCCTTCACAACCCCGTCCTCGATGTCGGCCTGCAGCGTCAGATCATCCCCGCAGCTCGGGTTATGACCGTGCTCGGAAAGATTGCATTTGGCCAGCTCGTGTTTGTTGCTCAGGTTCTGGTTATGTTCCAGGATAATATCGGAATATAACGAATTCATGTCCATACTCATCAAAATCCACTCCCTTATGCGTCAAGGCCCATCTGTTTGCGGACCAGGGGCAGTGTCTGCAGGAAATAATCCACTTCTTCCAGCGTATTGTAGATATAGAAGCTGGCCCGGTTGGACGCTTCCACATGCAGGTGATGTCCCAGCGGCTGGGCACAGTGATGGCCGGAACGGACGGCTATGCCGTAGCTGTCCAGGATGGTCGCGGCATCATGGGGATGCACGCCGTCGATGGTAAAGGAGATGACGCCGACTTTTTCCTCCGGATCCGTGCTGCCCAGGATATGGACATACGGAAGCTTCAGCATGCCTTCCAGGCAGTGCTTCGTCAGTTCATATTCATGTTCCTCGATGGCATCGAAGCCGATCCCTTCCAGATAATCGATGGCCGCATGCAGGGCCACCGCACCTTCCACATTTTCCGTGCCCGCTTCAAATTTGAAGGGAACTTCCGCAAACGTAGTACTTTGTTCCTCCACATATTCTATCATATCGCCGCCGGAAAGGAAGGGCTCCATCGCCTTCAAAAGCTCCATCTTGCCGTACAGCACGCCCGTGCCGGCCGAAGCCAGCATCTTGTGGCCGGAAAAAGCATAGAAATCACAGTCCCATGCCTGGACATCGGATTTCATATGCGGAGCGGACTGGGCGCCGTCCAGGACGACGACAGCACCGACAGAATGGGCTTTCCGGATGACCTTTTCGATCGGGCGCTTCATGCCCAGGACATTGCTGACCGCTGCAAAAGCCACGATCTTCGTCTGCCCGTCGATCTTGGCAAGGTCTTCTTCCGTAAAATGGCCTTCGTCATCGAGATACATATAGACAAGTCTGGCACCGGTCTTCGCTGCCACACGCTGCCAGGGGACCAGATCGGAGTGATGTTCCGAGATCGGGATGACGATCTTGTCGCCGGCATGGAGATTGGCTTCCCCATAGCTCCGCGCCACCAGGTTCAGCGCTTCCGTCGTATTGCGGACAAAGATGATCTCATCGGGAGATTTGGCGTTGATGAACCGGGCCACGGCTTTCTTCGCCGCATCGTACAGTTCCGTGGCTTCCACGCTCAGGACATGGGCCCCGCGGTGCGGATTACCGTTATGGTGTTCCAGGAAGTCCACCAGAGCATGGATCACCTGATAGGGCTTCTGCGTCGTCGCCGCATTATCGAAATAGACAAGAGGGTGCCCGTTATGGACCCTAGTCAAGATTGGGAAATCTTTTCGCACATTGATCATCGCATTCACCTTTCTGATAGCAGACCTGCATCTTCTCGCGGACGGCCTGCATAGCCCGATTCTCCAGTTTCTCATCCCCCAGCTGGTCGATGACCGGCCGGATGTTCGATTCCACGATGACAAGGCGCGCACCGGCTTCGCTGAGGCCGCGGCTCATCAGATAGAACAGCATGTCCTGATCGACCTGGCCGGAACTGGAAGCGTGGTTGCCTTCGACGTCGTCCTCCTTGCACAGGAGCAGCGGAATGGAAATCGAATGGACTCCTTTATTGAGCAGCAGACACACATCGGATTCACTGCCCACGGCTTTTTTCCCGCCGCGCAGGAAATCGATGGTGCCACGGAAATATTTCTTGGAACGGTCCATCAGGGCGCCCGTCGTCAGGATGTCCGTAAATGTCCGGCAGCCCTTCGTGGGGACCCAGTAGGAATAGTCCACCACCTGTTCACCCGTCCCGAGATACATGGACTGGCTCCGGAACTCCGAATCATCGTGATCCAGCTGCGCCTTGACGTGGACAATGGCCTCCCGGCCTCCGATTTCCGCGGAGACGAACTTGACCTGGCTGCCGGCGCCGTCCCGCGTCAGCCGCTGATCGATATGGCGGACGCGGCTGCTCTGGACCTGGACCTTGCTTATGGTCACACGGGCGTGGTCACCCGTCTGGATATAGTGGAAGATGTTCACGAGCCCATGGGGCGCGTCCCCTTCAAAGAGCGTGTACAGATGGAGCTCGCTGTCCCGGCCGGCATCGATGTACAGCTGTCCGACCAGTTCCGGCGCCGCTTCGCTGACCTCGTAGACGAGCCAGACGGAAGCCCTGCCGCCATCCGGTACGGTGATCCGGCAGTTCACATTGCCGTCTTCCAGGGTCTCCCGGAGCGCTTCCTTGTTGGCGCCTTCGAAATCGCCCAGATCCGGCAGCTGATTGCCATTATAGAACTGGACCGCGGCATCCCCTTCATGGCGTTCCCGCATGAAGGCGGAACCGGGTCTTTCAGTCTTAGTAACGTCCAGCTCAAGGGCGTTGACCTTCATCCATTTAAAAGTCGGACGCGGGAGTCTGTTAAATTGTTCTTTCATGTCTCTCGCCTCCCCTTACATGGAACCCTTCAGTTCCAGATTGATCAGATTGTTCATTTCCACAGCGTATTCCAGCGGAAGCGCCTTGGAAACAGGATCGACGAATCCGCGCACGAGCATGGCCCGCGCTTCATCCTCGCTGAGCCCGCGGCTCATCAGATAGAAGATGGCTTCGTCGGAAATGCGTCCGATCTTGGCTTCATGGCCCAAATCCACATTGTCATTCTTGATGACGATGGCCGGGATCGTATCGGACTGTGAAATCTCATCCAGCATCAGGGATTCACAGCTGACATTGCACTTGGATCCTTCGGCTTTCTCATTGATGAGCACGCTGCCGCGGTAGATGCAGACGCCGCCGTCCTTGGAAATGGACTTGGAGTTGATGTTGCTCGTCGTGTTCGGCGCGTTGTGCACGACCTTGGAGCCCGTATCGAGGTACTGCCCCTTGCCGGCAAAGGTCACGCCCGTGAACTCGCAGTGGGCGCCTTCCCCGTTGAGGATGCTCATCGGGTACAGGCAGGACGTATGGGAACCGAAAGAACCGGTCACCCAGTTGATGGTCCCGTTGCGGCCCACGACGGCGCGTTTCGTATTGAGGTTATACATATTCTTGGACCAGTTCTCGATGGTGGAATACGTCAGTGTGGCGTCGTCGCCGACAAACAGCTCGACGCAGCCCGCATGGAGGTTGGCCACATTGTATTTCGGAGCGCTGCAGCCCTCGATGAAATGGACTTTGGCGCCTTTTTCCACGATGATGAGGGTATGTTCGAACTGGCCCGCTCCCGGAGCATTCAGCCGGAAATAGCTTTGCAGCGGGATGGATACATCCACGCCTTCCGGCACATAGACAAAGGATCCGCCGGACCAGACCGCCCCGTGCAGCGCCGCGAACTTGTGGTCCGTGGGCGGCACGAGCTTCATGAAATGGGCCCGCACGACATCTTCATACTGCTTCAGTGCCGTATCGAAGTCCGTATAGATGACACCCTGCTTGACCAGATCTTCCTGGATGCTGTGATAGACGACCTCGGAGTCGTACTGGGCGCCCACACCGGCAAGGGACTTCTTCTCTGCCTCCGGGATGCCCAGACGGTCAAAAGTATCCTTGATGTCATCGGGCACGTCATTCCAGTTGGCCCGCATCTGCGCATTCGGCCGGACGTATGTGATGATGTTGTCCATATCGAGGCCGCTGATATCGGGCCCCCATTCCGGATATGGCATGTGGTTGTAAATATCCAGGGACTTCAGACGGAAGTCCAGCATCCATTTCGGTTCTTCTTTTTTCCCGGAGATCTCGCGGACGATGTCCGGCGTCAGGCCGGCATCCGTACGGTAGGAGTACTTGAAATCGTTCCGGAAATTATACATATTATCGAGCCCGCTCAGAGAATCGATGACAGCCTGCTCATCGGCTCTGGGTGCTCCGTTCTTTACTTCATCAGCCATAATCGCTCACCCGTCTCTCAGTCCTGATAGGCGTCGTAGCCGTTCTTTTCGATCTCATCGATGAGGGAAGCATCCCCTGTCTTGACGATGCGGCCCTTGATCAGGACATGGACCACGTCAGGATGGAGCTTCTGCAGGATTTCGCTGTGATGCGTGATGATGAGGAGGGAGTTCTTCTCATTATGGTACTGATTCACCGCTTCGGACACGATCCGGACCGCATCCACATCGAGGCCGGAATCGATTTCATCGAGCATCGTCAGTTTCGGGTCCAGCATGCACATCTGCAGGATCTCGTTCTTCTTGCGTTCGCCGCCGGAGAAGCCTTCATTGACATACCGGGAAGCATAGGAACGGTCCATCTTCAGCGTATCCATCGTCGCCTGGAGTTTGCGGCGGAACGGCATGATCCGCTGGGTGGATCCCATGATCGTGCTCTTGGCATTGCGGATGAAGTTCTCCACCGTGATGCCCTGGACGGAGATCGGGTTCTGGAAAGCCATGAAAATCCCCGCTTTTGCGCGTTCATTGACCGGCTCGTCCGTAATATCCCGTCCTTCGAAATAAATCTTGCCCTCTGTCGTCACGTACTTCGGATTTCCCATGATGGCGTTGAACAGGGTGGATTTGCCGGCTCCGTTGGAGCCCATGATGACATGGGTCTCACCCTCGTTGATGACGAGGTCCACGCCTTTCAGGATTTCCTTGCCGTCAACGGCAACCTTCAGTCCTTCTACTCGTAATAATTCACTCATGCTATCCTCTCCCATAGCCTATTGCGGCTGCAATCTGATTCACTGTAATCCAGTATGATTTGCTATGACTATTGTACCCGCCGCAGTTCCATCTGTCAATATTTTTATTACAGTTGGTATGCGGACGCTGACGGGCCCAAAGCGTTCCAGCCCGTCAGCCCCGTCGGCAGCACCTTCAGGAAGCTGCCTGCAGAGACCCGGATCCATACGGTTCCGCTGCCAGGGTACTGCGGGGATGATTTAATTCCTACTTGCAGACCATGGATTATTATAATCGTTTTTTCTGTGACCTGCAATCTTTCTTACAAAAAATAAGACATTTTTAGGGAAAATGCTCCATCCGGACAGGGAAACTTCAGCTTTTCCGCTGTGAGCGGTGCAAAGCTGCCGGGAACGGACCGGCTGCAGACACAGGAAGAACGCCGGCCGGAATGATTCCGGCCGGCGTTCTTCCAAAGCCCGTAAAAGACGGGCTGATGCGGTCATGCATAGTATTTATTTGAAGATCAGATACAGGATGAAGACATTGACGATGGCCGCAAGACCGGTCACGAGCGTTCCCATGGTCTGTGCCTTATACCCGTCTTCCACTTCCATGTCGCCAAAATTCGTCACGACCCAGAAATACGAGTCATTGGCATGGGAAACGGTCATGGCACCGGCACCGATGGCGATGACCGTGATGGCAGCCATGGTCGACGTACCCAGGCCAAGCGTCGTCATCAGCGGAGCCATGATGCCCGCCGTCGTCGTAATGGCCACGGTGGAGGAACCCTGTGCCGTCTTGAGGATGGCCGAAAGGAGGAACGGGAAGAAGATCCCGAGCCCTGCCAGCGTCTGGGAATTGGCTTTGATGAAGGCGACCATGTTGGTCGAGGCGATGATCTTTCCGAGTACGCCGCCGGCCGCGGTGATGAAGAGGATGGGACCGCAGATCTTCAGGGTCTCATTGGTCAGTTCGTAGAAGGTCTGGGCTTTCTTTTCTCCCGGACGGCTCACGAACAGCAGGACACCCAGGATGACACCGACTGTGATTGCGACGATCGGCGTCCCGAGGAAAGTGATGATGGCGATCTTGTTCCCGGCCATGCTGAGTGCACTGGACAGCGCCATCAGGATGATGGGGACGACGATGGGAGCAAAGCTCATAAAGGCGCCCGGCAGTTCGCCGTAGCTAGCCATCAGCTCTTCATAACTCATGGCAGTGGCAGCTTCCCCTGCAGCGGCCATGGCCTTTTCTTCCTTCGTCTTGATCCGGCTGCCGATATAATTGGCATAGCAGTATGCCGCGATCATCGGCAGGATCGAAGCAGCTGCACCCATCCCGATGACCAGGATCAGGTTGGTCTCCATATGCAGCCCTTCATACAGGGTGTTGGCGGCTGCGATCGGGCCCGGTGTGGGCGGGATGAAGCAGTGTGTGATATAAAGCCCCATGGACATGGCCACGGCCGTCGCCACACCCGAAGCATGGGTCCGCCGCACCAGAGCTTTGCGGATCGGGTTCAGGATGACGAATCCGCTGTCACAGAACACCGGGATGGACACGATCCAGCCCATGATGAGGACCGCCAGGGACGTATTGTTCTTCCCCACCAGCTTTACGACACAGTCGGCCATCTTGAGCGCCGCGCCGGTCTTCTCCAGCAGGGTCCCCACGAGAGCCCCCATGATGATGACGATGCCGATGCTGTTGAAAGTCCCGGCAAAACCGGCACTGATGACATCCGCAATACCGGGCGTCTTCCCCACCTTCACGAGGGGAATCCCTCCAATCAGTCCAAAGATCACCGACACGCCGAGAATTGAGAGGAATGGATGTACATGGTACTTTGAGATTGCGACAATCATGACAATAATGGCAATAACAAACGCAATCATAAGTGGTATTCCAGTCAATTGACTCACTCCTTTCAGTCTTGAAGATCAGGATATGGCATTTTATTTATATCCTGTCACAAATCAGTATACTACATTTTTTGTAAAAAGGGAGTAAAAACTTGCTGACTTACCAGTCTATTCAAAATTTTATAAAACCATGCGGACCGCCCGGCCTTTCCCGCCTCAGCAGGATAAAGACCGCGGACCGGCATGGATACCAGCTTATTCCCCTGTATCCCTGCAGAAATGCATTTTCCGGCATCCCGATCCACAGCCTGCTTTTTTACCCTTTTCCAGAACTAAAAAGCCGCTCCATCAGCGTACACTAATGGAGTGGCTTTGCCAAAAAACATGTTATTTGACCAGCATGTCGATGAAGGTCTCTTTGGGAAGATTGTGGAAGAACTGGTCGATATCGACGGGGGCCAGGACCCGGTTCAGGTCCTCCCTGTTGATCTTGGCTCCGATCAGGATGGGTTTCAGCTCGTCCTTTTCCTTATTGCCGAAGTAATCGCCGAAGATATCGAAATCCACGATGCGGCCGTCCTTGACGTTCAGATGGATCTGGAATTTGCCGCAGCCCGGGATGTACCGTTCTTTCTCGATATCGTACTTGGGGGAATAGCCATAGTTCCATTCCCATGTATCATACCGCTCTTTTTCGAGTTTCGTGACGGCAGCGATTTCCGCCTCCGTCAGTTCATGCCGGGTGATGGTTTCCTGCCCGGCCATTTCCTCGAGCAGCACCTTTTTGAAGGTCTCCAGAGGCACTTTCGTGGGCATGCAGTCGAGGACATTCGTCACTCTGGCCCGGACGGATTTGATCCCCTTGGATTCGATCTTGTCCTTTGAAACCTTCAGCGCCTGGGACAGGATGGAAAGATTGGCGTCATAGAGGATGGCGCCATGGTCCATGATGCGTCCCTGTTTCATGTACTGGGCGTTTCCGGAAAATTTCCTGCCGTTGATCGTAATATCGTTGCGGCCGGAGATTTCCGCATGGACCCCCAGCTTGGCCAGAGCCCGCACGACCGGCTTATTGAAGCGGGAAAAGTCGAAATCGCTCATGTTGTTGGTCTTTGACACGATGATTGTGAAGTTCAGGTTCCCCAGATCGTGATACACCGCGCCGCCGCCGGAAAGACGGCGGACGACCGTGATATGGTTCTTCTCGACGAAGTCCTGGTTGATCTCTGCGATCGTGTTCTGGTTCTTGCCCACGACAATGGTATTTTCATTTTGCCAGAGCATGAAGTAATCCTCATTCCGGTCCATGCAGTCGAACACGTACTGCTCCAGGGCCAGATTGAAGCAAGGATTATGGCTCTTGCTTTCGATATAGATCATATGTGCATCGCTCCCTTGACCGGGGCAGGGATGATCCGTCCGGCCGTTCCGGTACGGTGCCCGCTGCCCGCATCGCTGCGGGATACGGACAGATCCGCACACCTTCCGGCGGCCTTCTGCAGTCACCGCACTCCCGGATTCGTTCTGCTTTACAGGATAATGGATTCTCCGTATTCATGCCAGATGACCGCCGGCTTTTCTTTTCCGTATTTCCGTACATCATGTTCCGCCAGGCGGCTGTACTGGAACCGGTCATTTTCCGGATCGGGCAGATGGTACAGGATGAGCTCCCGGATGGAAAGCTGTTCAAAGAGAATCCTGCGCCCTGCCGCATTGTTGTAGAATACGGGCGTCACAAAAGCATACTGGATGGCTTCATTTTCGAGTCCCCGGAAGTCCTCTTCCTGGTAATCCGAGTCCGCCATGAAAAAGAGGATCTGTCCGTCCAGATCAAGGAGGAAGGAATAGACGGCCAGAGAAAAATGACGGGGATCGAGATGATGCATCCGGCTGACTTTAAGACGCACCCCGGGAACAAGAGTCAGCCATTGCCCGGGCACAAAGGGCAGCAGCCGCTCCCGATACTGTCCATACGCTTTTTTCAGGCCCGTCGTCTGATCCAGTTCCGGCAGGACAAGGCCTTTGACGGAATTATGTTCCATATACGTGAACAGATAGGGACTGTAATAATGGTCAAAATGGGAATGGGAAAAAAACAGATATCCTGCATCGGCATACGGCCCCCTGCCCGCCGCCATGGAATCCCAGACCGGGTCCGGCAGTTCCACGAAACTGTGGCTGAGATCCTTGTAGAGGCCGTCAAAAATGAAGCGGCTGCCGCCATATTCCACAAAAACGCCGCAGTTTCCCAATAATACGGCCTTATTTTCTTCAGCCATGATACACTCCTGTTTAGATAAGACAACTGCGGAAACACAGCCTGCGTGTCTCCGGAAAGAAAAAATTACCACCCAAAAGGCACCGGGTACCTCCGGGTGGTAAAGCGGGGTCAGGAATTATTTCTTCTCGATGTTCTTCGGTCCAAAGATGTAGACTTCCAGATCCGGGTCATATTCGCGGCCCATCTCCAGGCCTTCGATTTCACCGATCAGGATATCCGTCGTCAGCAGGACCTTGCAGCCTTCGATGACGTGGCCGCCATAGGCATTGCCCTTCTGGTCGGAGAACGTGAAATGAACATGGAGCAGGCATTCGCCTTCCGTATTGTGGCAGATCATACCGGTCATGCTGAGCAGTTCCAGCGGTCCTTCCATCAGGATCGGTTCGCTGTAGCCATAGCCGGCTTTTTTGTCGGGCAGTGCCACCGGATCATAGAAGGCCACTTTTGCCATGGAACCCATACCGCTCAGGATGAACCCGTTGTTGATATGGTTCTCGGCACAGATCCTTTCCAGTCCTTTCAGGATATCTTCACCGGGAGACATCCTGGCTGCCACGACTCTGCTGATTTTACCGCCTGAAGCCATACTAATCATGTCGATCTCTCCTTTTATTCCACAACTACACCCATATCTTTTTCCGGGACTTTGACCAGGGCACACTGATCTTCATTGATGAGCCCGGCCTCGTCCATCCGCCGCATATACTCCAGTACAAGATCCGTCGCGGGGACAGGGACCTCCATCTCATTGGCCAGATTCTTCGCGTTCTTGATGTCCTTGTAATGGACAGCGATGCGCGCCGACGCCGAAAAATCACGATGGATCATCTTCATGGCCTTGGCATCGAGCACTGCGCTCTGCGCAAAGCCGCCTTTGATCGCCTCGTAGAGGGTCGTCGGATCCAGGCCTGCTTTCTTGGCAAAGGCAAACGCTTCTGCCATGGCAACGAGATGGATGCCTACAATCATATTGTTGGCCAGCTTGGCGACATCGCCGCAGCCGGACCCGCCCATATAGGTCACAGTGGATCCCATATAGGCCAGATAAGGCCGGACCGCATCAAACACGTTCCTGTCACCGCCGGCCATAACAGCCAGCGTTCCCTGTTCCGCCCCTGAAACGCCGCCGCTCACGGGAGCATCCAACAGGCCGATGCCCTTTTCCTTAGCCAGTGCGTACAGGCTGCGGATCACGGAAGGAGCGGTGGAACTCGTATCGACAATGATGGTCCCGCTCTCTTTAGCAGCGATGATTGCGCGGCATACGCTGTCGACAATCTCGTTCCTGGGCAGGGAAAGGAAAATCAGATTGCATTTTGCGATGATTTCATCATTGTCCTTCGCCGGTGTCCCACCTGCAGCTTCAAACTTCTTTAACGAAGCAGGGATGACATCCGCGCCAAGTACAGGTGCTTTGCTTTTTTTCAAGATATTGATTGCCATAGGGAGTCCCATGTTGCCTAATCCGATGAATCCAACAGTGTACATGACGCGTAATGCCTCCTTCATTCACATATTCCAGATCTTACTTTTTCTTTTTGTTCGGCATATGGATGCATCTGCCGAGGCTGTCCAGTGCGGCTTCACGCATTGCTTCCGTCACAGTCGGATGAGAGTGGATCGTGGCAATGAGATCTTCCACAGTCAGTTCAGCTTCAATGGCCAGAGCACCTTCGCAGATCAGATCGGAAGCACGCGGCCCGATGATATGCATGCCGAGGACTTCGTTGTATTCCTTGCCGGCAATGATCTTGACGATGCCTTCGCCGCCGTTCATGATCAGGGCCTTGCCGTTGCCGCTCATCGGGAACTTGCCGACGATGTAATCGATGCCCAGTTCCTTGGCTTTTTCTTCGGTCAGGCCGACAGAAGCAGCTTCCGGTTCGATGTACACGCAGGTCGGGTTGGTCCGTTCATCATAGACAGCAGGGATGCCCATGATGTTTTCCACAGCCACTTCGCCCATGGCCGAAGCCGTATGGGCCAGCTGAGCCTTGCCGAGGACGCAGTCACCGATTGCATAGATGTTCGGGACATTGGTCTGCATCTGATCGTTGACGACGATGCGGCCTTTCTGATTCTCGATGCCGGCAGCTTCCAGGTTGATGGACTTGGTATTCGGACGGCGGCCCACTGCCACCAGGACTTTTTCAGCTTCAAAGGAAACTTCTTTGTTGGTCTTCTTGTCCAGGCAGACGACTTTGGCGCCGACAGCGGAGTTTTCAACGGACTGGACAGGGCATTCCAGATGGAATTCGATGCCCATCTTCTTCATATGGGCAACGCCGATCTTCGTCAGATCGCCGTCGAGCATCGGCAGGACATGGTCCAGAGCTTCCACTACGGTGATCTTCGTGCCGAATGCGGCATAGGCGCAGGCAATTTCAAGACCGATGACACCGCCGCCGATGACGACCATGGACTTCGGCAGTTTTTCGAGGGAGAGCGCACCCGTGGAGTCGATGCAGTTCGGGTTGTCCTTCAGGCCCGGAATGGGCGGAATGGCGTTGATGGAACCGGTAGCGATGACATAGGCGTCAGCCGTCATGTTCTCGGTCTTGCCGTCCGGGGACTTCACAGCCAGGGTCTTGCTGTCCACGAAGCTTGCCGTACCTTCGACATGTTTGATCTTATTGGCTTTGAACAGGCCGCCGATACCGGAAGTCAGCTTGTGGGAAATCTCATTCTTGTGTTTGATGACCTGCGGGAAGTTGACCTTCACGCCTTCCACGTCGACACCGATATCCTTGCCCTGGTCCTTGATCTCGGAAATCAGTTCAGCCGAATGGAGCAGGCATTTGGTCGGGATGCAGCCGATGTTCAGGCAGGTACCGCCAAGGTATTTCTCGTCGATGACCGTGACTTTGGCACCCAGCTGGGAAGCGCGGATGGCAGCCACATAGCCGCCAGGGCCGGCGCCGATGACGATGATGGAAGTATCTTTCTTGGGCTGGGCCGGAGCAGCCGGAGCCGCAGCAGCAGGAGCAGCAGCCGGAGCAGCAGCAGGAGCGGCACCCACGGTTTCACCCGCTTTGCCGATATAGCCCAGCAGACCTTTTACGGGGATATCCTCCCCTTCCTGGGCAACGATCTTGATCAGCGTGCCGTCCACTTCAGCATTGACTTCGTTGGTCAGTTTATCCGTCGTGATTTCCACAATGGGTTCGCCGGCCTTGACTGCGTCCCCTTCTTTTTTCAGCCATTTCGTGACTTCGCCTTCCTCCATGGTAAGGCCAAGCTGCGGCATCAGAATTTCAGTAGCCATCTATAATTCCTCCAATACAATATGAACTTGCAGACGTTTCTTTAAAAAAGACCTTCTTAGAAGAGTACCAACTAAGAAGGTCTTTGGATCTCACCTTAGAGCAGGATATCCATCGGGTTCTGCAGCAGGTCTCTCACAGCACATTCAAACTTGGCGGCCACGGACCCATCAATCAGTCTGTGATCGAAAGTATGGGAAATTCTCAGCACCTTATGCTTGGAGATCTTGCCTTCGTCATCCATGTACAGCTCGTCCTCGGCGGCGCAGACACCCAGGATGCTGGAATCAGGCTGGTTGATGATCGGGTTGAAGGTTTCAACGCCGAACATGCCCAGGTTGGAGATCGTAAAGGTGGAACCTTTATATTCTTCCACAGCCAGCTTGCCTTCACGTGCACGAGTAGCCAGGTCTTTGGCGCAGTCATGGATTTCGCTGAGGCTCATCTTGTCGGCGTCTCTGATAACCGGCGTCAGCAGGCCATCGTCCAGGGCTACAGCCATGCCCAGGTTGATATGAGCTCTCTTGATGAGCTTGTCGCCGTCAATGGCAACCAGCATATAGCGGTTGTTCTTCAGAGCCTTGGCAACTGCCTTCAGCACGAAATCATTGACAGAGTACTTCACGCCCATCTTTTCATTGATTTCTTTACGCAGCTTGAAGAGTTCCGTCACGTCGACCTTGACATTCTGGGTAACAGTCGGGCATTCCGTTACGGACTGGAGCATTCTCTTGCCGACCACTTTCCGCATGCCGGTCAGCTTTTCGACGACATCGCCGTCCATGAGTTCCACCGCGCCGGTATGTTCCACCACCGGAGCAGCCGCCTTGGGAGCAGGTGCCGGGGCCGGAGCTGCCTTGGCAGCCGGAGCCGGATTCTTAGCAGCCGCTTCGATATCCTTCTTGACGATACGGCCCATAGGACCGGATCCCTTCAGGTTCGTGTAGTCGACGCCGAGTTTGGCAGCGATCTTTCTGGCCAGCGGAGAAATACGGATCCTCTTGCCGCCTGCCGCTACCGGAGCCGGAGCTGCTGCAGGTTCAGCTGCGGCAGCAGGAGCGGCTTCCGCAGCCGGAGCTGCTTCTGCCGGAGCAGCCGCGCCGTCGCCGACCTTTTCGCCCGGTTCGCCGATGTATGCCAGGAGGCCTTTGACAGGGATGTCTTCGCCTTCCTGGGCTACGATCTTCAGGAGCGTACCAGCCGCTTCTGCGTTCACTTCGTTCGTCAATTTATCCGTCGTGATTTCCACAATGGGATCGCCGACTTCAACCTTGTCCCCTTCGTGTTTCAACCAGGTGGTAACAGTGCCTTCCTCCATGGTCAAACCCAGCTGGGGCATTCTTACCTCGTATGCCATGTTATTCTCCTCCTCCTAGATCACTTGTTCAGAACAGCCTTGACTGCTTTCACGATATCTTCAGGATGAGGGAAGTTCACGTCTTCCAGAGGTGGGCTGAACGGAGAAGTGATGTTCAGGCCGCAGACACGTTTGACAGGAGCATCCAGTTCATCAAACAGATCTTCAGCGATCTGTGCGGAGATTTCGCCGGCATAGCTGCCTCTCTTGCATTCTTCGGATACAACGATGGCATTGTGGGTCTTGCTTACGGACTTCACGATGGCATCCCAATCCAGAGGAACCAGAGTACGCAGATCCAGGACTTCCACGTTGATGCCTTCCTTGGCCAGGGTATCAGCAGCTTCCAGAGCAAAATCGACTTCTCTGGACCAGGAGATGATGGTCAGGTCAGTACCTTCACGTTTCACTTCGGCTTCGCCGATAGGAATGGTATATTCGCCTTCAGGGATTTCTTCCTTGTGTGCATAGAGCAGTTTGTGTTCCAGGAAGATGACCGGATCATTGTCGCGGATGGCGGACTTCAACAGTCCCTTGGCATCCTTGGCGGAAGAAGGAGCAATGACCTTCAGGCCGGGCATATGGCAGAAGATTGCTTCCAGGGACTGGGAATGCTGACCGGCATTTCTTCTGCCGGAGCCCATGGGCATCCTGATGACCATCGGGATGGTCAGCTGACCGCCGGTCATGTAACGCATCTTGGCAGCCTGGTTCAGGATCGGGTCTGCGCAGACGGTCATGAAGTCATTGTACATTAATTCAGCAACGGGGCGCATCCCTCTCATGGCAGCGCCGACGGACATGCCGATGAAACCAGCTTCGGAAATAGGAGTATCGATTACACGGTCCGGTCCGAAATCATCGCGGAAACCGCGGGTAATACCGAAAACGTTCCCCATTACACCCATATCTTCGCCGAGGATGATGACGTTCTTGTCTCTTTCCATTTCCTCGTGCAGGGCTTCACCAATTGCTTTACTGATGCTTAATTTCTTGCTCACCGTGCGACACTCCTTTCGTTATCAGAGCTGTACATTTCCGTAGTAGCCTCGCTGGGATCCGGCCAATCGGAGTCCTCAGCAAACTTCAGGGCCGCTTCAACTTCTGCCTTGGCAGCATCTTCGATCGCCTTGATTTCCTCTTCGGTGGCAGTGCCATCTTTCAGGAGTCTGGCTCTCATGTTCACGATGCAATCCTTCTTGTGAGCTTCTTCCATATAGGAAGCCGGACGGTAAGTGGCAGGGTCGCCGCAATAGTGTCCTTGATGACGGTAGGTTTCGAATTCCAGGAGGTATGGGCCCTTGCCGCTTCTTGCGTAATCCAGAGCCTTCTTCACAGCTTCATATACGATGGTAGGATCGTTGCCGTCGAAGGTTTCGCCCGGGATATCGTAAGCCTTGGCACGGACGGACAGGTACTTCGTGTTCGTCACACGATGGATTTCAGTGGATACAGCATAACGGTTGCTTTCGATTACATATACAACCGGAAGTTTCCAGGCAGCAGCCATATTCAGGGATTCATGGAACACGCCCTGGTTGGAAGCGCCATCACCGAAGAAGCAGACCGTAACATGATTGTCTTTCCAGATCTTGGAAGCCAGAGCAGAACCGGTGGCGATAGGAATACCGCCGCCAACGATGCCGTTGGCACCCAGGTGACCCAGTCCGGCCACATCAGCGATGTGCATGGAACCGCCCTTGCCTTTGCAGTAACCGGTCTTCTTGCCCATCAGTTCGGCAAACATCTTGTTCATGTCGCCGCCCTTGGCGATGCAATGGCCATGGCCTCTGTGAGTCGTCGTCATATAGTCGCCTTTTTCCATGGCGGTGCAGGCGCCACTGGCAACTGCTTCCTGACCGATGCTCAGATGGATGTTGCCGGCGAGCATGCCCTTCATGAAGCAGTCGGCAGCAGTCTCTTCAAAGTCTCTGATGCGCACCATTGTGCGGTACAGACCAAGAAGCATCTCTTTCGTGAATTTCGTTTCAGCCACTTAAATCACCCTCCCAGGAACTTAAATAAACTATTGAAAACATATACTCTTCCTTAACTGCGCCTGCCCGGCTCATCAGGAGCCTCCCTTCAGCTGAAGGGAGGCTGCAGCATGTTATTTCATGAAGCTCGGCAGGAACAGGGAAAGCTGAGGAACATATGTTACAATCAGCAGTGCAACGATACCGGCGATGATGAACGGAGTGATCTTCTTGCAGATTTCCGTCACGGAGACGCCGCCGACGTTGCAGCCTACGTACAGGTTGACACCGACAGGCGGTGTAATCTGGCCGATAGCCATGTTAACCGTCAGGAACACACCGGCGTGGATAAGGTCGACACCGATATGCTTCAGGACCGGAATGATGATCGGCAGCAGGATGAAGTATGCGGAGTTTGCATCCAGGAAGCACCCTGCGATCAGGAAGATAATGTTGATGAGGAGCAGCAGGACAACCTTGCTGTCACTGATGGAGAGCATGGCTTCGGACAGATCCTTTGCCACACTGGAAGTCGTCAGGATCCAGGCGTATACAGCAGCAGCTGCCACGATGAACATGACCGTTGCGGAGGAAATGGCGGATTCGACGAAAATATCTTTCAGATCCTTGAATTTGATTTCCTTATAGACGAACATCCCTACAAAGAGACCATAGACAACGGCTACACCGGCTGCTTCGGTCGGGATGAAGATGCCGCCGTAGATACCGCCGAGGATGATGACCGGCGTCATGAGGCCCCAGGCAGCGTCCTTGAAAGCCTTGATCCGCTGATTCATCGGCATGGGAGGCTGCAGTTTGATGTTCGGGTTCTTCCTGCTGTCCCACTTGGCTGCATAGTAGTATGCGACGCCCACGAGGATACCAGGAATGATACCGGCAGTGAACAGTTTGCCTACGGAAGCATCAGCGATGGATGCATAGACCACAAAGGCAATGCTCGGAGGAATGATGATACCGATAGCACCAGCCGCAGCCACGAGGGCGGACGGCATGCTCTTGCCATACCCGACCTGGGTCATGGCCGGAATCAGGATGGGCCCGATAGCTGCCACGGTGGCAGGACCGGAACCGGAAATGGCTGCGAAGAAGCAGGCCACGATAACCACAACTGCGATCAGGCCGCCTTTTTTGTGGCCGACGCAGGCATTTGCAAAATCAACAAGCCGTCTGGAAATACCGGCATGTTCCATGATGACGCCGGCCAGGATGAAGAACGGGATGGCCAGCAATGCAAACTTTGCAGTACCTGAATACATGATGCCAGGAATAATGGAAAGAGGAAAGTCAGCATAGATCAGGCCTGCAGAAGCGGCAAGTCCCAGAGCCGCGCCGATAGGCACGTTCAGGATTACCAGGATAAAGAATAGACCGAACAAAATACCTGTCATCATGATTGGCTGCCTCCATTCCCGCCGATGAGTTTTTTGGCTTCAATGATGGTAGCTTCCAGGATATGAATGCAGACGAAGAAGGCACCAACAGGAATCGAAAGCCCCTGTACATACTGCGGCATCCCCAGCACCGGCGTGGTGGATCCCATCGTAATCTGGCCTTCGACCATTTCAATTCCATAGACAACCAGGCCGCCCATCAGCGCCAGGCTGCAGAGACCGGAGAAAATGACCAGCGCTGCTTTGGCTTTGCCATGGAAATGATCGACGAAATAGCTCATGCCCAGGTGGGCATTCTTTTTGAATCCAAGGGCAATACCGAACATGGTAACCCAGACAAATACCGTAACCGTCAGTTCTTCCGTAAAAGAGAAGGACATGGAGGCTACCGACCTGAACACGACGTTCAGGAAGTTCATGATGGTCATGTAAGCCATCATGATCACGACTAAGATCTCCTCGATATGGGAGATGATCTTTAACAGGAACTTCACCTTGTCTCACCCCGCTTACACTTTCGTGCAGTTACCAAAAAATTCGATTCCCCGGAGGGACGGCAGCGGCACCTGCGGTGCGCGCCGCCATCCTTTCCCGGGACTGTTCACGGTTTAAAACTTGTAGCCGAATGCTGCGAACGTGTCAGCACCGAATTTTTCCTTGTATTTCTCGTAAACCGGCTTCATGACTTCCTTCATCGAGTTGATGGATTCAGGAGAAAGTTCGTTGACCTGCATGCCGCCATCCTTGAACTGTTTGATGATGGAAGCATCCAGCTTACGGGATTCTTCAACCTGCTTCTTGCAGGCGTTCTTGGCAGCTTCCGTGAAGATCTTCTTTTCGTCATCGGTGAGCTTCTTCCAGGTCTTGTCGCTGACGCTCAGGATGATCGGGTCATAGCAGTAGTTCCAGATGGTCATGTACTTCTGGACTTCGTTGATCTTTGCGGAACGGATCGTATCGTACGGGTTTTCCTGACCATCGATAGCGCCCTGCTGCAGAGCGGTGAAGCATTCGCTGAAAGGCATCTGGGTCGGGTCGCACTGCAGAGCACGGAACACGTCCATCAGGATGGAAATAGCCGGAATTCTGATCTTCATGCCCTTCATGTCTTCCGGTTTGGTGATCGGACGGACATTGTTGGTGATCTGACGGAATCCGTTTTCACCGGCGGCCAGTGCATGGGCACCCTTGGCGGCCATTTCCTTCTGGATGAAGGCAAAGCCCGTGCTGCCATCTTTGAAGATGTATTCATCTACGCTCTTGTAGCCGTTCGGGAACAGCCAGGGCATGGAAACGACAGCCAGTTTAGGAACAACGTTGGAGATGATCATCGTGGAGTGAAGGTCGGCGTCGGTAGCACCATTGAAGAGCATTTCAACGCCCTTTGCCTGGTCACCGGAAGACAGCTGTTCGTTGCCGTAAATGTTGATCTTATATTTGCCGTTGGTCTTCTCTTCTACTTCTTTCTTGAATTCCTTGGCGGCAACATGCCAGACGGAGTTTTCACTCGTCGTAACGTTCATCTTCAGGGTAACGGGCTTGCTGCTCCCACCGCCGGAAGCATCTTTCTTGCCGCCGCAGCCTGCGACTGCTGCTGCTGCCAGAGCCATGCACACAGCGCTAACCAACATTTTGTTCTTCATCTCAGAACTCCTCCTTTGATTCTTGCATACCGTACGTATGAATTTATTAGCCATGAATTAAGAATAATCCATGAATAACCAATTGTTAGTGAATTCCTGTTACTCTGTCAATTGACTTCATCCAGCCATTTGTTGAAGTAAGCCATCCAGTAATGCATGTTGTCTGAAAACAGGAATTCCTTAGCTTCTTTCGCTTTTTTCTCTATGATGAGCTGATACAGTTTTTCATGTTCCTGGACCAGCACCGACAGATCCTTGTCCGATAAATTCGTGATTTCCATCAGATAATGCCGGAACATCGTGCTGCGTTCCTTCATGATCTGGTAGAAGAGATCATTGCGTGCTCCCTTGATGATGGCCATATGGAATTCATAATCCATACGGTTGAACAGTTTCTTGTCGCCTTTCTTCCCGGCCAGGCGGATCCCGTCGATGGCATCCTGGAGTCTGCGCCTGTCCTCGTCATTCGCCCGTCTGACAAAAAAGTCGATGCAGCGGAATTCGATGGCCTGCCTGAATTCAAAGAATTCTTTGAATTCATCACTGGAAATCGTGGACCCCTTCACAGCATCACGGGCAGCAGCAGGACTGGAATCAAGGCTCCCGGCCCGTCTCACAAAAGAGCCGACGCCCTGGACGGTGGTGATGACACCCTTGCCCTGCAGATTCTGCAAAGCCGCCCTGACACTTGTGCGGCTGGCATTGAATACTGCACAAAGCTCATTCTCGGAAGGCAGTTTCTCGCCCACGAGAAGCTCTTTGTGATTGATCATAGCGAGGAGCCTCTGGATGATGTGTTCAGTTAATGAGAGCTTATCGCTCGTCCTGGCAATGTTCATAGTTATCATCCCAAAAGCATTTTGCTGCACTCGAGCATCCAGAAACAAGAAATTCGGATGTTGTCAAATAATGTTGAAATTTTAGATTCTTTTGAAAAGCAAGCCCCTCATTCAGTTATCAGAACTTGTATTACCTTACAGCCCTAATTATCATACAACTCAAAAATATTGCAAGGGCTTTTGGAATTTGTTCTGATTTTGCAGTCAATTTATCTGAAAACATTCTAAATATTGTAACATTCAGTACGTTTTTTAATAAATTGGCAGTCCAGAAATAACACATGCGCAGACAGATCCCATCACAATTGTCTATGGAATCATCCTGACAGAACGTATTATAACACTTATCACACAAGTTGGCGATAGAAATATAACAACGTGGAAGGTCCATTTTAGTGGGCATAGAGTACAATAAAAATAAAAAATTCAATATTATTTACATATTTCGTAACAATTTGGTGTGGAATGAAAACGACCAAGTGGCACTTATTTGACCCAGTAATCCAGCCGTTATGACCGCATGGCAAAAAAATCCTGTATACACCATAAGGATCCATGCGGAACAGCGCAGTTAAGAAGAATGATAATGAATGGATAAAGAGAAATTTTAAAAAGTGCAGTGTGTATACCAAATGGACGAAAAAAATTTTCGGCTGCACAGAGGAAAAATTGAAATCTGCTGATAATACCTCCTTGAAGAGTATTGATCAGTCAGGCTCGCGCCAGCAGACAGCCGCGGGTGGCGGGCCGCGGATGGCAGCCATCAGCTCTCAGCAGCCAGCAGGCAGCCGCGGATCGCGGGTGGCGGTTCGCGGGGCGCGAGGTTGCGGGCTGCAGCTTTAGAGTTGGAAAGGGTTCTTGAATACTGATTGGCAGAAGAAGTCTTATTTCTTCTTCATCATGGTTCAGCCACTTAATAGTAGAGAAAACCTGATATCCGTTTTCAGTACCTGTTTCTATTTGATTCCACAAATTCCAGGAAAGGACCTTTTATTTACAAAAAAAATCTCCCGACAAATATGTCGAGAGTCTTCAAAAATAAAAAAGATAACCCCAGGCACATAGGAATGCTCGGCCTTACGGCTTACCCCATTCTGGGACCCAGCGATTATCCTTCACGAGTTATCTTTTTTGTATTGTATCATATCCGTTTTAAATTATTAATATCAAAATCCACTGTTACAAGCCAGGCAAAAATATCCCATCGCGATCCGCTGTGCCGACAGGGACAATGGAACAACCATCACGAGTGGGGCTGTTATAAATTGTGAGACGCAAGTCGCGGATTGTGGCCAGCCGTTCTCAGCCGTCAGCAGCGGTCTGCGATTTGCGGCCTGCGGCCTGCGATATACAGGCTTTGGTGCTGCGGATGGCGGTCAGCCGTCAGCAGCCAGCAGCAATCTGCGATCTGCGATTTGCGGCCATGGTGCAGCGGAAGCAGGGATCCTCTTTC
>OMYF01000007.1 GCA_900315205.1 uncultured Acidaminococcus sp.
CCGCCTGAAGGAAGCCCTGTATCAGAGAGGCGTGTTCACTTCCGCTCTGATGCGCAAGCCCGTCCTGCCGCTGTCCCAGGAAGAAAAAGACTGGGTCGCTGAAGGCCTGAAGAAGAGCGGCCTGCCCAAGATCGACATGACCCCCTACAAGAAATAAAGACAATAAAGACCTCTGACAGTCCAAAGGAGCTGTGGAAAATGACCGCTCATTTTCCACAGCTCGCTTTTTTTACTCTGAATAAGAAAAACCGGAGAACACAGCTTTCTCCTTTCCCGCAGGAAAGCTGTTTTTTTAAGCTGCCATCTCCTGGCCTGCCAGCTGCTATTTATAGTATTTGCACAGGTCATGGTCAATGGAAGCTGGAATGACTTCCATAAAAAAGGACTTCCGATTCGTAAGAACCGAAAGTCCTTCTTCGTTTTTTAAGGAGCTGTTATTCCACAGCTCATTTTCTGATGCTTACGGACCGGAGCCTCCAGCCCGGCCGAAAGGATGGATCATGCGGCAGTGGAAGGAGATCCGCACCGCATCACAGCTTCACAGCCCCATGGCATCACAGCATCAACCGCGTCCTCAGCCGACGACCAGTTCGCCCTTCTTGATGACTTTTTCGACGATATTGATGCCCGTATGGTACGGCAGGAATTTATAGGAAGGATAGTGCAGGATCACGATATCGGCCTGCTTGCCCGGCTCGATGGTCCCGATCCGGTCCGCCCGGTCGACGGCCGCGGCCCCGTTCAGCGTCAGGGCCGTAATGGCCTCTTCCGCACTCATATGCATGTAGATGACGGCCAGCCCGATCATCAGCGGTACGGAGAAGGTGAAGCCGCTGCCCGGATTGAAATCCGTGGCGAGGGCCACCGCGCAGCCCGCATCGATCATTTCCCGGGCCCGGGCGAAAGGTTCCCTCAGGCAGAACGCCGTCGTCGGCAGGAGGGTCGAAACGACCTTGTTCTCTGCCATGGCCCGGATGCCCGCGTCGGACGCGTGGAGCAGATGGTCCGCACTCGTCGCGTGGAGTTCCCCGGCCAGTTCACTGCCGCCCAGGGACACGATCTCATCGGCATGGATCTTCAGCTTGAATCCCATCTTGCGGGCCTCCGTCAGGAGATGGCGGCTCTGCTCGACGGAAAATACATCTTTTTCGCAGAAGACATCACAGAACTCCGCCAGATGCTGTTTGGCCACGTCGGGCATGACTTTGTGCAGGAGGAACTCGATGAAATCGTCCCCCCGCCCGGCATATTCAGGCGGTACGGCATGGGCGCCCAGGAAAGTGGAGACCAGCTCGACGGGCTGGGAGGCATTCAGTGTCCGCGTCACGCGGAGCTGTTTCATCTCCGTATCATAGTCCTGGCCGTAGCCGCTCTTGGCTTCCACGGTCGTTACGCCCATGGCCAGCATATTCTTCAGATGGTCCATGGCATGCGCGGCCAGTTCCTCTTCCGACGCTTCCCGGGTGGCCTTCATGGTGTTCACGATGCCGCCGCCGCGGTTCATGATATCCATATAGCTCATCCCGCCCATGCGCCAGAGGAATTCGTCCGGGCGGTACCCGCCAAAGACCAGATGGGTGTGGGAATCCACAAAACCCGGAAGGACCGCTTTGCCGGAGGCATCGATCTGATCTTCTTCCGGGACTTCCCGACCCCAGGAAGGATCCTTGCCCACCGCGGCAATCTTGCCGTCTTCGATGAGGATGGAGGCGTCTTCATATTGTTTGAGCTTTCCCATCTCTTTCCCGAAGCGGGCCGAATTCCCCTCGGGGGTCACGATCTGGGCAGCATTCCTGATCAGCAGTTTCTTTCCCATATTCCACTCCTTTGCTTGTCAGAAAGGCCGGCGCACAGGCTCCGGCCATGTGGCAGGGAAAGCGATTGCCACCCTGCGGCGGCAATCGCTTTCCCTTGATGCTTGAAATTGACACATCAGTCCTTAACGACGTGAGCTGTCGGATAAACCTTGGCAACTGCATCATGGACCATTTTATCATCTGCCAGATACGGAATGGTCAGATGGCCGATACCGGCACGGGTCTTGTTGAATTCCACAGCCGTTTCCATGGCGTGTTCATTGCGGGCCCAGCTGCGGCGGGCAACACCGCTCATGACATCCCAGCTCAGAGCGCTGCGGATGATCTCATCGACGCGGTGGCTGCCATCCAGGACGAGGCCGAAACCGCCGTTGATGGCTTTGCCGATCCCGACGCCGCCGCCGTTATGCAGGGCGACGAGGCTCATGCCTCTGGCAGCGTTGCCGGCATAGGTCTGGACGGCCATATCCGCCATGACGTTGGATCCGTCTTTGATATTGGAGGTTTCACGGAACGGAGAATCCGTACCGGAGACATCGTGATGGTCACGGCCCATCATGACAGGTCCGATTTCACCCTTGCGGACCATTTCATTGAATTTCAGGGCAATCTTGACACGGCCGACTTCATCCTGATACAGGATACGGGCCTGGGTGCCGACGACGAGCTTGTTCTTTTCGGCATCGCGGATCCAGATATAGTTGTCGCGGTCCTGATACCGGCGGTTCGGGTCGATGCAGCTCATGGCCGCCATATCGGTCTTATGCAGATCTTCCGGCTTGCCGCTCAGGCATACCCAGCGGAACGGGCCATAGCCGTAGTCGAACAGCTGCGGTCCCATGATGTCTTCCACATAGGACGGCCAGATGAATCCGTCCTTGTCGTCCACACCGTTCTTGGAGATTTCCTTGACGCCGGAATCAAAGACAGCCTTCATGAAGGAGTTGCCGTAGTCAAAGAAGTACACGCCTTTGGAAGTGATCTTCTTCAGGGCCTTGAAATGAGCATGGAGGGTCTTGTCGACGAGTTCACGGAAGTGCTTCGGATCATCCGCCAGCATCTTCGTACGTTCTTCAAAGGTCAGGCCCTGCGGGCAGTAGCCGCCGTTATAGGCGTTATGGCAGGAGGTCTGGTCGGAGACCAGGTCGACATGGATGTCGTGGTCGGCGATGTATTCGAGCAGATCCACGATATTGCCATGGTATGCATAGGCCTTGCCTTCCTTCTTCGCCATGGCTTCCTGAGCCAGTGCGATGACTTCGGGGATGGAATCGGATTCACCGGAGATCCAGCCCTGATCCAGACGGGTCTTGATGCGGGATTCATCCACTTCAGCGATGATGGCAGCGCAGTTGGCGATGATGGCAGCCTTGCCCTGAGCACCGCTCATGCCGCCCAGGCCGGAGGTCACGAACAGTTTGCCGCCCAGATCGCCGTCTTCCGGGATGCCCAGCTTCATCCGGCCGGCATTCAGGATCGTGTTGAACGTGCCGTGGACGATGCCCTGAGGTCCGATGTACATCCAGCCGCCGGCAGTCATCTGCCCATAGTTCGCAACGCCCATTTCCTCGGCGATTTCCCAGTCTTTCAGGTTGTCATATTCGCCGACCATCAGGCCGTTCGTAATGATGACCCGCGGAGCTTCCGGTTTGGAATGGAACAGGCCCACAGGATGGCCGGATTCCATGACCAGGGTCTGATCCGGTGTCATTTCTTCCAGATACCGTTTGATGAGCAGATACTGCATCCAGTCATGGCAGACGGAACCGGTTTCGCCGTAGGTGACCAGTTCATACGGATACAGTGCCACTTCGAAATCGAGGTTGTTGTCGATCATCACCTGGAAGGCCTTGCCTTCGGTGCATTTCCCTTTATATTCGTTGATGGGCTTGCCATAGATACGGCCTTCCGGACGGAAACGGTATCCATAGATACGGCCGCGCGTGGTCAGTTCTTCCAGAAATTCAGGGATCAGTTCCTGATGGTATTCTTCCGGGATATAACGAAGTGCATTCTTCAGTGCCAGCTCAGTCTGGGCCGGAGTCAGACGGAATCCACGGTCCGGAGCACGGCGGATGCCTTCCACGAATTTCTTCTTCGGAGGCAGGCCATTCGGGAATTCCAGTTTGATGGTCATTGCTTTTGCGATATCAGCATTTTTCATGATTTGAATCCACTCCTTTTCTCTATCATCCACGAGGATCTGTTGCTCGTCTCTTACGGTTCTATTGTACGGACCATTCATCAAAAAAACGTCGAATCGTATCGTTTTTTTTAGTTTTTTCCTGATTTTTTTCTCCCGCTTTTTTGACGGAAAAAGCGGAGAATCGTCAATACCGGCATTAAAACGTCCAAAACGGGAAGCCGCATCGGCAGGCAGCCGTCCGGGAACCGCGAAGGGGCCCCCTGCTGCCGGATACCCGGCGCCACGGAAAGGGAAAAATCCCCGCAATGCGGGGATTTTCCGGAGTACTGCAGTTTTTAGAAGAATCTGAGGTCAGCTTTTTCTTCGACCGCTTCAAGGATATCACCATCAGCAACGACTTTGGTGATCTTCTCCAGCTCGTCAAACATCTCGATGTCCTTATCATATTCGATGAACTTGTTGCTCTTCCTGACGGCATCATAGGCAGCCTGGGTCCCATCGCCAAGATGGAAGCCTTCGCCTTCGCGCAGGTCGATCGCCTGGCAGGCAGCGAGGATTTCCGTTGCGATGACGCGGCGCACGTTGCTGCAGATCTCAGCGGCCTTGCGGGCAGCGCAGGCGCCCATGGAAACAAGGTCTTCCTGGTTTTCGCAGCTCGGGATGGAGTCGACGGAAGCCGGATGGGCCAGCACTTTATTTTCGCTGACGAGTGCGGCTGCCGCATATTGAGTGATCATGAACCCGGAGTTCAGGCCGGAATGTTTTACGAGGAAGGAAGGGAATCCGGACAGGGAGTTGTTGATGGTCCTTTCCAGACGGCGTTCGGACACATTGGCGATTTCAGAAAGGCCGATCCCCAGGAAATCGAAGGGCAGGGCCATCGGTTCGCCGTGGAAGTTGCCGCCGGAGATCACATCGCCGTCCGGCAGGACGATGGGGTTGTCCGTAGCGGAGTTGATCTCGATGTCGACTTTCTCCTTGACGAAGCCCAGCGCATCCTTGCTGGCGCCGTGGATCTGAGGGATGCAGCGCAGGGAGTACGGATCCTGGACTTTCAGTTCGCCCTGATGGGTCACATAGGTACTGTTCTTCAGCAGGGAACGCATATTGTAGGCCGTATCGAGCTGGCCGCGGTGCGGACGGATCGTATGGAGTCTCTCATCAAAGGCATCGATGATGCCGCGGTTGGCTTCGATCGTCAGGGCGCCGGCGATATCGCTCTGCTTCAGGAGCAGCATGCCGTCCCAGAGAGCGAAGGTGCCCATGGCCGTCAGGATCGGCGTGCCGTTGATCAGTCCCAGGCCTTCCTTGGCCACGAGCTTGATGATGGGGATGCCGGCCCGGTCCATGGCTTCCCTGCCGCTCATCAGTTCCCCTTTGTATTCAGCCTTGCCCAGGCCGAGCATCGGGAGCACCATATGGGCCAGCGGAGCCAGGTCGCCGGAAGCACCCAGGGAACCCTTTTCGGGAATGTAAGGATGGACACCCTTGTTGATCATTTCGACCAGCGTGTTCAGCGTTTCCATCCGGACTCCGGAATACCCTTTGACCAGCGCATTGGCACGGATCGTCATGGCGCAGCGGGTGACTTCGCGGGAAAGCGGATTGCCGTAGCCGCAGCAGTGGGTGCGGATCAGGTTTTCCTGGAGCTGGCTGCAGTCTTCCTTGGAAATGGATACGCGGCACAGGGACCCGAAACCGGTCGTCACACCGTAGACGACCTTCTCGTTTTCCACGATATCATCGATCAGGGCACGGGAAGCCTTGATGCGGGCGACAGCGTCCGGATCGACTTTGATCTTCGCGCCGTAGCGGGAAATCGCGATCAGTTCTTCCAGAGTCAGATCATTGCCGTTCAGGGTCACTTCTTTGATGTTCTTTACGTCTTTTAACAACATTTTAAATCCATCCTCCTCATTTTTATCAACATGATGCGTGGGCCTGCCGCCTGCCGTTACGGTCCAGTGCGGCGCGGGACCACTTTCCGTTTATCCGGTAAAAAGACTGATTTCCAATGAAAGCGGCTGCTGTCTAACAGGAACAGCAGCCGGTGGACATTTCGTTTAACCAAGGATCATGGCACCGATCAGGCCGCCGATGAACAGGGTGACATCGTAGAAGATGAAGGTCGGTACACAGGTATCCCAGATGTGGTTGTGCTGACCGTCCGCATTCAGGCCGGAAGTCGGTCCCAGCGTCGAGTCAGAGGCAGGAGAGCCTGCGTCGCCCAGGGCAGCCGCGATACCGATCAGAAGGATGATGGATCCGGTGGAGAATCCGAGTTTGTAGCCCATGGGGATGTAGATGGAAGCGACCACGGGGATCGTCCCGAAGGAAGTGCCGATGCCCATCGTGATCAAAAGGCCTACGGCCAGCATGACGAAGGCGCCGCCGAACTTGGTGGTGATGACGGAAGTCGTCGCATTGACCAGGGCTTCGACGGAATGGGTCTCGCGGAGCACATTGGCATATCCGGCAGCCACCAGCATCACGAATGCGATGAAGCCCATCATGGCAACGCCGCCGTCGACGTATTCATCGATCTTCTTCCATTTGATGCCGCCGGTCACGAGCATGACGACCAGTCCGCAGGTCGCGCCGATCGGCAGGGACTCGAAATGCAGCTGGGCCACGAAAGCCACCACAGCGGCAGCCAGAGCCTTCCAGCAGTCAGGGGTCATCTTGCTTTCTTCATCGGATACATCGGATACGCCGGTGATCGGCAGATCTTTGTATTCACGGTCACGTGCACAGTACAGGAAAACGGCAAGGATCAGGCCGACCAGCATGGCAACGCCGCCGATCCACATCACGGAGGAAATGTCGCTGATGCCGACATCCACTTTATTGGCGACCATCTGGTCCTTGATGATGGTCATGAACAGCAGGCCGAAGCCAACGGGCAGGGAAACGTACGGTGCTTTCAGTCCGAAGGTCAGGGCGCAGGCCACAGCCCGGCGGTCCAGCTTCATTTTGTTCATCACATGGAGCAGGGGCGGGATCAGGATGGGGATGAAGGCAATATGCACAGGGATCAGGTTCTGGGAGAAGCAGGCGAAGAACGCGATGGTAAAGCAGAACAGCAGTTTTTTCGTGCCCACAGCCTTTGCGATCTTGCGGGCTGCGATGTCTGCCAGGCCGGACCGTCCGATGGCAACTGTCAGGACCCCGAGCAGGATGTAGCTCAGAGCCGTTTCCGAGTTGCCGCCCATACCGGCGATCATGGTGCTGAAAGTCTTGCTGAGATCAAGTCCTCCGGTAAGACCGGCTACGATCGCGGAGATCAGGATGGCCAGAAGTACGTTCATTTTCAAGAGACACAGGGCTGTCATGACGATTACGGAAATTACGATTGGATTGGATAAAATTCCCATGAAAATCTCAACTCCTTTATTAAATTTTTCCGGTTCCGGAAGCTGCCTGCCCAGCCTCCTCAATTGACAGCTTCATTGTACGCTGCAGCAGACCGAAAAACGTCAAATTTTTAAAATTTATTTTGCATTATTCAGTTTTTTCATACTTTTTGCGCTTCCTGCTTTTTTGACGATTTTTACCGAACTATCGAATTAGCACGCTAAAGAATCGGGCATATTTTTTTGTTTTCCAGTGGTCAGACGACTTTTCTGCAAATAAATCATTCGGCCCATTCCGTACGTTAAAGCCATGGGGAAATTGAATCATGATTCCCCGAACCGTCCGTTTCTCCGCAAAACTGGAAGTTTTTTCCCTCTCGATCCGTTCCCTTCCAGTTTGGAAAGCCGCACGGATCCTGCTGCCGCGGCCGTGCCCGGCCGCCTGCCGGCAGAAAAGGACGGGCCTCGATCCCCGCTCCTGCAGAAATGCCCGCAGCGAAAAAAGGCCCGCTGCCTGCGCGAAATCTTCGCACAGGCAGCGGGCCCGCAAAAACTTTTCTGATGCCGGATCAGAGATTGACCTTGCTCAGCAGATCATGCTCCTTAGCGTCCACATCCGCTTCGATGGCAGCCATCTTCGCTTTCAGGTCGGCCACGAAGGCTTCATCCTTGATGCTGCCAAGGTTGATCTTGACATTCAGGAATGCGCCCCGCACAGCGGCCCTGGCGTTCATGGCTGCTACAGCGCCGTCGGTCACGGCATTGGGATTGCCGCGGGTGATGACAGCGTCAGCCAGTCCAAAGAGCTGGTTTGCCGCTTCTCCCACCCTGAACGGGACGAGAGCCGCCCCTTTCGTGGCATCCTGGATGGCTTCATGCCGGACCTTCTTGTCCGCATCCGTCGCTTTCGGCAGCTTGAAGGCCGCCATGATCTTATTGAAGGCAGCACTGTCCTCATCGATGAGGGCCAGGAACTGTTCCTTCAGGGCAGCGGCTTTCGCTGCCACTTCCTTCATTTCAGCCTCGGAGGAGGCATATTTCTCCTTGCCGATGGTCAGATGGGCTACCATCTCGATCAGTGCAGCTGCGGAAGCCGCGTTCAGCGCCGCGATGCTGCCGCCGCCAGGAGCCGGAGAAGAAGAACTCGTCTCCTGGATGAACCCTTCAACCGTCAATTTTTTCAGTTCCATTTCTACTCCTCGGTTCCTCAGAACAGTCCCGTGATCTTGCCGTTCGCATCGATATCCATGTTCAGCGCCGCCGGCTTCTTCGGCAGGCCGGGCATGACCATGATGTTGCTCGTCTGGGCGACGATGAAGCCCGCCCCGTTGGAAACGCGGACATCCTGCACGGTGATGTCGAAGTCTTTCGGAGCGCCCAGGAGAGCCGGGTTGTCACTGAGGGAATACTGGGTCTTGGCTACGCAGATCGGCAGCTTGTCCACGCCCCAGGCTTCGAGCTGTTTGATCTGTTTTTTGGCGTTCGGTGTGAATTCGACGCCCTTGCCGCCATAGATATTCGTGACGATCGCTTTCAGCTTGTTCGGGATCGTGTCATTCACATCATACAGCTGTTTCGGTTCGGCCTTGATCGTATCCAGGATCTCGACGAGCTTGTTGGCCATGTCGATGCCGCCTTCGCCGCCTTTTTCCCAGCATTCGTTCAGGGTCACTTCCACGCCGAAGCTCTCGCACTTCTTGAGCAGCATCTCGATTTCAGCCGGCGTATCGGACGAGAACTTGTTGATGGCGACCAGGACGGGCAGCCCGAAGCTGCGCATGTTCTCGACCTGCTTAGCCAGGTTGCTGAAGCCGTCGCTGACAGCCTGCACATTTTCCCTGCTCAGTTCGGTCTTCTTGACACCGCCGTGCATCTTGAGGGCACGGATGGTGGCGACGACGACGACTGCATCCGGATAGATATTGCCGTAATGGCATTTGATGTCCATGAACTTTTCAGCACCCAGATCCGCACCGAAGCCTGCTTCCGTGACGGCGATGTCGCCGAGCTTCATCGCCATCTTCGTGGCGAGGATGGAGTTGCAGCCATGGGCGATATTGGCAAAGGGTCCGCCGTGGATGATGGCCGGTGTATGTTCCAGGGTCTGGACCAGGTTCGGTTTGATGGCATCCTTCATGAGCATCGCCATGGCGCCTTCGCAGCCGAGCTGATGGACGTAGACGGGGTTGCCGTCCAGATCCGGACCGATGATGATCCTGCCGAAGCGGCGTTTCAGGTCCTGCAGATCCGTGGCAAGGCACAGGATGGCCATGATTTCAGAAGCCACCGTGATCATGAAGCCGTCTTCCCGCGTGAAGCCGCAGGCCTTGCCGCCCAGTCCCACAACGACGTGGCGCAGGGCGCGGTCGTTCATGTCCATGACGCGGCGCCAGGTGATCTGGCGGGCATCGATGCGCAGCTCATTCCCCTGCTGGATGTGGTTGTCGATCATGGCCGCCAGCAGGTTGTTGGCTGCCGTGATCGCATGCATATCCCCCGTGAAATGGAGGTTGATATCGTCCATCGGGACGACCTGGGCATAGCCGCCGCCGGCAGCACCGCCCTTGATGCCGAACACAGGTCCGAGGGACGGTTCGCGCAGGGCTACGACAGCCTTCTTGCCGATCTTGTTCAGAGCCTGCACAAGGCCGATGCTCGTCGTGGACTTGCCTTCACCGGCCGGAGTCGGTGTAATGGCCGTCACGAGGACCAGTTTGCCGTCGGGTTTGTTTTCCAGACGCTTCAGCACGTCCAGGGAGATTTTGGCCTTATAATGGCCGTACTGCTCCAGCTCTTCCGGATGGATATCCAGCTGGGCGGCGATCTTGTCGATCGGTTCCATCACATTTTTCTGGGCAATCTCAATATCGCTTAACATGGGTCCGTCCTCCTTCAAAGCTCTCAGTTTTCAGCATCCAGCAGACGTTTTTCAAGAATTTCATCCATATTGAAGTTTTCGATCTGCAGATAATATTCTGCAGCCATCAGCAGGGCTTTCATCGGAACGGTGCCGATGACTTCGCTTCCGACGACGGGCACGCCGTAGCGGCGGGCTTCCATCTTGACCATTTCGAAAGCTCTGTAGACTGCCGTCTTTTCATAGTTGACGAGGTTCATGGAGACCTGGGTCTGGTTCCGTTCTTCCAGCTTCAGTCCGATGGCCTTGACAAAGTGCAGGCCGCCGCCGATGTTGCGGACTTTCTTCGCAATGGCCTGAGCCACTTCGACATTGTCCGTGCCCAGGTTGACGTTAAAGGCGATCAGAGGCACGCGGGCGCCCACGGCGGAGCAGCCGGAAACGGCATTCATTTCAGCAGGGCCGTAGTCAGGCTTCCAGGCCGGATCTTTGATCTTTTCAAAGAAGCCCTCATACTGGCCTTTGCGGACCGTAGCCAGGTTGCGGCGTTCCTCGCAGGTGGCGGCATCTTCATAGAGATACACAGGGATGCCCATATCGCCGTAGGCCTTGCCGACCTTGTTGGCGATTGCGACGCACTCATCCATGGTCACGCCCATGACCGGCGTGAAGGGCACCACATCGACGGCGCCGAAACGGGGATGGGCACCATGGTGGGTCCGCATATCGATGAGCTGGATGGCGACTTTCGCCATATTGATGGCAGCTTCCGTAACGGCCTCAGGGGATCCGATGATGGTTACGACAGAACGGTTATGGTTAGGATCAAGGGAATAGTCAAGCAGGGTCAGCCCTTTGATCTTACGGGCTTCATCGACGATCTTCTCGACCTTTGCCTTGTCACGGCCTTCACTAAAATTCGGTACAAATTCCACTAACTTTTTAGCCATTTCAGCACCTCCATAAAATGAAAAACCAGCATAAGCGGTATATCCCGCAAATTTGGCTCCATTGTACCAATGGCTCGCCTAAAAAACGTCGATGAGAAAAAAAGAGGAAAAAAACCGCTTTTGACTAATATTTGACGTTTTCAGCCTAGCATGGAGGGAGTTCAATCAGTGAGGTGATCTTTCATGACAGTATACGCCATTGCCCGGTCCCAGGCCGGCACGACGACCTGGTCCGGCGGCACGACCACGGAGTTCTATATCTTCCCAAGGGACGGTTCCTACAAAGACCGCCGTTTCGAGCTCCGTCTCAGCTCGGCGACCGTGGATCTGGACGCTTCTGATTTCACGCTGCTCCCGGGATATGACCGCATCATCACGCCCCTTACGGGAGGCTTTACCCTGACCTATGCAGAAACGGGGGATTCCGTCACGCTGAAGCCGCTGGAATCCGCCTTTTTCGACGGTGCCTGGCATACCCATTCCCAGGGCCGGGCCGTCGATTTCAACCTGATCTACAAAAAAGGCCTGCGCGCCACGTACGAAGTCATCCATACTTCCACAGTGCCGCTCCCGGCTCCGCACCGGTTCCTCTACGTCCCGCCCGCGGACGCGGAGGATCTTGCGGGCAGCACGCTGGACGGCAGGCAGCTGGAACCGGATACGCTCTACGCGTCGGACAATCCCGGCGACCCCTTTGCGCTGGAACTCAAAAAAGAAGTTTCCCTCATCTATCTTACGGTGGACTGATCTTCCGCCGGCCATCCGGACGGGACTTCCGCAGGAAGCGGGAGTCCCGTTTCTGTATGACCGGCTTTTTTTGACGTTTTTTCTGACATCCCGGCCCGGTCTCTGCCGGGCCCGGGGAATCCCCGCCCTGCCTTCCGGCCCTCCTTTCACTGCGCCTGGCACACCATTCGCTCCTTTCCCTCTTCCCTTCCAGTCATAATATGATATAATCATGAGTACATTTTTTAAAAATGCTCCGGGGAAAACCCCAGCTTTGTCCGGCAGCCCGCCGCTGTGCAGGTTCCCGCCGGCACGGCTGCACGGATCCGGCGTTTTCCCGGCGGGAGCAGAAGGATCGCTTATGGATACCAATGATACCAATGCACTGCCCTGGAAAAATGAACCGGGAATCTTAACCCTGATAAAAGAACATCTGGATCAGAACGGTTTCTTTGCACCCGAACAGATCCAGGACCGCGACCTGCTCGAAAGCTATCCCACTGTCTTCATCGATCCCGGTGCCGCAGATGTCTACCTGGCCGACGTGGAGATCCCGGGCCAGGAGGCGCTGGCAGCCCCGATCTGGAACTCGCTGCTGGCCTACGCCCGGGAGCCCGGCGCCGAAGCAGCCAAAAAGATCTACTATGGCCTTTCGACGACGCCTTTTGTGTTCTACTATGACACCATCACGGAACTGATGAGCCAGGCGCCGATCCCCGAACCGGTCTGGAAACTGTGCAACGACTGGCTGCATGAAGCCATCAATCCGGAACCGCTCAAGCTGGCCATCACCGTGGCGGGCCTGCATCTGCTGAACGAAAACAACCTGAATGCCGCCCACGGGCTGAAAAGTGATCTCATGCTCATGGCCCGCTGCGAGGAATTCACGAACTATGTCATCTATGCGCTCGAGCTCGGCCATATGCTGGAGGAAAGCGATCTCTGGGAGATCATCAACCACACCAACCGCTGGGGCCGGGTCTGTGCCATGGAAATGTACAATTTCGTCACGCCGGCAGAAAAACACTGGCTCCTGCTGAACGGCTGGGATCTCAACATCGACTATCCCGCCATCTCGCTGCTGATCATAAAGGAAAGCGATATGATGGACCTGCTGGACCGCTCTTCCATGTCCGGCGAGGAATTCTCCGCCGTCATGCATACGGTCGTCGATTATATCGACTTCCTGCTGAACTTCGAGCCGCCCTCGAAGCGGGCCTCGGAGGAACTGCCCGTGATCCAGCTGTACCGGCTCCTGCAGAAATGCCTGTACCATGCCAGAGAGCATCACAAGTCCCTGGAGGATGCGGCAGCTCTGATGAATCTGTCGCGGGAACTGGAAAGCATGGTGGACCAGGGCAACTGGGATCAGCTCAGCATGAATCAGTGCCATACGCTGCTGAGCGATATCGAGTCCTTCGTCTATGAGACTCCCTGGAAGGAAAAGCTGCCCAAAATGCTCCTCAACGAGGACGGTTCCACGAACCTCCTGGCCGTACAGATGGCCTATGCCATGGACATCCCGATCCATACCAGGCTGTGGAACCTGCTCAAGAGCGATCCCCGGCGCACGGAACTGTATCCTTTCCTGCTTTCGACAAAGAACAGGCGGGCCTTTGAACGGGTCCTGGCGTTTGCGGACGAGCATACGGACGGATATCTTGTGGATGAACACACCATCACCCCCCTCCTCGTCGCCCTCACGCAGCATCCCGGGGCGGGAGGACACATCCTCGCCAAAGCCCTGACAAGCCTCTATGACAGCTGCCGCGCCAATGCCATCACGGCACTGGAAGCCTGGCCGGACAAAAAATGGCCGCCGGACCTGCAGGTCGCCCTCCTGAAGGCAAAAGAAATGACGGCACAGCCGTTTTTGACGCTGCGCCTGGACGAACTGATCCAGCACCGCACGCTGCATCTGGAAGACCTCGAAAGTTCACTCCTGCCCGAGCTTTCCTGACGGCAGGAAGCGGCCGGGACCGCTCCTGAGAGCGTAGCCCGGCTGGGCTGAAAAAAGGCAGTGGGACTGTGCGGAACTCTTTCCATTGCCGCGGAAATCCATCCTTTCAGTCATCTGCCGCAGCCCTGGCCCGCAAGCATATAAAAAGACACCGTCCCCATAAGGCGGTGTCTTTTTTATATGCTGTTTCCCTGCCTTCCGGCAGTCCCGGGTCAGCCAGCCTGCGGCGCAGACTGACCGGCGTCCTCACTGGCGACGACTTCCGCATCCACAGTCACGGGTCCTTCCGGATCCCTGCCGTTCAGGATGGCCATGAATTCATCACCGGTGATCGTTTCTTTCTTCAGCAGATAGGCTGCCAGTTCATCCAGCTTCTCCCTGTTGCTCATCAGGATCCGGCGGGCTTCCTCATGGGCCTCCTTGACGACTTCGAACACGGCACTGTCGATGCGTGCTGCCGTCTCAGGTGCACAGGCCAGGGACGTGTCGCCCGACAGGTACGCATTGTTCACGGTTTCCAGCGCCACCATGTCGAATTCGTCGGTCATGCCGAAGCGGGTGATCATGGCCCGGGCCAGTTTGGTCGCCTGCTCGATATCATTGGACGCGCCGCTCGTGACCTTGGAGAAGACGACTTCCTCCGCGGACCGGCCGCCCGTCAGTGTGACGATCTTATTGAAGAGTTCTTCTTTCGTCATCAGGACTTTTTCCTGCGTATCGACCTGCATGGTATAGCCCAGCGCACCGGATGTCCTCGGGATGATCGTGATCTTATGGACCGGCGCCGATTCGGTCTGTCTGGCAGCCACCAGGGCATGGCCGATTTCGTGATAGGCAATGATCTTCTTTTCTTCCGGAGAGATCACGGCGCCCTTGCGCTGCGCCCCGGCGATGACGACTTCCACCGATTCCTCCAGATCCTCCTGGATGACTTCCCGGCGGCCCATCCGGACAGCCCTCAGGGCTGCCTCATTCACGATATTGGCAAGTTCCGCGCCGGAGGCGCCGCTCGTTGCCAGAGCGATGGTATGGAAATCCACATTCGGGGACATCCGGACATCGTGGGAATGCACCTTCAGGATGGCCTCGCGGCCCTGGAGATCCGGCAGTTCCACCGGCACCCGGCGGTCGAAACGGCCCGGACGGAGAAGTGCCTTGTCGAGCACTTCCGGACGGTTCGTGGCTGCCAGGATGATGACGCCCTTGCTGCCGTCGAAGCCGTCCATTTCGGACAGGAGCTGGTTCAGGGTCTGCTCCCGCTCATCATTGCTGCCAAAGGAGCCATTGTCCCGCTTCTTGCCGATGGCATCGATTTCGTCGATAAAGACGATGCACGGTGCCTTTTCCTGGGCCTGCTTAAACAGATCCCGCACACGGGCAGCGCCCATGCCCACGAACATTTCGATGAATTCGGAACCGGAAATGGAGAAGAACGGCACCTTGGCCTCGCCGGCGACAGCCTTGGCCAGCAACGTCTTGCCCGTGCCCGGAGGGCCTACGAGGAGCACGCCCTTCGGCATGGTCGCACCGATATCATTATACTTGGCCGGATTGTGCAGGAACGAAACGATTTCCTGCAGGGCCTCCTTGGCCTCATCCTGGCCGGCGACATCCTTGAAGGTCTTGCCGGTCTGGGCTTCGATGTACACCTTGGCATTGCTCTTGCCAAAGCTCATCATGTTGCCCCCGCCTCCGAGCTTGGGCCCGAGGAAGCGCATGATCAGCTGGCCGATGACGATGAAGAGCAGGAACGGGAAGATCCAGTTGTTGAAGAACTTCGCGATGGGCGATTCTTCCCGCGGCACGACCTGGGAAAACTCGACATTGGCCTTGACCAGGCGGTTGACCAGTTCAGGATCATCCACGCGGCCCGTCACGTAGATGTTTTCCTTGCCGTCACTGTCCTTGCAGAGCAGGGCGATCCGGTTCTGGTTGATTTCGACCTTGGATGCCTTGCCTTCGTCCACCATTTTCAGGAAATTCGTGTATGTCACTTCCTGGACATGGGGTTTGAAGAACATCGGTGTGATGATCGTATTGATGATCAAAATGATGATGATGCCTGCCACATAGTAGTACAGCGCATTTTTGGAAGGTCGATTGGAATCTTTCAATGAAAATCACCTTTCCTTCTGACTCAGCGGTCTGTTAAAACGTATCTTATTATAACACAGCCCCATGGGAGGTACAATATTCCGGAAAACCCGTCCGCCGTCAGAAGAGAGCGGTCCCCTCCTCCGCAAAGAAACGGCTGCAGGGTCCGCAGAGGGGCAGACGCTCCCGCTCGTCCGGGCCGGCCCAGGTATACTCCCCGGCAGGTCCGGGCAGCTCTTCCAGCCGGACCGGATAGGCCTTCATGTACCAGATCTGATGGGTAAAGACGTGGCGGTGCGTCCAGACAGGGCTGCCCAGCACGCCGCGGGCGGCTTCCCGGGCGAGACGGCAGCTTGCCTCTTCGCTGCCGGCCAGATATGTCGGCAGTTCCCAGAGCGATGCCAGCATCCCCCTGGCGGGCCGGTGATGGAGCAGGACCTGGTCACCGCGCCGTGCCACGAGGCAGGCCGCATAGAACACCTCCTGCGCCCGGCGCGGCTTCCTCACAGGAAGCACCGTCTCGAGGCCCCGCCGCCGCGCCTCACAGCTGTGCTGCAGCGGGCATGCCGTGCAGCGCGGCGCTTTGGGGATACAGATCTCCGCACCGAGATCCATCAGTGCCTCATTGAAATCGCCCGGCCTGTCCGGAGGGATCACCCGCTCCGCCAGCCCGGTGATCCGTTTCTTCCCTTCCGGGGAAAGGATATCCGCCTCCACCGCATAGAGCCTCGCCAGCACCCGGAGCAAATTGCCGTCCACGGCCGGGACGGGCCTGCCGTAAGCGAGCGACGCGATCGCCCCCGCCGTATACTCCCCGATGCCGGGCAGTGACTTCAGCGTCTTTATATCGGACGGGATGCGGCCACCGCAGCGCACCGCGATTTCCCGCGCCGCCCTGAGGAGATTCCGGGCACGGCTGTAGTAGCCGAGGCCCTGCCAGGCCCGGAGCACGTTTTCTTCTTCGGCCCGGGCAAGATCTGCCACGGTCGGGAAGAGAGCCATCCAGCGGGTGAAATACGCTTTTACCGTCTCGGTCCGGGTCTGCTGCAGCATGATTTCCGAAACCCAGACATGGTAAGGATCCCTCGGCTTTGCACCTCGCCAGGGAAGCTTCCTGCCGCAGCGGCCGAACCACGCAAGGAGGGGCTCCACCCATTCATTTGGTACGGTCAAGATGCACCTCCCGGAAGACGGAAGCGATGACGGAATCCCCATCCTCAGCAAAGGCAACCGTCCCGCGCAGCTGTTTGCCCGCAAGGAGCAGCGGCAGCCAGATCCGGTCAGCCTGCCACATGGTCCCATAAGGGAGTTCGGCCAGGGAGAACCAGCGCGGCTCCATTTCATCGGAACGGGCCGGCTCGCCCTGCCACTGCCGCACAAAATAGACCATCCCGCCATGGGACCAGGCGGCATCGGAAGGCTGGTCGAAGTACAGGTCCGCCACCAGTTCCAGGGCTTCCGGTGCTGCTGTAAGGCCGCACTCTTCCTGCAGTTCCCGGACCGCGCACTGCCGCATGGTCTCGCCCGGTTCAAGCTTGCCGCCGAACCCGTTCCATTTGCCAAAGCCCATGCCCCGTCTCTTGCGGCCCAGCAGGATCCGGCCCTGCCCATCCAGCGGATAAACGAGGGATGTATCACGCATATGCCTGCTCCTCTCAAAAAATCTGGATTTCCTCATAAGGGATACGGATCCGTCCCGTGTTCCTTAACCTTTTTATTTTATCACATCCGCTTTCCCGGCCCAAGAAAATGGCTGCTGCAAAAATGGACTGAACGAAATTGTTCTGTTTTTTATATTTCATACTATTCACATCATTCAATTTTTGGTAAAATAATATCACATCGATAGATTTTTTATCCAGACGAAAGGAGGTCCTGTCCCAGGCAGGGGACCTGTCCACCCTGCACAGCCCATCCACACAACCATCCGCAACCTCATATCCATCCCATCCACACCCGGGGAAGGCCGGCCCGCCCGTGCTTCCCCGGAACGGTCCGCGCCGCAGAGCGCTCCGTTCCAACTGAATCCAAGGAGAAAAATGATGACTTGCACAGACAAAAAAATGCAATCCGGACGCAGTCCAAAAAAGAATCGTGAAATGAATGGTTTCCTGAAAGGCGTGGAAAGCATCGGCAACAGGCTGCCCCATCCTGCCATGCTGTTCCTGCTGCTGGCCGTCATTGTCGTGATCGTATCCCACTTCGTCGCTTCCCAGGGAGTTTCCGTAACCTACTTCGACGCCCGGGCCAAAGCGGAAGTGACCAAAAAGGCGGTCTCCCTCCTCACGCCGGAAGGCCTGCGCTACATGTTCAACTCTGCCACCAAAAACTTCACCGGCTTCGCCCCGCTGGGCACGGTACTGGTCGCCATGCTCGGCGTCGGAGTCGCCGAGTGGACAGGCTTGTTCAACACGTCCCTGAAAAAGCTCCTGATGAATGCCAACAGCAGATATCTGACCCCCATCGTCCTCTTTGCCGGGATCATGTCCAACATCGCCTCTGACGCGGGATATGTCATCGTCATCCCCATCGGGGCCCTGCTTTTCTGCATGGCCGGACGCCATCCCCTGGCAGGCATGGCAGCAGCCTTTGCCGGGGTGTCCGGCGGCTTTTCGGCAAACCTGCTCATCGGGACCACGGATCCGCTGCTGACGGGCATCACCAACCAGGCCCTGAAGGCTGCCGGCATCGACATGACGCTGGCACCGACCTGCAACTGGTATTTCCTTGCGGCTTCCACATTCCTGCTGACGGTCATCGGCACGATCGTCACGGATAAGATCGTGGAACCGAACCTCGGCACCTATGAGGGCCGCTACAAACCGGACGACACGCCGGTCACGGCGCTTGAGACAAAAGCGCTGAAAAACGCCCTCATCGCTCTTCTCGTCTACGTCTGCATCATGGCCTTCCTGATGTTTCCGCAGAATGCTCTGTTCCGTTCGGCTGAGCCCGGCGGAGCCATGACGCTGAAGGCGTTCCTCCACGACGGCCTGATTCCCGCCATCCTGCTCCTCTTCCTGATCCCGGGCGTCGCTTACGGCCGGACGACGGGCAAGCTCCGCACCTCCCACGATCTTGTCGCCGCCATGACGGAGGCCATGAAATCCATGGGCGGCTACATGGTCCTGGCCTTCTTCGCCTCTCAGTTCATCGCCTATTTCGGCAAAACCAACCTGGGGCTCATCGTCTCCTTCAAGGGGGCGGACGCACTCGAGGCAGCCGGACTGACCGGACTTCCCCTGATCCTCCTGTTCATCCTGCTGTCGGCATTCCTGAACCTCTTCATGGGGTCCGCTTCTGCCAAATGGGCCATCATGGCTCCGATCTTCGTTCCCATGATGTACCGTCTCGGCCTGTCGCCGGCCCTGACCCAGGTGGCTTACCGGATCGGCGACTCCTCGACCAACATCATCACCCCGCTCATGTCCTATTTTGCCATGATCGTGGTCTTCATGAACAAATATGAAGAAGATGCCGGTCTGGGTACCCTGACCTCCATGATGCTCCCGTACTCCATAGCCTTCCTGATCTTCTGGAGCATCATGATGGCCCTGTGGATACTGGCCGGGTTCCCCGTCGGACCGGACGCCGGCCTGTTCATCTGACGGACCTTCGGAAAAAGTGCCCTCCGCTGCCGGGCCGGAAACCGGTCAGCAGGCAAACGCAGGGCGCCGCAGGTCCGGGACGGGGACAGACCCCGGACCTGACGGCGCTGTTGCTTTGATGCTGTGGCGCAGTGATGCTGTGATGCTGTGGGGCGCGTGGCGCTCTTTCCATTACCGCAGGATCCTGTCTTCCGGCCGGACAGCCACAGTGGCCCTGGGCCGTATGCATCAGGAAGAATGCTGTGAGGCTGTGAGGCTTTGATGCTGTGGTGCTTTGATGCCGTGGCGCTGTGATGCCGCGTGCGCTCCTTTCTTTACCGCAGGATCCAGCCTTTCAGGCCCTGACCCGGAAGCATCAACAAAAAGACCTGAAAAAACGGGGGCGGCCCCTGGAACAGATGTTCCAGGGGCCGCCCCCGTTTCTGCGTCACCAGCCCAGCCGGCGCAGGATCTTACAGAGCACGGCCGTCAGGATAAGGAGCAGAGCCAGCGCCCGCAGGCGGTCCTTCAGATCGAACTTCGTCTTGGGCCGCTGCAGCCACTCTCTGAGGCCGTTCCATTTTTCTTTCAGGGTCGGCTTCCCGTCATTCATACCGCAGGGCCTCGATCGGATCGAGGAGCGCCGCCTTCTTGGCCGGATAGAGACCAAAGAAGAGGCCGATCCCGACGGAGAAGACCACCGAGATGATGGTCGCGGCGACGGACACAACCACGGGCCAGCCGATGGCCTTGGCCGCAATGACGGATACGATCGTACCCAGGATCATGCCGGTCGTCCCGCCGGTCACGCCGATGACCATGGATTCCACCAGAAACTGCAGCAGGATATCGTGGTACGTGGCCCCCAGGGCCTTGCGGATCCCGATTTCCCGCGTCCGTTCCGTCACGGATACAAGCATGATGTTCATGATGCCGATGCCGCCGACGAGCAGACTGATCGCTGCGACAATGGCAAGCAGCAGGGTGATGGACCCGGTCGTTTCCTGAGCCGTCTTGATGATTTCTGCCAGGTTGCGGACCGAGAAGTCATCGTCTTCGCCGGTCTTGATCTTGTGACGCTGCCGCAGCAGCGTCACCACATCGGACTGGACCTGGTCGATGGTATTTTCGTTCGCGCACTGGATCGTGATATTCCGGATGAAGGTGACGCCCATGATCCGCTGCATGGCTGTCGTCAGAGGGACAAAGACGATATCATCCTGATCCTGTCCCATGGCCGACTGCCCTTTCGAGCTCAGGATGCCGATCACCTGGAACGGTGCCTTGTTGATCCGGAGGGTCTTGCCCACAGGATTGCCTTCGGGGAACAGATTGTCCGCCACGGTCTTGCCGATGACACAGACACGGTCACGGCTCGTCATTTCCTTGGCCGTATACATCCGCCCTTCCGCAATGGTGTAATTGCGGATATCGATGATGTTCGGCGTCATGCCCTGCACCTGTGTATTCCAGTTCTGGTTGCCCGCCACGAGCTGATAACTGCTCTGCACGCCGGGCGCCACATATTTGATGCCGTCGACATTCTTTTCGATGGCCTTGGCATCATCGTACGTCAGATGGGCGCCGCTGCCGCTTGCGATCCGCTGGCCGTTGGCCGTGCGGCCGCCGCTCATGACGATGAGCAGGTTGCTGCCCATACTGGTGATATTGTCCTTGACTTTTTCCTGCATGCCCAGGCCCAGAGAGACCATGGCGATGACCGCGCCGACACCGATGATGATGCCCAGCATGGTCAGGAAAGTCCGCATCTTATTGGATATCATGCCTTCGAAGGCCATCTTGATGCATTCGCGAAGCATGTCCCTACTCCCTTCGTTCGTCCTTGATCAGCTTGCCGTCCCGGATGGTCAGGATCCGCTGGGTCATGTCCGCCAGCTCCGGTTCATGCGTGACCATGATGACTGTCTTACCCTCGTGGTTCAGCTTTTCAAAGATATCAATGATTTCCAGCGTGGATTTCGTATCCAGGTTGCCCGTCGGTTCGTCCGCCATGATGATGGCCGGATTGTTGATGAGGGCGCGGGCGATGGCCACACGCTGGCGCTGCCCGCCGCTCATCTCATTGGGTTTGTGGTACATCCGCTCACCCAGTCCCACTTCCTGCAGGGCTTTTTCAGCCCGTTCGGTCCGTTCCTTCAGGCCGACCCCCGCATAGATGAGGGGCAGGGCCACGTTTTCCACGGCTGTCAGCCGGCTCAGCAGGTTGAAGCTCTGAAATACGAAACCGATGCGCGCGTTCCGCGTATGGGCCAGCTCATCGTCCGAATACTGGGCAATGTCCTTGCCCTCCAGGATATAGTGCCCCGATGTGGGACGGTCCAGGCACCCCAGGACATTCATCAGGCTGGATTTGCCGCTTCCGGACGGCCCGACGATGGAAGTGAACTTGCCCTTTTCGAAATTCACAGTGATGTGGTTCAGGGCATACACCGTCGTGTCGCCCATGACATACGCTTTTACGATGTCTTTCAATTCAATGACGTTCATGGTGACTGCCTCCGTCTTTCATCAAATGGGAGGACCTCCCCGGGTCTGGGTCTTCACCGTGGTCGTCTTGACGACAAGTTCATCCCCGTCATTGATATCGCCGCTGACAGCGATCCGGTCTTCTCCGGCCATCAGCTGTTTGATGTCGACTTCTTTCTGATTGCCCGTAGCCCGGTCGAGGACCTTGACATACGTCCGGCCGTTGTCCGAGAAGATGCACTTGCTCGAGATGGTCATGACATCCTTCATTTCGCTGATGATGACATTGGCGCGGGCCGTCATGGTCGGCAGCAGCTTGTTGTCCACGTTGTCCACGTCGACATAGCACTTGTAGTAATTGACGTTGTTCGTCGTGGTCGCGCTGCGGCTGATCAGCGTCACGACACCGTAGAAGGTCTCATCCGGATAGGCATCGACCGTGAATTCCACCTGCTGGCCGTCACGGATCTGCCCGATATCGGATTCATCCACCATCAGTTCGATCTGCATCTTGTCCAGCGTCGCCACATTCATGATGACCTGCGGCGAAGAAATACCGGAGGATACCGTCTGCCCGACGGAAGTCGGCTTGCCGATGACATAGCCGTCGATCGGGGACGTGATGACCGTATCGTTCGTATTGGCCACAGCCTGTTCGTAATCCGCCTTGGCGTAGAGGTAATTGGCCTCCGCCGTATCGAAGATGCTCTGGGAAATGGCACCTTCCTGCACGAGGGCCAGATCGCGGCGGTACGTCGCCTCCCGGTCCTGCATGGTGGCGCGCTTCATTTCCTGGGTCTTCCGCAGGGACGTGTCGTCCAGTTTGACCAGGGTCTGCCCGGCCCGGACGAACTCATTCTCCTTGACATACACGGCCACGATACGTCCCGTGATCTTGGAGTTGATATCGACATTGTCCTGGGCACTCATGGCGCCCGTAGCCGATACCGTCTTGCGCAGTGTCCCGATCGTTGCCTTGTCCGTACGGATCTGGGCAAGCGCTTCCCTGGCCTTCCTGCTGCGGTACCATAATCCGCCGCCGACGGAGGCGATCAGGAGCACAACGACAAAAAGCAAAAGATATTTATGCCGTTTAAAGAAATTCACATTCTCCCCCCTACCTTGCTTGAACACGCATCAGATTCTTCCAGCCTGCAGCTCCATCATAACAGGTGTTTATGAATAGCACATGAACAGGGTCATAACATTCATTGAACAAAATGCTCCGGAAACCACAGGGATACGCAATGCTTCCTTACGCTGCAATGATCCCTTTCCTGTCAGGACCGGATCTGGCCGTTCCCGTCGATGAGGTATTTGATGGTCGTCAGCTCCGGCAGCGCCATCGGTCCCCGGGCATGCAGCTTCTGCGTGCTGATGCCGATTTCCGCGCCGAATCCGAATTCAAAGCCGTCCGTGAAGCGCGTGGACGCGTTCACATAGACGCAGGCCGCATCCACCCGCTGCTGGAAGTAGCGGGCCGCCTCGTAATTGTCCGTGACGATGGCCTCGGAATGGCCCGTCCCGTAGCGCCGGATATGGGCGATCGCTTCATCGATGCTGTCCACGACTTTTACGCTGAGGCGCAGATCATTATATTCCGTACGCCAGTCCTCTTCCGTAGCCGCAGCCATGGAAGCATCGTAGGAACGGGTCCGGTCATCCCCGAAAATCGTCACATGGGCCTTTTTGTACGTCTCCAGCATTACGGGCAGGAAACAGTCCGCAATATTTTTATGGACCAGCAGGGTCTCCATGGAATTGCAGGTGCTCGGCCGGTTCACTTTGGCGTTGAGCGCGATCGATACGGCCATGGCGACATCGGCTGCCGCGTCCACATAGGTATGGCAGACGCCGGCGCCCGTCTCGATGACCGGCACGGAGGCATTGCGGACCACCGTCCTGATCAGACCCGCTCCGCCGCGGGGGATCACAACATCGATCAGCCCGTCCAGATGGATCAGTTCATCCACGGCTTCCCGTTCCTCCACATTGATGAACTGCACCGCGCCCTGCGGCAGCCCGGCTTTCTGTCCCGCTGCGATCAGGGCGTCACTGACTGCCTTGTTGGAATGGAGCGCCTCCCGGCCGCCCTTTAAGATCACGGCATTGCCGCTCTTGACGCAGAGAGCGATGGCATCAGCCGTCACGTTCGGACGGGCTTCATAGATGATGCCGATAAGGCCGAGCGGCACGGACACTTTCGTCAGCGTCAGCCCGTTCGGCAGGTTCGCCCCGCCAAGGATGCGACCGACCGGATCCGGCAGACTGGCGACCTGCCGGATGCCCGTGGCCATCTGAGCCAGCCGCTCATGGGTCAGCAGCAGGCGGTCCAGGAAGGAATCCCTGAGGCCGTCCTGCCGGCCCTTTTCCATATCACCGGCATTGGCTTCCAGGATTTCCTTTTCCGAAGCCATCAGTCCGTCCGCCATGGCCAGCAGGATGTCATTCTTGACCTTTGTATTCAGGAGCCCCAGATCGACGGAAGCCGCTTTGGCAGCTTCGGCCTGGATCCGGACCATTCCGCGCTCATACATTGCAATCCCTCCTCACATGATCACCAGGTTGTCCCGATGGATGACTTCGTCCGTATGGGTATACCCCAGGATCTTCTCGATATCCTTCGTCTGGCAGCCGAGGATCTTCCGCAGGTCCTCCGTGCCGTAATTGACGATTCCCCGGGCCAGTTCATGGCCTGTTTTATCGACGACGCTCACCGTCACGCCGCTTTCGAAATTCCCCTTCACATCCGTCACTCCGACCGGGAGGATGCTGCAGGTGCCGTTTTTGCGGATTGCCGCGGCAAGGCCGTCATCGACGGCGATCGTGCCCTCTACCCGGGCGCCGAAAGCAAGCCACTGCTTGCGGAACTGCAGATGGGAAACGTGCGGCAGGAATACGGTCCCGACCGGTTCTCCCCGCAGGATGGCCCGCAGGATCTCCGGGTCCGCCCCGGAAGCGATGACCAGGGCGATCCCTGACGAATTGGCCACCTTGGCAGCCTGGATCTTGGTGATCATGCCGCCGGTCCCGTTCCTGGATCCGGCACCGCCGGCCATGGCCTCCAGCCCGGCTGTGATCTCCGTGACCTCCGGGATCCGGACTGCTTCCGGATGGGTCTGGGGATTGGCTGTATAAAGGCCGTCCACATCGGACAGGAGGATGTCCACATCGGCGTCCACGATGCCCGCGACGAGAGCGGACAGATTGTCATTGTCCCCGATCTTGAATTCATCGATGGCCACGACGTCGTTCTCATTGACCACGGGGATCACACCCCACTCGATGAGCCGCTGGAATGTATTGCGCGCGTTGGCGTAATGATGCCGGTCCAGCGTATCCGCACGGGTCAGGAGCACCTGTGCCACCGTCTGGCCGTATTCGGCAAAGAGCCGCTCATAGATATGCATGAGGATGCCCTGGCCCACAGCCGCGCAGGCCTGTTTGCCCGGGATATCCCGCGGTTTTTCGGAAAACTTCAGTTTTCCCACACCGACGGCACCCGCTCCGGAAGAAACCAGGATCATCTGCTTTCCCTGGTTCTGCAGATCCGCCATCACGCGGGCCAGTTTTTCGATTTTCTCATAATTGACCTTGCCATTGGGATACGTGATCGTGCTGGACCCGACCTTGACGACGATGCGCCTGGCTTCCGTCAACCCTTTCCGTTCCATTCCTTCCACCGCCTTTTCCTCTGCCCGGCCCCCGGCCTGACAGCCGGCTCCGGAAAAACGATGCTGCAGGCATGCGGTCTGCTCCGCGCCTTCCCGCACCGTTTCCCGGCGGACTAATACTGATCGTGAAAATCGAAGACCATTTCGCCGATCTTGACGGACTGGCCTTCTTCAATGCCTTTTTCCCTGAGTGCCTTTTCGATCCCCAGCCGGCGCCAGATCAGCTGGAAGCGGTAAAGGGCCTCCTCGTTGTCGAAATTGGTCATTGCCACGAGCCGTTCGATATTCTTGCCTTTGACTTCAAAATCCGCATCTTCCGTATCCGTCAGGATCGTGAACGCATCGGGGTCCTCTTCTTTGACCTGCCCGATCTCAAGGAATTCGGAATCGCGCGGCGCCTTCTGGAGCATCTCATAAGCCTTGAACATCACTTCCCGGAGTCCCTGCCCCGTGGCTGCGGATACTTTCATGATCGGATATCCCAGTTCCTTCACGCAGGCTTCCAGGGCCGGGAAATGCTCCTCCGCCCCGGGCAGATCCATCTTATTGGCAACGACGAGCTGCGGCCGTTTGGCCAGCTTCTCACTGTAAAGCGCAAGTTCCTCATTGATCTTCCGGAAATCTTCTGCCGGATCGCGGCCTTCACAGCCGCTGCAGTCCACGACATGCATGATGACCCGCGTCCGCTCGATGTGGCGCAGGAAATCATGGCCCAGCCCCACACCTTTCGAAGCACCATCGATGAGGCCCGGCAGGTCAGCCAGGACAAAGGACGTTTCCTCGTTCAGGCGCACCACGCCGAGGACCGGGCTGAGGGTCGTGAAATGATAGGCCGCCACTTCCGGACGGGCTGCGGAAACCCGGGCCACGATGCTGGATTTGCCCACACTGGGATACCCGACCATCCCCACGTCGGCAAGCAGCTTCAGTTCCAGGCGGAGCCAGCTTTTGGTGCCCGGTTCCCCCTTCTCGGCAAATGTGACGCCCTGCTTCGTACTCGTCACATAGCAGGCATTGCCCTTGCCGCCGCGGCCGCCACGGGCAGCCCGGAAACGGTCCCCCTTATGGGAGAGGTCCGCCAGGACGACGCCGGTCGCGTCATCGATGACGACAGTCCCCAGGGGCACCCTGACCTCCACATCGTCCGCCTTGTGGCCCGTGCAGTTCTTGGCTCCGCCGTTGCCGCCGCGGGAAGCGACGAATTTCCTTTTATAGCGGAAATCCACCAGCGTATTGAGATTGTCATCGACGACGAGCCAGACACTGCCGCCGCGGCCCCCGTTCCCGCCGTCGGGCCCGCCGTGGGCCACGAATTTCTCTCTCCGGAAACTGGAGGCGCCGTCGCCGCCGCTCCCGGCTTCCACATAGATCCTTGCTTTATCTGTAAATAACATGATCCAGCCTTTCTTTGCAAATAAAATAAAATCAAAAAAACATGTAGTAGTAAATTATATAATACATCGGACAAAAATACCACTTGCCCGTCTTTTTCGCTTCAGAGGCCGTTGAAAAATCCCGGAACTGTGCAGGAAAAAACAAAAATCAAAAAAAATCATTGACATTCTTTTGAATTCAGGTATAATAAGTAATGTTCAGTTATGACTCCGTAGCTCAGCTGGATAGAGCGTTTGGCTACGAACCAAAAGGTCGAGTGTTCGAATCACTCCGGGGCCACCAATTGAAATCAGCCGTGGAACAGCCGTTCCACGGTTTTTTATTTTGCCCTGCCGCAGCAGCAGGAGCATGCCTTTATGACTATCGGGATGAGCTTCCCTCCGCCCGCGGCGGCCGGAAGCAGGCGGCCTCACACCTTTCTGTGCCGCGATCTGCAAAAAAACTGCCCGCTCCCTTCCAGACAGGAGCAGGCAGGCTTTTTTGCAGATCTTCAGTGCGCGCGGCGCTGGGCAAAGAGCCAGTCCCGGATTGCCGGGATCTGATAGGCAAAGGTCCAGGTATACATATGGCTGCCGCCGGCAAAGACCGTGTAGTTCATCGGCGCACCCTGCGCTGCGAGCGCGCGGGCTTTGGCATCCAGTTCCGCCGCGGAAAGCGTGCTGTCCCACGGCTCCGCCGTGCGGGCGATCCGCGTCCCCAGGCTTTCCCAGAGAGCCGTCGCGGCATTCATGCCGGGATAGGCCTTGGTGTCGCCTTCACAGACCGTGATCCACAGATGCTTGTCCTTCATGGCCTTCATTTCCTCCGTATTCCACTGGCAGGCCACAAGGTACTGAGCCGCGAAAAGATCGGGATAGCGGTCGCTGATGGCGATATTCGTCATGCCGCCCTGGGACTGGCCCGTACCGTAGATCCGTTCAGGGTCCACACTGTACGCAGCAGCGATATGCTGCAGCAGATGGCTCACCAGCGTCAGGCCCTTCGTCCAGGTGTTCGTATCATCCGTCAGCATCCCCAGCTGCGTCACCAGCTTGTCCGTGTACTGCGGGGCCAGGATAATGGCCGGATGTTTGTGCTGTTCCTCCGCAGAGGCAAAGATGACGGCCCCCATGCCCTGATAGAGCGGTGTCGTCAGATCATTGTTGTTGGCACTCATATCGGCACAGAAGAAAAGGAGCGGATATTTCTTCTGGGGATCATACTTTTCAGGCAGGTACAGATTGTACGGGATGGACCATCCCGTTTCCGGATCCGTATAAAGATGCTGCGTAAAGCCCGCCAGATCCGGTTCCTCCGTGGCGCTGCTCCGATAGATCCGGTCCATCGGCGCAAGGACCTGTCCCCGCGCGGTCTTCACTTCTCCGACCTGGCGGACAGCCACAGAAAGATCGGGAGCCGTGCGGTCCGAATGGGTGGGGACCTTCGGCTCCTCTGCCGCGCCCTTTCCCTTTCCGTCCTTCTCCCCGTTCCGGGACGGCAGCACCATGGGTACGGTGTTATGCTGGGCAAACTTCAGGATGACGTACTGCCCGGGGCGGGCACTGCTGCCGGAAGCAGGCTCCCGGCCGACGGTCACGGATTCTATGGTGCGGCCGTCCACGGCAAAATCCTCTGCCTGGACGGAGGCAGGATCAAGAGGACTCGTATAATGGAGCACGGCTTCCGCCACTTTTTCCCCATCCCCGTAGACATGGGTGACGGCCGTCACTTTGTCGACCGGCCAGACAGGAACTGCAGTCCCGGCCGCCTCTGCCGCGGCACCGGCAGTGAGCAGTCCGGCTGTAAAGAGCACAAGGGCAAGACTTTTTTTCTTCATAAAAGGCACCTTCTTCCTGAAAAAAACCGGCACCAGCGGGTCCACGATTTTCCCGCCGTGCCGGTCCATTTCAAATTTTGCTCTTATGGTAGCACATTTCAGCAAAAGATGTAAGTAAAAAATCGAGTCTCTCTTCCCGATATTTTTTTGACAAATGGACGGAGAATGAGTAAAATCATAATAGTTTTTGGTTAGTATTCGCTAACCAACCAGGGAGGAATGAAAATGATCAAAACAATTGCCCATGTCGAAGGCATGGTCTGCGGAATGTGTGAAGCCCATATCAATGACGCTGTCCGGAAGGCCTTTCCGAAAGCGACTCACGTGTCCTCGTCCCGTTCGAAGAAACAGGTCACTTTTGTCACGGAAGCGCCCATCGATAAAGCGGCCCTGAAAGAAGCGATCGACCGGACGGGATACAGCTGCTATGAAATCCGGACCGAACCGTATGAAAAAAAGGGCTTCCTGAGCCGGCTCTTTGGCTGAACCCCAACCTGCCGCCGTTCCGGCAGGAGCCGTAAAAGCGTAATCATCATTACACTTTTTATGACATCCGCTGTCACTTTTCCGTATTGATTGAAAATCTGCATCTCTTCACAAAGATTTCATTTTTTATTTAGTATAATAAAGAGAGCGATTTGCATCTGATCCAGGGGAGGAGTGTTTTTTATGGAATTAAAGAAATACGCTGCCGCAGCAGTCATCGCCGCGGCCATCACAGGGACTGCAGCAGGGATGGCTGTCCCGGCATATGCCGCGGTCTCCGAAACGATCTCTGACAAACAGGCAGCCATCGATTCTGCTGCCAAAGTGGTCCCGTCCAATGCCAAACTCGTAGGGGCCAAAACGGATGAGGCCGATTTCGATCTGGATTACCTGGATCCGGCCACACTGGAACACTATGAAGTCGAAGTGGACCGGGCCACCAAAAAAGTCAAAGAAGTCGAAATCAAGAGCTCCAACTATCCGGGCAGCGTCACCGTCAACAAGACCGCGGACGATGTCAAAGCCGCAATCAGCAGCCGTTATCCGGACGCCCGGAACATCACCGTCACTACGGTCAATGACAGCAAAGAAGGCACACCCTTTGTCATCTACAAGGCTGCCTTCGAGACGGATGCCTTTACCGGCGAAGCCCTGCTGAATCCGGCCACCTGCTATATCGGCTACCAGAAGCTGGAATACAAGTAAGCCCTGTCCGGCTGTAACAACAGTACATATCCGCAAAAAGACTGCCCCCGCGAACGGGAATCCCGTATCCCGTTTCGCGGGGGCAGTCCCATAATATCAGAGATTTTTCTGCCCCGCGTCAGTCTTTGCACCGGCTCCGGACCGGTCACCAGCTGCGGCTCGAACCGCCGCCTCCGCCGGAACCGCCGCCGTAGCTGCCGCCTCCGAAACCGCCGCCTCCGCCAAAACCGCCGCGGCCTCCGCCGCGGAAGAAGAAGAGGTAGAGCAGCATCCGGAAAATAGCGCCGCCGAAGAGCAGCCGGTCGATGAGCAGGAAGATCAGGATGCCGATGAGGATGATTCCCTTCGACAGAGCGGACAGTCCTCCGCCCTCATCCTGAGCCGCTGCATCAGGCGCGCGCTGCGCCGGCAGATTGTCCACGGACAGGCCGTAATTTTTGGCAGCCGTCTGGAGTACGGCCGCATATCCGTTCAGGATGCCCTTATCATAATCACCCTTTTTAAAATAAGGCAGCATGTACTGATCCTGGATGCGTCCCGTCAGTCCGTCGGGCAGAGCGCCTTCCAGGCCATAACCGACTTCGATGCGGGATTTCCGGTCCTGCGTGGCTACGAGGATCAGGACCCCGTTGTTCAATTTTTTATCACCGATCCCCCAGCCCCGCAGTACGGCCAGCCCGTATTCCTCCGGAGCCGCTCCGTCCAGGGTCGGCACGGTCAGTACGACGACCTGGGCTTTCGTCCTGGCAGCGAGGGCCTCGCTGTACGCCTGGATCGTCTGCCGTGTCTGACTGGAAAGGACGCCGGCCCGGTCCTGCACATAGATGCTGGAGCTGGGCTTCGGCGGAATGGATGGGGCAGCGCTGACCGGGACAAGGAAAGAAAAGAGGAACTGAAAGAGCATCAGCCCCCAAATCAGGAATCGCCTCATATCGTCCCTCCTCCCCGAGCGCTGCTCAGAACTTTACCTGCGGCACCGTCCTGGCCTGTTCATCCGCCTTGAAATACTCCCGCGCCGAAAAACCGAACATGCCGGCCAGGATATTGGTCGGGAATGATTTGATCCGGGCATTGAAGGACTGGACAGCATTATTGTAATCCCGGCGCGCTACAGCGATCCGGTTTTCCGTACCGGCAAGCTCATCCTGGAGCTGCAGGAAATTCGTATTGGCCTTCAGCTGCGGATAATTTTCGGCAATGGCAAGGAGCCGGGACAGGGCCCCGTCAAGTTCCCCGCTGGCAGCCGCCGCGTCGGCCACGGTCCTGGCACCGGCGAGTTTGGCCCGGGCGTTGGCCACGTCCGTATAGACCTTTGATTCGTGCGCCGCATAGCCCTTGACTGTATTGACCAGGTTGGGGATCAGGTCGTTCCGACGCTGGAGCTGGTTCTCCACCTGGCTCCACTGGCCGGTGACATTTTCATTAGCCGAGACAAGACCGTTATAGGAACCCATAAGTGCACCGCCGATCAGCACGACGATGACAATGACTGCAATGAGTGCTTTTTTCATTGATATTTCCTCCTTTGATGGAACTGCAGGATATCGTTTCTCCTGATTGCATGCTAACGGAATTTTCGATTCCTGTCAATGTCAAAAAGTCAAACTTATTGTGAAAAAAAGGAGCTGCACAAAAAAACGTACAGCACCCTGTCGCCTGTCCGCCAAAGCTCCGGAGCCGCATCCGGCTGCAGCAGGCTCCCCCGCTGCCGGCCGCTGTCCAGACCCTGGGGCAGCCCTAAAAGCCGGCTGCCGTCTGTTCAGTTCAGGTTCTTCACAAAAAGTTTGATGAAAAGCAGGGTATGGGGCTGATAGGCTATATCGGCCAGACAGGAGCCCACGACCGGCACGATCAGGAATGCCTTGCGGCTCATCCCGTACTGTTCCGTCAGGGTCGTCATGTTCACCATGGCCGAAGGGACAGCTCCCAGTCCATGGCCGCAAAGCCCTGCGCACATGATGGCCGCGTCATAATTGCTGCCCAGTACCCGGAAGACGACGAAATAGCAGGCCAGCAGCACAAAGACCATCTGCAGCAGCACGATCAGCAGCACTTCGCCGAAGATCCCGGCCATCTCCCAGATCTTCAGGGTCATCAGCACGATGGAAAGATACAGGTTCAGCATGATTTCCCCGAACGTATCCACCAGGCTCTCATTGAAGACGAACCAGTGGAATTTCTCGTTCAGATTGCGTACGGCCACGCCCATCAGCATCGCGCCCACATAACTGGGGAAAGGCATCTTCAGGAAATAACCGACGATCTCGGAAAAACAGGTCCCGAGACACATGCAGATCAGGATGACCGTGATATTCTCGATGACATCCATCTTGGCTACGAGCAGCCGGTTCAGGTTGCGTTTGGCAGGCAGCACCGGAGAGCTTTCCGGCTCATCCTCGGAATGGAGATGATATTTTTCTATCAGGAAACGCCCCAGGGGCCCACCGGCCATCACAGCCGCAATGAGTCCAAAGGTCGCCGCCGAAGCGCCCACTTCCATACTGGCCGGGTAGCCCATCTGCAGAAAAGTGCTGCCATAGGCGCCGGCTGCCCCGTGGCCGCCGAGCATGGAGATGGCAGAAGCCAGCAGGGCATAGGCCGGAGCCAGATGGACCAGCCTGCCCACGACAAGCCCGATGATGTTCTGACACAGGGAAAGGACAGCCGTCACCAGCCAGTACGTCAGCAGCAGCCGGCCGCCCTTGTTGACGCCGCTCGTAAAAGAAGACAGTTTGGCTCCCATGCCGACAGCCGTGAAAAAGGACAGCATAAAAGGAAGCTGGAACTGCGTATCGAACTGGAAATGGACCGTGCCCGTCTGATGCCCTGCAAAGACCAGGAACATGGCAAGGAATCCGCCGATGACAGGCGCCGGCAGGCAGTACTGCCGCAGCAGCCGGCTCCTTCCCTTCAGCCAGCCGCCGATAAGCATCAGGACGGCCGCCAGTGCTGTCGTACAGACACCATCCGCCTGGATCGTCAGAGTTCCCTGCAGCAGGGAAATATACATGATATCAGTTCCTTAACAGTTTTTTTGATAGAAGTCTTCCATGAAAGCCGCCAGGCGTTCGCACCCGGCCTGGGGCATGGCATTGTACATGGAAGCACGGATGCCGCCGATGAGACGGTGTCCTTTGAGGCCCACCATCCCCGCCTCGGCCGCTTCTGCAAGGAACTTCGCTTCCAGTTCCTTCGACGGGAGCGTAAAGGTGGCATTCATGATGGAACGACTGTCCTTGCGCGCCCGGCCGGTGTAAAAGTCAGGATGCGCATCCATGGCCGCATAGACGATGCTGCTCTTGCGCGTGTTTGCGATCTGCAGGGACTCCAGTCCGCCGCGGCTCAGGATCCACTCCGTTACGAGCTTCACGATATAGACATTGAAGACCGGCGGTGTATTGTACATGGAATCCTTGTTCATGATGGTTTCATAATTGAGCATGGACGGCAGGTTCTCATCCCGGCCGCGGAGGAAATTCCTCCGGGCTATGACGACCGTCACACCGGCAGGTCCGATATTCTTCTGGGCACCGCCGTAGATCAGGGAAAACTTCTCCATCGGCAGGGGACGTGCCAGGATATCGGAAGAGCAGTCCGCAATGAGAGGCACCCGGCCCGTGTCGGGATATTCCTGATACTCCGTACCGAAGATCGTATTGTTCGTCGTGATATACAGATAGGCAGACTGCGGCGGCATCTGGATCTCGCCTGTTTTGGGCACGCGGTCATACCCCGACTCACGGCTGGAGTAGGCCACAGCCACTTCTCCCTCTTTGGCCGCTTCCAGCATTGCCTTATGGGCGAAGTTCCCCGTATCCGCATACGCACCGACTTTGCCGGGGGTCAGGAAATTCATGGGGATCATCGAGAACTGGAGGCTTCCGCCGCCGCCCAGGAAAAGGACGGCCCAGTTGTCATCGATACCCAGCAGGGTCCGGATATTCTCCTGTGCCTTTGCGTTGATATCTTCATATAAGGCCGAACGGTGGCTGATTTCCATGACGGACATCCCGCTCCCCGCGTAATCGAGGAGTTCCCGCTGGGCCTGTTCAAGGACGGGCAGCGGCAGCATCGAAGGGCCGGCGCCAAAATTATAGACTCTTGCCATTTTGTTCATCTCCAATCAAGTGTATCGTCAGGGCATCGCGCAGTTTCGGTTCGAACCACGTCGATTTCGGCGGCATCATCTGTCCGGCGTCCGCCACTCTGATCAGCTGATCCATGGAAGTCGGATACAGCGAGAACGCAGCTGTATAGTCGCAGCCGTCCACGGCATCCTGCAGGGCTCCCGTACCGCGGATGCCGCCGACGAAGCCGATGCGGGAATCCTTGCGGGGATCACCGATCCCCAGAATCTTCGTCAGCACCTCATTCTGCAGGATGCTGACATCGAGCCCGTCCACGGGATCCGGACTGAGGATCTCCTCCTTGGCGGTCAGCACATACCAGCGGCCGCCCACATACATGCCGAATTCATGGATCCGGGCCGGCGTGACAGGGCGCTCTGCCTCAGCGATCGTGAAATGTTCGCTCAGTTTGGCCAGGAAAGCTTCTTCCGTCAGGCCGTTGAGGTCACGGACGATCCGGTTGTACGGCAGGATATGCAGCATATTGTCCGGGAAAATGACTGCAAGCAGATAGTTGTACTCCTCGTCCCCCCGCTGTCCGGGCCGGGCCCCGAGTTTTTTGGCCACCTGCCAGGCAGCCTCGCAGCGGTGATGGCCGTCCGCGATGTAAAGGGCCGGGATCTGACGGAAGAGCTTCGTCACTTCCTGGATCTTGAGGGGTTCCTGGATGACATACAGCGTATGGCGGACCTTGTCTTCACCGGCAAAATTATAGACCGGGGCATGATTGGCCATATAATCGAGCAGGAATGCCGTAAGGACACCCTTGCTCCGGTACGCCAGGAAGACCGGTCCGGTCTGGGCGCGGGTCGCCAGGATATGCTCGACCCGGTCCCTTTCCTTGCTGGGTCTCGTCAGCTCATGTTTCCTGATGATGCCCGTTTCGTAATCCTTAAGGGAAGCCGCCGCCACGAGGCCGATCTGGATATAGGCTCCCATCTGCTGACGGTAGATATAGTAACAGGGAGACGGGTCCTGCTTCAGCTGTCCCTTGTCGATATAATCCTGTAGGTTCGCCGCGGCCCGGGCATACACGCGGGGGTCGTCCTCCCGGATGGTATCCGGCAGATCCGCCTCGGCCCGGGTCACCCGGATGAAGCTCAGCGGATTGGCTTTCAGCATGGCCCGTGCTTCGGCCGTACTCATGACGTCGTAAGGAAGCTCGGCGATCTTGCTGACGAGCTCCGGTATGGGACGAAGTGCTGCAAAAGGTTTGATAGTTGCCATATGGAATCACTCCTGCAATCTGAAATAACTGATCACTGCATTCCCGGCGGTCCGGGAAGCATCCGCAAACATCATCATATCATTTCTGTCGTCAATTTCGCGGTATTTGACTAAAGTGTACATATGAATAAGTTTAATATATGGGATTTGTTTTTACAATACTTGTTTGCGCTTTTGCTTCTGCGGGCCAGCCGGGCCTCCGGATCCCTTACCGCAGGAGGGCGCTCTTTTTCTTCACTTTTTCGGCAGCCTCCAGGAGCCCGTCCTTCAGGACGTCATACCCGATCGCCCGCAGGCGCTCCACCGGGCCGGAAAAACTGAGGACATACCGTTTGTCGCCAAGGATCAGGGGCACTGCCACCGCCGCGACTCCCTCGTCCACCTCCCCCTCGGAAACGGCATAGCCCGCCTGCAGCAGGGCCAGGACCTGATTGCGCAGCAGCCGCTGCCGCGTCCGGTCCGCAGCGCTCTCGGCGATGAGCTGGCTCCGCAGCGGTTCCGGCTGGATGGCCAGGAGCAGCTTGCCCGAGGCTCCGATATGGAGGGGCACGATATAGCCCTTTTGTTTGGTGATGGAAAGACTGTGACGGGACTGGGCCATCTCGGTACAGATGCCCGTATGGCCGAGCAGGGTCGAAACGACGACGGTCTCATTGAACTGCTCCGCCAGATGCTTGATTTCCTCCGTCAAAAGATCACGGATCGTATTATGGACGGATACGGCCGAAGCCACGAGCAGGATCCCCGTCCCCAGACGGTAGCGCCCGCTCTTCTCCGACTGTTCGATCCAGCCGGCATGCTGCAGCGTCCGCAGCAGCCGGTACACCGTCGTCTTGTGCAGTCCCAGGGCGCGGCTGATTTCCGTAAGCGCAAGGGATTCCCGGCGCTCTGCCGCATACAGTTCCAGGAGACGGACGGCATGCAGCACAGAATGGTTCAGCGGTACGGATGGGGTTTCGGCAGCACTGGAATCCATGGCGCCCTCCTTTCTGAGCTAAAAAAAACTGTTGATGGATCGGTACTTCCCCGAACAAATCTTTTTTCCATTATAAAAGGGAATAGCCCTGCCGTCAAAGAAAAGTTTCATTACTGTGCACAAATTGCAAAATAATGTCTAAAATCGTTGTGATTTTTCCGCACCCTCCCTATAATGGGGCCAACAGCGAAAACCATTCTGCAAGGATGATAAAAGGAGTATTTCCATGAATAATTTCAGTCTGCAAAAACCATTGAATATGGCGCCTACGGGCATTGCCACGTTTGCCAAAAGCGATCTGGCCACTGACATCTACCATCTGGACGCCGACATCGCCGTCCTGGGCGCTCCCTTCGACCTGGCGATCCAGGGCCGTACGGGCTGCCGTCTCGGGCCGAGAGGCATCCGCCTGGGTTCGACCCGTTTTTCCTACCGCAAGGGCGGCACATACGATTCCGAGCGCCGCCAGTTCTACATGGACGCGAACAAATGGCATGTCGTCGACTGCGGCGACGTCGATTATATCCCCGGCGACCTGATGAGCACGATGAACAATCTGCGCGAAGCCGTCCGGATCATCCAGCAGCAGCAGGTCCTGCCCGTTGTCCTGGGCGGCGACTGCGCTGTCGATTTCCCCGTCCTGCAGGGACTGGAAGGCATCGGCAGCTTTGACATCGTCCACATCGATTCCCATCTGGACTGGACCAAACCGCTGGACGGGCAGAAGTTCTTCAACGGCTCCCCCATGCGGAACGCGGCGACCCTGCCCTATGTGGGCCGGACGCTGCACCTGGGCATCCGCGGCATCGGCAGCAGCGGTCCCGATGACTTTGCCGAGGCAGAGGCACATGGCGACGGCATCTACTCGGTCCGTGACGTGCGCCGCAGAGGGATTGGCGAGATCCTGAAGGAATTCAAGCTGTCCCCGCAGATCGTGGTCTGCTTCGATATCGACGCCATGGACGCCGTCTATGCACCTGCCACGGGCTCCCCGATGTTCGGCGGCTTCACCTATGACGAAGCGGTGGACATCCTCGAAGCCATCGCCGGATGCTCGAAGCTGATGGGCGTCGTCATGACGGAAGTGGCTCCGCCCTTTGATGACGTGGGCGGTACGACGGGCTATCTGGCAGCCCGTCTGATCTCGGATCTGCTCGGATTTGCCACAAAGGCACAGGAACAAAAGGAGGCTTGACCATGGACAGGCAGGGACGGAAGAAAAGACAGCCGGGACAATGGATCACACTGATCGGCTTCTGTACAGCCATGGAGGTCATCCTGGCCCGTTTCCTGTCCCTGCACACATGGAACCTCAAGATCGGACTCAGTTTCCTGCCGGTCGCGGCCGCCGGCCTTGCGGGCGGACCCCTGGCCGGCGGGCTGACGGGAGCCCTGGGGGACATCATCGGCGCCACGCTCTTTCCCGTCGGTCCTTATTTTCCGGGGTTCACCCTTTCCGCTTTCCTTGACGGTGCCGTCTACGGGTATTTCCTGCGCAAAGGAGCCACCCGCAGAGCCATCCTCCTTTCGGTGCTCGTGACCCAGATCGGCATCAGCCTCTGCCTGAACACGTTCTGGCTGGCCCTGCTCTTCCACACCTCCTGGACCGTCCTCGCCTGGCCCCGCCTCTTCCAGTGCGCCGTCGGCTGTGTGACGAAGCCCCTGATCCTGCTGCTTGTCCTGCCGAGGCTGGAAAAACACCTGAAGAGCGGCACGCTCCTGCAGCACCGGTCCTGAGCTTCTGCCCTGCCGGTCCGGACAAGCCCGTCCGCAGGACTTCTTCACAAACAACTGAAATGACAGATACCCTGTCAGGCCCTTTCCGGCCCGGCAGGGTATCTTTTTGCTGTTTTTTGCTGTACCGGATCAGAATGTCCAGCGGATGCCGGCATTCCAGCCCCATTTCTTATGATACGTACCAGTGCTGCTCTTTTCCGCATCCAGATAGAACTGGCTTGCCGGTGACAGCTGTACGGCCATGCCTATGCCGTATTCGAACCATCTGTCACCATAATCCGCAGCGACGGACAGGGACCCTTCATCATCCCGGAAACGCATCTGGCCGCTGCCGCCGAATTCATGGAACCAGTTGGCCTTGGCAAAAATCTGGGCCCGCGGTCCTTCATACCCCGCGCGGAACCCGATCCGGCCGACGGCGCTGTGGATGTCGTTTTCCCCGTAATGGACCCCGTTTGCCAGATCCGCCGAAGCGCCTTTCAGCCAGCCCAGGGTGAACTGGGCCTGGGGTTCGGCAAACCAGCCGGCAGTACTCTGCCGCTTCCAGCCATATTCAGCCCCGGCCGTGAAGCCGTTGTTGTCCAGGATCCCTTTGGCCCCGTAACTGCCGTAGACTTCATCGGAGATATGCTGTCCCTTCAGGGTGAAATCCCAGTACTGGCCGTCTTTTTCCACATGCGTATCGTAGAGTCCCAGGCTGATCCCGGACAGATCGGCCGTGCCGCCGCTGAAATTGCCGCGGCCCCGGCTGTAGCCCAGAGCGATGCCCTGGTAATGGCGTTCGCGGCTGTTTTCGCCCAAAAGCCTGTCATATCCCACCTGATACTGATGATGCTGGATATTGAAGGCGCCTTCCCCGCCGCTGCGCTCGCTGCGGATGCCCTGGACGCGGGCCCAGACGCCGTCGGGGGGCGCCGCCTGGCTGTGCAGGTCGCCCAGCCGCTTGAACAGGCTGTCCATATCCTCCCGCCACAGCTGGTAGTTCATGCCCTGGAGACCCAGCATGCTCCGCACAAAGTGCGTATGGCTGCCCTGATCATCCACGGCCCGTTTCGCGAAGCCCTTGATGTACCAGTCCGTATTATAGCCTTCCGTGACCGTGTCGCCCCGCTCTTTTTCGTGCGTATCAAGGACAACCTTGTGGAAGAAGAGGCGGTCCTCCTGTTCCGGCAGGAAGAACGAGCCCTGTTCCGTGCCGACACTGGCGAGGACGGAGCCGATGGCGCCATCCGTCCAGGCACCGCTCCTGGCATGGAGGAGGAGCTGCGTCGCGCCCGTATGCGTTCCCCGAACATAGATATGGTCATTGACGGCAGCATTGCCGGCATGGCCCAGCGTGACCGCCGCGCCGTCACCGGCAAAATCTCCGGCGTACAGTTTCTGATCCGCCGTGTCCTCATTGAAGCGGATCACGCCGCCGCCCGCAGCGAGGCTGGACACACTGGCATCACCATCCAGGTTCCAGACGGCGCCGCCGTTCAGATGCAGCGTCAGGGCCCCGCCGGATGTGCCGCCCGCCGCGGTGAGACCGGCGTCCGCCGTCGTCCCGTTCAGTGCGGAGCTGCTGCCGTCCAGCCACACTTCCATCCGGCCGTCTTTTGCATTGACAAGGTTCCCGTCGATCCTGCCCGCAGAGCCGGCATGGCCGACCGTCACGGACCCGCCTTCAAGGGTTTCTGCCGCGGCCGCGCTGCCGTCCGCATCCAGGCGGTACTGCTGTCCGTCCAGCGTGATGGCTGCGCCGCCGCGGGCCGTCAGTTTCCCCGTGACGCGTGTCAGCGCGCTTTCCGCAGTGCCCAGGGCAATCGTGCCGCCGTAAGTGGCATAGGCCGCATAGGTGCTCCCGTTATGGTCCAGGGAAACATTCCTGCCGCTGACCGTGACGGGGGACTGTTTGTTATCCGACCAGATCTCGCCGTCGATGACGGCCGTCTCCGTCGCGTCCGTCCCGATGGCCACGGGCTTGTCCGTCGCCTGGATGGCCCGCATGCCGCCTGCCGGGTCGATGAGGATATGGGCGCCCTTTGCCGTCATGGCCGTCGTATTGCCGGACCGGGCCCAGAGACCGCCGTCGATCTGCAGTGTATCCGTATCCTCGCTGCCAAGGTTCACAGCCCCTGCAGTGGAGATGACCAGATTCTGATCCCTGTTGCTTCCTTCGTAAATATGGATGGTGTCGCCCGCCACCGTAAAACCGCCGTTCAGCCCGACCAGGCGGCCGTCGATGCTGACATGGGAGTCCGTTTCGCCGATGGTCACCGCATCGTCCGCCGCCTGCTGGATCACCAGGGCATCATGGGTGCTGCTGTCAGCGGCGCTCTGCGAACCGTCATAACCGGTCTTCACCGTCATTCCCAGCGTCCCGGAATCCGGTGCCGCTCCGTCGGAAAGGGTGATTTCTCTGCCCGCCACCTTGAGGGAACCCGGACTGTTGACGAGGATCCTGCCTTTGACAGTGGTGGAATCAGCCCCGCTCGTCCCGATTGTAATGGCTTTGCTCGCCGCATTGGCATAAAGCGCCGTATTCCCTGCATTGTCCAGCAGGACATTCTGTCCGGCCACCGCAAGGACCGTATCTTTGCCGGTGACGATTTCACCGTTCACCGTGGTCTGCGCCGTTGCGTCATCGCCCACACGGATGGTGGATCCTCCCTCATCGAACAGGGAAAAAGCATTGCCGTTTGATTCGAAGTTCCCTTTCAGGCCGCTTACAGTGACGGCCTTCCGGCCATGGAAGGCCGTCTCGCCGGAGCCGCCGGAATAGACATGGCCATTCACGACCGTCGTTTCCGTCGTTTCCGCATTGCCCGCACGGAATCCGGCAGAATTGGCGATCACAGCCGCCGCACTGTAGCGCTCACTGTAACTGTCTTCCAGTGAAGGCTGCCTGCTGGCATTCAGTGTCACGTCCCTGCCGTCGACCCAGGCTTCCTCCGCTTCATTGGAACTGCCCGTAATGGCAAAGGTCCCGTTTATGACGGCATCGGCTTCCGTTCCGCCGGCATAGAACCGGCCCGTTTCACTGCTCCCGTAATCACCGAGCGTGATGCGGACAGCCGCCGTATCTCCGCTGAGATACTTATTTCCAATGACAAGCCTGTCCCGGGCAGCGAGTTTTACTTCAGAAGTCCCCGTGAACTGCACGCCCGACGGCAGATTGATGCTGTTTGCATCCAGCGTCACATCACAGTCCGTCACATGGAGGGACCTCGTGCCCGTCCCCGGCCCCGCCGTCTGCGGTGCCAGGGTAATGCTGTCCGCCGTCATGGAGAGGGTGCCGTCATTATCCACCTGCGCCGACTGGGCCGTGACCGTCCCTTTTGTCCCGTCAGGCGCTTCCGCATCGATACGGATGCCGGCATTGGAACCCGTGGCATGGATCGCTCCGCCGATCTCGACAGCAGCGGCTCTGACGGAAACGCTGCCGTTCCCGGTGACGAGCACTCCGCTCCCGGTCTGCAGACGGCCACCTGCGGAAACGGCCACTTTCGCCTGGCCGCCGACAGCTCCGATGGATGGATTATAGGTGATCCCGCCCGGCTCCCCGAGCGTCACATCGCCGCCGGCATCCACTGTAAGCGAAGCCGTCTGACCGGTCCCTCTGAGATTCGTCCCGGTGATGACGAGCCCCCATCCGGCATTCACATCCCCCCGTGCCGTCAGCGTCACATCGGCATCGGAAAGTGCCATGGTGTTGCCGCCGATGGAAAGGGTATTTCCGGATACGGCGGCCCTGCTCAGGGTGATCTTCCCGTCAGGATCCCGGGCCGGTTGCTCCACGCCAAAATTATCTATGGTGATGTCCCCGGCGCCGCTGTTTCCGATCGTGGCAGCACTGCCGCCGCTGACATCCACTTTTTGCAGATGGAGTCCGCCCGTCATGGCTTCCGTGCCCAGTTCCAGTGTGCTTTTGCCGGAGAGGGAGACAATCCCGCCCTCTGCCGCAGTGCCGACGGTGATGGTCCTGCCGTCGATTTTCGCAGTGCCGCCCCCGCCCGTATAACCGCTTCTGTACAGGCTGATGTTCCCCGTCGTCACGGAGGCCGTATCCGTGCTGCCCGCTGTCAGGCTGCCCTCATCTCCTATATTGATGCTGCCGAGATTTTCCTCAGTGCCCCGGACCGCCGTCGAGCCGCCCTGGCCCGCGAGCGTTTTGAATGTGACCTTCTGCGTCGATTCATCGCCCACGGACAGAGCCGCGCCGCCGTTCCAGAAACCGCCCTGTTCGTTTGTAAAAGCAATGTCCCTGCCCCGGACGGTGATGCCGGCTCCGCCTGATCCGCTGAAATCATGGATGGTCACGCTGCCCGTATCCGCCGTGCCGACGCTGACCTCCTTCCCGGCGGACCAGCCGCCCAGATGGCTGACCGTGATGGGGTCCCCTGCTTCCGCGCTGTCCGTATATTCATTCACATAATCATATGTCCGTGCTTCACCCAGGGCCGTCCCCTGGCCGCCCGTCAGGGCCAGCAGCACCGCTGCGGCAAGCCCCGCTCCTTTTGCGCCTCTTGAAGACAGCATTTCTCTCATGCCCTCTTTCCCCCAAATTTGCTGCAGATCATGCTGCAGCATTGCCATTCAGCACTGTGATAAAGTATACCATATTTACTCCTGCACCATACGATTCAGATCCTTTATGCCGCAAAGGCTTTCAGGCCGGACAGGCCGGAACTGCCCGGAAAGATCTCCCTGCGTTCCCGGCTCCGGCATTTTCCATGGCTGCGCCGCGGCCGGGCAGGAAATAAAAACTGCAGAAGAACGGCTGTCCATTCCTCTGCAGCGTGTTTACATCTGATCAGGTAATGATGTAGTTATTCTTTTCATTGCCCAGCAGGATGACATCCTGCAGATCAAGATAAATCTGTTCTCCGTCCTTCCACTGGTGATACATGCTGCCGTGGGTCATGACGCGCAGGATATGCTCGCCCACCTGGATCCGGTAGTCAACAGTCGCGCCCATATAGAAACGGTGTTTGACGGTTCCGGTCAGCATGCCGCCCGTCCTGGACAGCGTGATATTCTCGGGCCGGACGGCAATGACGCCTTCACCGCTCGGCAGCCCGGCCGTATTCGGGAACGACACGTCCGTGCCCCTGACAAAGACCCTGTCATCCCGGACATCTCCGGGAACGAAGTTCACGAGGCCGATGAAGTCGGCGACCATCTTGTTGGCCGGACGGGTGTACACATCAAAGGGCCGTCCGATCTGCTGCACCATGCCGGCATTCATGACCACGATGCGGTCGCTCATCGTCATGGCTTCGGACTGGTCGTGCGTGACATAGATGACGGTGATGCCCAGTTCTTTCTGCAGCGAAGAAATCTCAAAGCGCATGCTCTCCCGCAGTTTGGCATCCAGGTTGGACAGCGGCTCATCCAGGAGCAGCAGGCCCGGACGGGCAATGAGCGCTCTGGCGAGAGCTACGCGCTGCTGCTGGCCGCCGGACAGCTGGTTCGGATAGCGGGAACCGTACCGTTCCAGGTGCACCATCCTGAGGGCTTCTTCGACGCGTTTTTTCCGTTCTTCCCGGCTGACGCCCTGGATCTTCAGCGGATACACCACATTCTCTTCCACCGTCATATGGGGCCATACGGCATAGGACTGGAATACCATGCCGATATCACGCTTTTCCGGCGGCATGAAGACGCCGCTTTCGGCACTGCTGACGACCGTATCACCCAGCGTAATGGTACCTTCCGTCGGGCGTTCGAAACCGGCGATCATCCGCAGCGTAGTGGACTTTCCGCAGCCCGAAGGCCCCAGGAATGAAATAAATTCGCCATCGGCCACGTCGATATTGAAATCTCCGACAGCCGTAACATCACCATATCGTTTATACAGATGCTCGAGTCTGACTTGAGACAAAATCTTTCCCCCCTCTTAAATGGCAATATGTCCCTTGGACACTTTGTTCAGGATCAAATTCCCCACCATGACGATCAGCAGGATGATGACGGACATTACAGAAGCATTCTGGGTATCCGCATAGGTCTGCAGTTCGAACAGCAGCACGCCGATGGTCTGCGTATCACTGCCATAGAGCAGGTTGGACATGGTCAGTTCATAGAACGACGGCATGAAGATCAGGAACCAGCCGGCTACGATGGACGGGGCGACGAGCGGCATGATGATATCTTTGCAGACACGCAGCCAGCCGGCACCGGAGTTCAGGCCCGCTTCTTCCAGGCTGCTCGACACCTGGCTGAGGGAAGCCGCGATCGTCCTGACGCTCATCGTCATGTACTTGACCAGATAGGATACGATCAGGATCCACATGCTGGAGTACAGATTCAGCCCGTAATTGCCGGAAAACGTGATGATGAGGGCCAGGGCAATGACGACGCTCGGCGTGCTGCCGCCCACCATCACGAGGATATCGGGCAGGCTGCGGCCGCGGATCTTTGTCTTCGTCGACAGATAGGCGACGAACAGGGACAGCAGCGTACCGATGCAGGCTGCGATGAAGGCATAGCCCAGGGAGCGCCAGATGCAGTCCAGATACTGACTGTTTTCCAGCACCGGGAGCCAGGCATCGAAACCAAAGTTATCCAGTTTAAGGCCTTTGGAAATACTGACCATCAGGGACGTTGCCACAATGGAGCCCAGCGGCAGGATGACGGCAATAAAGGCGTAGATGCCGACAAAGAACGTGGCAGGGCCCTTCCATCTGCCCAGTTCCACGATGGCCGGACGGGTACTCTTGCCGCCGATGGTCGTATAATCTTTGCGGCCCATCATCCAGGTCATGAAGAAGAGCAGGCCGTTGGCCAGGACCATCAGGGATACAGCGAGGGTCGTCGCGTTGCGGATCCCTGCGTCATCCCCCATATAGACGAAAGAGACGATCCGGGTCGTCAGCACTTCGATATTGCCGGGCATGCCGACGATGGCGGGAATGCCGAAGCAGGAGCCGGCCCCGATGAAGACGAGCAGGCCGCCGGCGAGGATGCTCGGTGCCATCAGCGGCAGCGTCACATCCCACAGGACACGGAGCGGAGAGGCCCCGGCAATGCGGGAAGCTTCTTCCAGGGTCGGATCCATCTTTTCCATGGCCCGGGAAATCGTGATGAAGGCGAAGGGAGAATAGAACAGCGTCAGCACCCAGATGAGCCCGCCTTCGGTATAGATATTGAAGGGTGCCGCGGAAAGCGAAAAGAGGGTCTTGAACAGTTCATTCAGGTACCCCACATCCGGGTTCAGGAGCTGCGTCCAGGCAATGGCCCCGACATACGGGGGGATCATATAGCTGGCCACCAGGATCGTCCTGAAATATTTCCGTCCCGGCAGGTCCGTCCTGCCGATCAGCCAGGCCATCGGAAAAGTGATGAGTACACTGAAGATCATGACAAGAATGGAGATCCTGGCTGTATTGGTCAGCGCCTTCAGGTTGACGCTCTGGCTGTAAACAGCGGCATAACTGCTGATATCAAACTTCCCGTCCACGACGACACTGTCGTAAATCAATACACCTAATGGCAGCACGATAAAGTACAGCAGCACGAGGACGGAAAGTGCAATGACGATGAATTTACTGTCGATCCGAGGTAAAGAACTTTTTTTCACCATGCACTACTCCTTAACAAACATCCCGTATCCAGCATTGCTTCTTTGATGGACAGAGAGCCGGTGAAAGCACGCTTTCCCCGGCTCCCTGCAGCATTTCACATTTGTTTCAGCATGCAGATTTCAGGAATCCATCAGTTGTCCAGCACGCGGGCACGGAATTCTTCCTTGATCTTGGCTTCGTCCTTGGTCAGTTTTTCCCAGTCGACTTTGAGGGCCGTCTTCAGCAGTTCCTGCAGCGTATGCTTGGAGCCCTGCGGCTTTTCCACATCGTCACGTACGGAATACATCCAGCCGGCGGTAACCGCTTTCTGGCCTTCCGCACTCAGCCACCAGTCTTCCAGTGCCTTGGCCCCTTCCGGATTCTTCGTGGACTTGAAGATGCCGATCGGGGAGGAGATCAGGATGCAGCCTTCCTTCGGATACACCACTTCCAGCGGCTCTTTCTTTGTCTGCTGCAGCTTCAGCACGTTTTCTTCCAGGATGATGGCGCACATATATTCGCCCGTCAGCAGCTTGTTCTGGATGGCGCTGTTGCCTTCTTCCACGCGGAGCCCGTTGGCTTTCAGACGGTCGAAATATTCCCACCCGAATTTATCCGCCAGCGATCCGACGGCTACATAGGCAGTCCCGGAAAGCAGCGGGTTCGGCATCGCGATGCGGCCTTTATATTTGGGGTTCGTCAGATCTTCCCAGCCCGTGGGGATATCCTCTTTCGCCAGCTTGTCCTTGTTGTAGGCGATGATCATGTTGCAGACACGGACGGAAGCCCAGGCGCCGTCCTTGTCGACTTCCATGATATGATGTTTTGTTTCCGGGGATTTGTAATTGAGGAGCAGGTCTTTGTTCTTCAGGTAGATGTAATAGGACGGATCGGCAACCATCAGGATATCATCGCTGATTTTGTTGGCCTTGATTTCGCCGGCGATCTTGGTCTTGATCTTTTCGGTGCCGCCCTGGAACCAGCTGGCCTTCAGATCCGGGAAAGCCTTCTGGACAGCCGGCTTCACCTGAGAATTGATGATATCAGGATACATGGAAGTATAGACCATCAGGTTCCCGCTCACTTTTTTCCCGCCGGCAGGGGCGGCATCCTTCTTTTCCTTGCTGCCGCCGCAGCCTGCCATCAGCAGAGCACCGAAGGCCATCAGGATTGCTGCCGCTTTTGCCCATTTTTTTCTCATCATTTCGGTCATTCCTTTCTTCTTGCTGTTTTCTTATCTTTTTCCGAAAGCCATCGGCCTGCTGCAGTGCCTGCAGCGACGGTCACATCCCGTCAGCACTGCCCGTACAGCCGGACGTTCCGGATCAAAGCCCTCCGGGACAATGTAAAGAACAAGTAAATAAATCCTGTCATTTTCACTTCCTTTTATCCGTCAGACTGTATCATCCTGACGGCCGTGCCGTCAGCCGTTTGACTCATTGTACATTTTTTAGTACTTTTGCATGACCCGCGCAGCGCAGGCCGCCGTGCACTTTGCTGCCCGGCCATGGCAGAAAGCATAAAAAGCACGCACCATTTCCCCTTTTCAGGGCCAACTGGCGCACAGTATTTACAGCCTAGCTTTATTATATATAATTCAAATGGCAACTTCAATAAAAAACGATGGATTATTCAGAATGTTATTTGTTAAATGATAATATTTACTTTGCTTTACATTCCTTTACTTTATTTTTACGATACTGTACCCGCAGCGGGGACGGACGGCAGCATCTGCCGGGCAGTTTCACGGCCGGAGCCGCGGAAAGGCACGGAAAGGAGCTTCTGCCGGGCCGCAGCGCTCCGGGCATCCTGCCGGTCCCTTCCCCCGTTTTTCTGTCAGGAAAGCAGCGGTCCGATACAAAAAAAACGGCGGGTGCCCTGCGGTCCCCAGAGACCGCAAAGCTCCCGCCTTCTTTCACAGACGTCATTTCAGATCATGCAGCCGTTTCCCGGCCGCACGCAGCTCTTATTTCTGGTAGTACTTGTACAAAGCCTGAGTGCCTTCATTGCCCAGGCCTTCCTTCTCCAGGGTCAGATACTCGCCGAGCACCTGTTTCAGGACGTTCAGCGTAAGTCCGGCCTTATCGGCTTCTTCATCGGCGATGCGCATATCTTTGATGAAGTGTTTCAGGAAGAATCCCGGCTTATAATCACCATGGACCATCTTGGAGCCGAAGGCATCCAGCTGGGCGCTGCCGGCAGCACCGGTGGACACAGCCGCAAGGAGCGTATCCAGATTGAGGCCTTCCGCCTTTGCATAGTTCAGGGCCTCGCAGATCCCGGACATGGCGCCGGCGATCATGATCTGGTTTGCCATCTTCGCATGCTGTCCGCAGCCCGCCTTGCCCATGTAGTTAATGTTGGTCCCCATGCCCCGGAAGACCGGCAGCATCCGATCATAATCTTCCTTATCGCCGCCGACAAGGATCGACAGGGTCCCGTTCCGGGCACCCGTGTCGCCGCCCGTGACCGGTGCATCCATCACATGGAGCCCCCGTTTGACACCTTCCGCATAAAGGCGCCTGGCCAGCGTCGGGCTCGTCGTCGTCATATCGATGACGTAGGCACCCTTCCTGGCATGCGCAAAGATTGCGTCTTCGCCAAAATAGACTTCTTCCACATCCTTCGGATATCCGACGATGGAAATCATGACCTGGCATGCTTCGACACAGTCCGCAAGCGTCGCATGGACCTTTACGCCCTCCCGGGCCAGATCCGCCACCTTTTCGGGATGCCGGGCATAGCAGTGCATCGTATAACCCGCCTTCTTTAAATTCCGGAGCATGGATTTCCCCATGATGCCGGTTCCAACAAAACCAATGTCTTCCATCCTGACGTGCCTCCTTTGCCGCGTAAAACCGGGGAAATGAAGCTCCCTGCAGCCGGCCCGTCCGTCCCGCTGCCTGCAGCCATCCGTTTCCCGTGCGCGGATATATTGTAAATCCCTGTGTCCCATTATATAGCAAAAAGGCGGAAAGGACCAGCAAAGGAGGCTCACACCCGCTGCCGGGAAAAAGCCTCTCCCGGCCGTGCACTCCCGCGCCGTCAGAAGCTCGGGCAGAGCCCGTCCCAGACGATGCGCCTGTAATTTTCCCGGTCCGTGTCGCCTTCCGTGGAAAAACACAGGATCCGGGAATCATCGCCGATCCCCAGTAAGGCCCGCAGTTCACCCAGGCTCCTGTTCTGCATCAGCTCACAGACGAAGCCGGATGTGGAGGCCCCGCTTTCACCGGAAATGATCCCTGCGTCCCCTGGCAGGGGATTGCCCAGGACGCGCATCCCCTTGGCTGCCACATAATCGGGCATCGACACGAAGTGCTCCGCATGGGCCGCAAGCTCTTCCCATCCGATGCTGCAGGGTTCCCCGCAGGCAAGACCCGCCATGATGGTCCGGAGGCTGCCCGTCACGGCATGCAGCCTGCCGTCGTCCGCCAGGGCCGTACGGTAGATGCAGTCGGCGCCGTTTGGTTCCACGATGGTGATGACGGGCTTCCGGCTCCCGTAATAATCGGCAAAGAACCCCGCAAGGGCACCGCTCATGGCGCCCACGCCCGCCTGCAGGAAGATATGCGTCGGCACTTCCTCAAGGGCTTCCGCCGCTTCCAGAGCCATCGTCATATAGCCCTGCATGATCCAGCCGGGAATCGTTTCGTACCCTTCCCAGGCCGTATCCTGGACGAGGGGCCAGCCGTGTTCCTCCGCCACTCTGGCGGCGTGCCGGACCGTGTCGTCATAATTCAGATCCGTAATGGAAGCGTCACTGCCCAGGGCCCGGATATTCTGCAGCCGCTCGGGCGAACTGCCCTGCGGCATGAAGACCATGCTCCTGACGCCCAGGCAGTGGGCTGTCCAGGCAATGCCGCGGCCGTGATTGCCGTCGGTGGCGGTGACAAAAGTCAGGTCCCGGATCTTCTCATGGACGGCCGGTTCCTGCAGCCTGGCAAAAGTCAGTTCCTCCATGGGGATCCCCAGCCTGCCGGCCAGATAATTGGCCACACAGTAGCTGCCGCCGAGGCCCTTGAAGGCATTGAGGCCGAACCGTTTGCTCTCGTCCTTCACATGGAAAGCCGAAAGGCCCAGTGCTTTTGCAAGATGTGGCAGCGATACGAGCGGAGTCGGTCCGTATCCCGGGATGGACTGATGGAAACGGCGGGCTTTTTCCGCCTCCCGTCGGGTAAAGAGCGTATCCCATTTCCCTTTCTGCCCGGACGGCGTACGACTGACCGCTTTGATGACTTCCTGCATGCCGATCCCTCCTTACTGCAGCCGGGTGCGGACGAGTTCCGCCCAGAACCTGGCTCCTGTTTCCAGGATATCATCGTTGAAATCATACACATTCTGATGCAGGGAAATATTGCCTGCGGCTTTTTTCCCGCTTCCGAGGAGCAGGAAACAGCCCGGCACATGCTGCAAAAAGGCGGCAAAGTCCTCCGAAGCCATCCAGGGATCGCAGCTGCCGTTTACCGCGCCGGCGCCCACCGTCTTTACGGCAGCGGCAACAGCCGTTTCCACGCACCGGGCCGAATTGACGACGGGATAGAATTCATGGCTGTACGTGAACTCACAGCCCATATCATTCATGGCGCAGACGCCTTCCACGATTTTCCGCATCCGGGTCTCCACAAGTCCCTGGTCGGCAGGGGATGTCGTCCGGGCGTCGCCGCGCACCTCCACATGAGTCGGGATCGCATTGTGGGCGCCATCCGTCAGGATTTCCGTGCAGGATACGACGACCGGATGGAGCGGAGAGGCATTGCGCGAAACGATGGTCTGCAGAGCCAGATAGATTTCCGCAAAGGCAGCGAGAGGATCCCGTCCTTCGTGGGGACTCGAGGCATGCCCGCCCTTGCCGGTGATCGTGAAGGTAAAATCATCCTCACTGGCGGCCATCCCGCCCACGCGGGTATGCAGCTGGCCGGCCGGCAGGAACGGTGCATTGTGCAGCCCGTAGATCTCAGCGATCGGGAATCTTGCAAAGAACCCGTCATCGATCATCGCCCGGGCACCGCGGCCCGGTTCTTCAGCCGGCTGGAAGATGAACCGGACCGTGCCGTTGAAATCCTTCTGTTCCGACAGGATCTCAGCCGCTCCGAGCAGCATCGCCGTATGGCCGTCATGGCCGCAGCCGTGCATCTTTCCCGGCACCTGCGACACATGGTCATGGCAGCTTTTTTCCGCAATCGGGAGGGCATCCATATCGGCCCGGATGCCGATGACGGCCCCGCCGCTGCCCGCCTTCAGCGTACCGACGACACCGGTCCTGCCGACACCCTCCGTCACTTCGATCCCCATCCTGCGCATTTCTGCGGCGACAAGGCCGGCAGCCGCGGTCTCTTCAAAAGCCGTACCCGGATGCTGATGCAGATAGTGCCTCCAGGCAATCAGCTGTTCCTTCAGATTTTCCATTTTCCTGTCCCTTCCTTTTCCACAGCCGGGCAGCCTTTCCGCACGCTGCCGCGCAGCGGACCGGCGGCAGCAGGCAGGGAAGTGCTGCTCTCCCAAAGCTCCTTTTGCCATCTATTATAGCCGCTTTATAAAGATCCGATATCACGCGGGAAAGCAAAAATATCGTTTCCTTGCGCAAAAAAAGACCTTACCTTTGCGCAGCTGTGAGGGTTGAAGGCTTTGATGCTTTGATGCTTTGATGCTTTGGTGCCGGGCGCCGGGGGGCCGGAAGCGGTGGGTTTTCCTCCATCACCCCGTGGGCCATCCCTTCCGGCCGGCTGCCACAAAGATTCCGGCCCGTAAAATCAAAAAAAGAGCTGTGAAAAATGACTGCGCATCTTTCACAGCTCCGTCAATAAGACTTCCCATAACCTGCAGACTGCCAGCCCCTGTACGGGCAGCAGCGATTTTTCACGGCATCCGCCTGTTTCAGTGGAAAAGGCCCTTCAGTTTCCCAAAGAATCCGTTTTCCTCGCCTTTTGTCACGGACGGCGTGATCACGAGCGTCTTTACGAGGTTGGACAGCTTGCGGGAATCCGCGTTCCAGTACGCCTTGTCCCCGGCATTCGTATAAGCTGTCAGGATATGGAGCCGGTCATTGTTCAGGAACGTCCAGCGCTGCACATTGACGATCATGATGGTCCTGCCCTGCCGCCTGATATCCAGATCATACGTGACAAAAAGATGCTCCACACCATTGATGATCTGCGTCTTCAGCGGAGTCCAGTTCCGGCATTCGATCTGATACCCTTCCGGCAGGCCCTGGCTGACGGCAAACTGGATCCCTTCACGCGTTGCATTGTCGAACTCCCGGATCGCTTTGGCATCCATGCCGAGATTCTGTCCGTAGCGGGAAAGTTTCATGGGACTTGTGAGCGTCTGGAACGAGATCCGGGCATAGTGCTTTCCCCGTTCCCAGGGAGTGCGGGTGAAATCCGTCGAAAGCAGGAGCACACTTCCCTGCGCATTTGCGATGGCCCGGTCCCGGCTCAGGATCACCTTTACAAGGGGATCCGTATCCGCATCCTGCTCCAGCTGCCTGCGGAATTCCTCGTTTTCGACCGCAATCTCGGAAGGGACGGCAAATTCCGCATCATTGCCCGCCTTCACCTCGATCCAGCCCGGATAATGCTCCGGCTGGACTGTCTGCTTCTGTGCGGCCTCTTTGCCGCACCCTGTGATAAAAAAGACTGCTGTCAGCAGTAAAAACAGCCATTTGATCTGTCGCATAAAAATATCATCCTTTCCGCGTGCCATTATACCATACGGGAAACACAAAAAGCACACAGATCCCGAAAGGCTGCGTGCCATGACACATAAAAAAGGACCGCAAAGAAAATATCCTTCACGGTCCCTTATGCACTGAAAGTCAGACAGCCATGGACAGCAGTTCCTGCTGTTCCAGCCCCAGTTCCTTGCGGACTTCTTCCCAGACGACGGTCCGGGCTTTCTTAAAGCCGTTGAACGTGGTCGCCGAAGCGGATGTGTATGCGCCGCACACCGGCACAAGGAGAAGATCTCCCACATCAAGAGGTTCCGTCAGCTTGCCGCGGAACATGATATCGAGGGAATCGCAGCTCGGACCCGCAAAAGTGGCGCGGATCTTGCGGCCTTCCTTGAAGCTGAGCAGCTTGAAATCCCACTGGTCGAAGATGACGCCGGAGAAAGTCCCGTAAATCCCGTCATCCAGGAAATACCACACCTGCCCGTTGCGCTCATTGACACCGATGACCTTGGTGATCAGGTTCTGAGCCGTGCCCGCCATATAGCGGCCCGGTTCGCTCCAGATTTCCTTATCCGCAAAGTCTTCCGACAGACGGGCAGCGATCTGGTCGAGCATAGCCGTCAGATTGTAATGGACTCCCGTTTCCGGGATCGGGAAGCCTCCGCCGATATCCAGGATGCGCAGGTCAAGTCCATGCCTGCTGGCTTCGTCCATCACACTCCGCACCACATCGAAGGCGTGCAGATACGGATCCGCCGTCGTCACCTGGCTTCCCACGTGGACCGCGATACCCGCCATATCAAGGCCGGCCTCACGGGCCTTCAGCATCAGTTCCATCGCTTTTTCACGGGGTGCACCGAATTTCTTGTTCAGATCGACATGGGCAGCCGGATTATCGATACGCAGACGCAGGAGCACGGTGGCATGGGGGACGAAGCGGGCAATCTTGGCGATTTCCGTCTCGCTGTCAAAAGTCATACGCGTCACGCCGGCTTCCACGCAGGCCTGGAGGCCGCTTTCCGTCTTGATCGGGTTGGCATAGATCATCCGGTCGCCGGATACGCCGATGCTGGACAGCAGATTGATTTCCCCGTCACTGGCCACATCGAATTCAGAACCTTTATTGATCATCGTCTCCAGGATCCTCAGATCCGGATTGGCTTTCATTGCGTAATGGATCTTCATCTGCGGAATATGGGTCCGCAGCAGATCATAGTTTTTCTCCACCTGTTCTAAAGAAAGCACCAGCAAGGGAGTCCCGTAACGTTCAGCTAACTGGTTGACTGCATCTTGAGACAATTGGAAAAAACTCTGTTCCTTCATTATCCGTCCTCCTTTGCGTCAATGACGCGCTTTTTTTCGTAGTTTATTATACAACAGCGTCCTGAAAACACAATAGGAAATTTGAGGAAAATAAAGGAGATTGAAGGAGATAAAAGGAAAATACGAAAAAAGTGTGGATAAAAGCTTGTTTTTATGAATAAACGCGTTTTATCCTCTTTACTTTCTCAATCGAGCTCATACCCCCTCATACGCCTCAAAACTTGTCCGTCCGCTGTCTGAAAAATGAATATTTCAGCAGGGCTCACGGCTTCCTTCCGGCAGATTTTCCTTTCATCAGACCTGTCAAAGCCCGTACAGCGTCACTTGACAAATCAGGCCGGCTATTCGCAAAAATATCACAAAAGAATATTTATGCAAAACAGGATCCTGTTTCCGCTCCTGTCCGGGCCCGCCCGGAAATTTCCGGCGGACAAAACAAAAAGGCTGCAAAGAGACAGCTTTCCATCTCTTTACAGCCTTTGCAGCCCCTGCGGGCAGTTTTTCGGTTCCTTATCTGATCACGTCGACGCCCATATACGGTCTCAGGACCTCGGGGACGACGACACTGCCGTCAGCCTGCTGGTAGTTTTCGAGGATTGCGGCCACGGTCCGGCCCACGGCCAGTCCGGAGCCGTTCAGGGTATGGACATATTCCGGTTTGGATTTGGCATCGCGGCGGAAACGGATGTTGGCCCGGCGTGCCTGGAAATCCTCCGTATTGGAGCAGGAGGAAATTTCACGGTACTTGTTCTGTGCCGGGAACCAGACTTCCAGATCGTAGCACTTGGCTGCAGAGAAGCCCAGATCGCCCGTGCAGAGACATACCACATGGTACGGCAGTTTCAGCGCCTTCAGGATGTCTTCCGCATTGCCCACCAGCTTTTCCAGTTCCGCATAGGAATCTTCCGGTTTGGTGAACTTGACCATTTCCACTTTATGGAACTGGTGCTGCCGGATCAGGCCCCGGGTATCCCGGCCGGCACTGCCCGCTTCTGCCCGGAAGCACGGGGTCAGCGCGGTCAGATAGATCGGAAGCCTGCTGCCGTCGAGGATCTCGCCCCGGTAATAGTTGGTCAGGGGCACTTCTGCCGTCGGGATCAGGTACATCTCCATCCCTTCCAGGCGGTACATATCCTCATGGAATTTCGGCAGTTGGCCCGTACCGATCATGGTATCACGTGTCACGATATAAGGAGGAATGACTTCAGTATAACCGTCCTTCTGGGTATGCTGGTCCAGCATGAAGTTGTAGACCGCACGTTCCAGCTTGGCTCCCAGACCGATATAGTAGTAGAAACGGCCGCCGGAAACCTTGGCAGCTCTCTCCGAATCCAGGATGCCCAGTTTTTCACCGATATCCCAGTGCGCCTTCGGCTCGAAATCGAAATGCGTCGGTTCGCCCCATTTCCGCACTTCCGGGTTTTCCGTATCATCCTTGCCGACGGGCACATCCGGTGCCGGCATATTCGGGATGGTCAGCATGATATCATGGAGCCGGGATTCCACCGTCTTCAGTTCTTTATCCATTTCGGCGATCTTGGCACCGAGCTCGCGCATCGCCACGATCTTCTCCGTGGCGTCTTCCCCGTTTTTCTTCATCTTGCTGATTTCAGCAGAAACGGAATTGCGCAGGCTCTTGTCAGCTTCCACTTTCTGCAGCAGCTCACGGCGTTCCTGGTCCAGTTTCTTGAATTCATCAAGGTTCGTGAGATCATTGTGACGGTTCTTCAGCATCTGGAGGACCTTGTCGGTATTCTCACGGACAAATTTCAGATCTAACATTGTCATTACCCCCAAATAGTAAACATACTTCGAACATTATAACACAAAACCACCCGGAAAAATACGGCGTATCTGCCCTCTGCCGGCAGACCGGCCCGTTCTCCAGTTCCGGACCGGCGTTTTCCCGGTTCAGAGAGCAATGCCTTCCTTCGCTGCCAGGGCCGCAAAGACCCGGTCCATATCTTCCGTCAGGGAAATGGTTTCAGCTCTCATATGCACGGCAAGCGGTTCCCGGTTCAGGATCGCCAGACGCCGGCCCCGAAAATAGTCGATGAAGGACGCTGCCGGATATACGGTCAGGGACGTTCCGGCAATGATCATCATGTCCGCATCGGAAATGGCCCGGACGGCATGCTCCACGGCGTCTTCCGGCAGCATTTCCTCATACAGCGTGATATCCGGCCGGATCACGCCGCCGCAGGTGCAGTGGGGCACCGGTTCCCGGGATTCGAAGATGTAGTCCGACGGATAGGTCTTCCCGCATTTCATGCAGTAGTTCCGCAGGGCGCTGCCATGGATTTCATAGACTTTCCGGCTGCCGGCCTTCTGATGCAGCCCGTCGATATTCTGGGTTACGATGCCCGTCAGTTTTCCCTGCTTTTCCAAAGCCGCCAGATATTTATGGGCATTGTTGGGCTGGATGTTCCGCGTATCCATCTTCTGCCGGTGGAACTCAAAATAAACCTTCGGTTCATTCACGAGACAGCTGTGGCTCAGCAGGTATTCAGGCCGGTACTGTTCGAACCGCACATCATGCTGGTTGTACAGACCGTCCTTGCTGCGGAAATCCGGGATGCCGCTGGCCGTCGAAACACCGGCCCCGCCGAAAAATACGATCTTATCCGTGTCCCTGATCCACTGATCCAGGGTGTCTATCTTCTTCTGGAGTTCCTGTTCTTCCATGCTCGCTCCACTCCTTTCCTATGCCTCCATTATACGCCCGGAGCCCTTTCCTCGCCATAAAAAAGGAGCGCGGACCGGTCAAAATGCCCGGGATCCCCAAAACCGCAGGACTGTGCCGGCTGCTCCCGGATGGTCCTCTTTCCTCTGACGCAAAAGACCGCTGCAGCATGCACATTCCCGTACATACTGCAGCGGTCCTCAAGACAGATCAGGCAGTCTTCCCTGCCCGCAAAGGATTATTTATGTTCCCAGATATCGACACGGCGGTTGTCAGCCTTGCCCTGTTCCGTAGCGTTGGAAGCCACAGGATCCTTTTCACCCTTATAGCCGAGCTTCATGCGGCTGCCGTCCACACCGTTGTTTGCGGCGTACTGGGCCACGTTCTGGACACGGCGCTTGGACAGATCCTCATTGTAGCTGTCGGAAGCATCGGAGTCCGTATTGCCCACGAGCTTGAAGGTGGAATCCGGATGGGCCTTTGCGACGTTCACGAAATTAGCCAGTTTGGCCGATTCGGAAGGCAGCGGCTGATCATCATCGGAAGCAAAGTGGATGCTGTCCAGATAATAATCATTATACACGTGAGCCGGAGCCACGGGTTCTTCCACAACAGGAGCCGGCGTTTCCACGACCGGAGCCGCTTCAGCCTTATGGCCGCCGAAACGGTAGGTCAGGCCGACCAGGAAGCCGCGGTATTTGATGTTATGGTCATCATCCAGCTTGGTATCCACATAACGGTAGCCGGCATTGATATCCCAGTCTTTGGCGATGGTGTAAGCCAGTCCGGCTTCCCACAGGGAGGTCTTCTTGGTACCTACGGCGCCATCTGCATAGAATGCCAGGTTCTTGGCCAGGTCGTACTTGGCAGCCAGGCCGAGTTGAGCTACGTTGTTGGTCTTGTCAAAATTCCCGCCGTACTTGCCGGACAGATCGTTGTTGATCCGGTTCCAGCCGGCGAATACAGCCCAGTTCTTACCGAGGCTGTAGGCCAGGTTGACTTCGTGTTCATCCCCGTCGCTCTTGAAGGAATCCATCTTGGTCTTCAGACCATGATAATCATAGCGCAGAGCCCATTTATCAGTCAGGGCATAGCCCAGGCCGCCGTTGAAATTCCATTTGGTGCTGGATTCATAGCCGTCAGCCTTCGCCTTGGGATCCCATGCTCCCAGATCGATCTGCCATTCACCCTGTTCCCAGCTTGTCTGCGGTGCTGCACTTACAATGGAAGCAGCAGCAACCAGCGCGGACAAAGTGGCTAAAACCACTTTCTTGTTCATAACGATGCCTTCTTTCCCTCTTCACAATAATTGGTAAAACGAAACAACTGGACTCGCCAGTCATATCAGTCTTAGTTTACCGCCCGACTATGAAAAATCGATGAAGAATCTATGTATTCTGTGACATATTTGTAAACTCATTGATTTTCGGTCCATCGGGCCCAGATTTTGCTTATGCCGGAAGAGACGTCCCCGCTGCCGGTACGGGCCGGCAGCCCGCATAGTGCCGGGACCCCGGTGCGCCGCCTGTCAAAAAGAACCGCGGTGCACAGGCACCGCGGTTCTTTTTGTGTCTTTTTAGTTTTACTGCAATCAGCCTTCAACAGGTTTATCAGCCAGATCAAGTTCACCGTGTTCAACTTTCTTTGCGCGCTTCCAGAAGAGGATGTTTGCAATGATAGCCACAATGATACCGGCAGGATAAGCGATCGTCGTCGAAAGACCAAGACCTTCCTTAGCCATGAGGATGTACGTGCAGGTAACAGCACTCATGAAGGTACCAGGAATAAGAGCGATCCAGTAGTTGCCCTTATTCGCCAGCAGGTACATGGCACCAGCCCAGAGCACGAACATGGCCAGCGTCTGGTTCGTCCAGGAGAAGTATCTCCAGAGGATCGTCACATTGACCTGAGTCAGTGCGCCGCCGACGAGGATGATAGGAATGGAGAGTTTCAGACGGCTGGCAATCGTGTGCTGATCGATCTTGAACCAGTCGCAGATGGTGTAACGGGCACTGCGGAAAGCCGTATCTGCAGAAGATACAGGGCAGGCAATGACACCGATCATGGCGATGATGGTACCAACCGTACCCATCAGGCCGGAGCAGATATCATAGACAACGCCGCCGGCACCTTTGTAGGTGACGAAAGCCTTGGCCAGTCCGGAAGTACCGTTGTAGAAGGAGCAGCCGGCAGCCGCCCAGACCAGAGCGATGATGCCTTCGCAGACCATGGCGCCGTAGAAAATCTTGTGGCATTCACGTTCACTCTTGATGCAGCGTGCCATCAGAGGGGACTGCGTAGAATGGAAACCGGAAACAGCACCGCAGGCGACCGTGATGAACATGATCGGCCAGATCGGGGTGCCCTGAGGATGTTCATTGACAAAAGCGATTTCAGGGATGTGATAACCATGGACAAAGAGCATCGTGCCCACGCCGACAGCCATGAAGATCAGGCAGAAACCGAAGAACGGATACAGTCTGCCGATGACCTTATCGATGGGCAGGAACGTTGCGATGAAGTAGTAGATCAGCAGGACGACCAGCCAGAAGTTGAAGCTCATGCTGGTGAGTTTCTGCAGCAGGCCGGCAGGGCCCGTCGTGAAGGCAACACCCACGAGGATCAGCAGGACGACGGAGAAACCGCGCATGACGCTTCTCATCGTCGGGCCAAGATACTTGCCTACGATTTCAGCGATGCTGGCGCCGTCGTTACGTTCGCTCAGCAGGCCGGAGATGAAGTCGTGGACGCCGCCGGCAAACACCGTACCGAAGGTAATCCACAGGAATACGGCAGGACCCCACATGGCACCCGCAAGAGCACCGAAGATAGGACCCAGCCCGGCGATGTTCAGCAGCTGGATGAGGAATACACGCGGCGTGTCCATAGGGACATAGTCGACGCCATCTTCCAGTCTGTATGCCGGAGTCTTTCTGTCATCGATAGGAGGACGGAAACAACTTTCGACATAACCGCCGTAAATGAAGTAGCCGAGAATTAAGATTGCAAGACACACAAAAAAGCTAATCATTACATTGACCCCCTTCTGCGAAAGATAACCTTCCGCGATTTACAATTCCATTATAGCCGTTTTATTTGTTAAAATCTATATAAAAATTAGCATTTTTGATATCTATGAGACTTTTCAGTATTTTTTGCACATGCAGTAAATACAACTGCTCTTAATGGATGGTCTTTCTTGACATAAAAAGAGGGCGGGCCCGAAGGACCGCCCTCTTTTACAGGCATTTTATTTTTTGATTGTCCATTTGCTGCACACATGGACTCCGTTTGCTTCGGGCACCAGGGCTGTCAGCTGAACAATATCAAAGAGATTCCTGTCTGCAATTTTGTATTGTGATATCTTATTCTTCCTGATGACGTCTGTAAAGTCGACTGTCAGTGTATTTTCATTATAGGTGCAGATCAGATCGTCCCGGCTGACCGTCTTCATATTGAACACGGCATTGACCAGCGACATGATGATCCTCGTGCCCAGGACTTTCACCACGAGCTCGCCGAGCTTATTGTCGGCCACAGCAAAATCATAGATCCTGAAGCGGGCGTACGATGCCGCGTTGTTGACCGCAAACCCTTCGATCCCGATGACGGCCGTCAGCATGCCGTATTTTTCATGGTCCACTGTAAGAGCGAGCTTGTGCTCCCCTTCATAGGTGCAGCTCAGCAGGCTGAATCCGCTGTCCTTCAGAGCATCGCTGATCCCTTTGGAAAGATCGGTGTACGGGATGACGAGCGCGCCGCTGCGGAGCTGTTCCCAGGTCTGGGCGGAAATCCAGCGCATGGCAAGTTCCTTGTAGGGCTGCAGTTTGTCCGCCATGGCATCAGCCATTTCCTCCACATTGGACATGACGGCTGCGATCCTGCCTTTGGAGCCTTCATCGCTGTTGCGGATGTCTACATACACTTCGGAAAGCTTATCCGCTGCCTCATCGGCGCGTTTTTTGATCTTATCCAGGATCGGCCTTGCTTTTTCGCGCACCTTGAGCTTCGTTTCATCTCCCAGCGGGATCCTGCCGGCCGGATCATCCCTGAATTCCTTGAAGCGGGCAAGCCCTTCTTTCCTGGCAGCTTCGAAGATCTCCCGGATCCGGGCCGTATCCCTGGGCTGCCCGGCTTTCAGCCAGGCATCGGCAGCCTTGCCTACCGCATAGGTGATCGCCACACCCATGGGGACCTGCAGCGGCGGGAACGGGATCAGCGTAAAGAGCGTCTGACCCACAAAAGAAGCTCCCAGGGAGCCGATGAGACCCGTAATGGCACTGGACTCCAGCTCAATGCCGCGCAAATCGCCGAGGCGGACGATCATATAGACTTCATTGGCCATCAGTGCCAGGGAACCCAGGAACGGAGTCATGACGATGACGCTTGCCCGGGCCGCGCCCCAGCGGCAGATATACTCCGCTTCCTTCTCCACGGCCGCGGCCTCCTGCTGCGTCCGTCCTGCCTCTGCCTCAGGAATCGGCGCCACTTCTGCTTCCACTGCGTTTTCTTCTGCATTTTCTTCCGGCTGTCCGGCAGCCGCTCCGGCGGCCTGTCCGGCATCAGTCCGGTCCTGATCGAAATCACGGATTTCTTCCGTCATAAGGAATCCCTCCCATATGGCTCCCTCCCGGGAACTGTTTTTTCCATTATATCATACTGGACTTCTGAATTTGTGACAAAAATAGTAAGCCCGGTCCGGCAGTCCCGCGGTCTCTGCCCCGGGGCCGCGCGGCACAATACTTTTCCGGACGCACCGGACAGTGCGGACAGCACTGCCGCGGAAGACTTTCCATGCCAGGGCGGAAATGGTCTCTGCCCCGGGGCCGCGCGGCACAATACTTTTCCGGACGCACCGGACAGTGCGGACAGCACTGCCGCGGAAGACTTTCCATGCCAGGGCGGAAATGCTGCGGACGGAGTTCAGGATTTTGGACTCGCAGTCAGATTTCCGCATTTTTGCGAACAAATATTCGTTTTGTATCTTGTCACTCAGGCATTTCCATGCTATGATTCAGTAAAACGAACTGAAGTTCGGTTAAGGAGGTACATCATGAAACGGCTCTCTTATTTCCTGATCCTGATCACGGTCGGTCTATCCTGCCTTGGTTTCGCTTTTGCCAAAGGTGACGCCGCCCACTACCGGCGGGAGCGCGTCATGGTCTACTCCGGCGACAGCCTCTGGAGCATTGCCAGCCGCCGCACGGCGGACGATGAAGACGTCCGTGCCGTCATCGAACGCATCGTCAGAGAAAATAAACTGGATCCGGCCCGGCCCATCCAGGCCGGACAGGTACTGACCGTCCCCGTCAGGGAAATCCCGTCCCGGCAGGCAGTCAGATAAGATCCATCCCCGCTGGCTGCTGAAAAGTGCCCATCCTTCCCTGTCAGAAGCGGAAGGATGGGCACTTTTTTCGGCACTGCACAAAAAAGAGCGGCATGCCTGCGGTATCCCGTCCGGCATGCCATTTCCCGGCAGGACCTCATGCGTTCTGCCCTTTTTCGATTCATTCCTGCAGTGCAGGATTTTCCCGTTCATCGACGGACTTGCTGAAACGGGTTTTTACGAATTCCGTAGCCAGCATATTCACATCATCGATCGTGGCCACACCATGTGTCAGATGTTCCTCCAGGAAGGGAACAACCCGTTCGATCTGCTCTTTCGTATCGATGATCGTGATGATCACGGGCAGGTTGATCGCATCGGACACACTGATCAGCAGCCGTCTTTCCCGGCCGCGCACACGGCTGCCATACCCCTGGAGGCCCCGGAACACGGTGCATCCGGCCAGTTTATACTTGGCAGCTACATCCAGCATCACTTTGTAAAAAGGTCTGTCACCGCAAAAGAAATCTTCGCCCACAAAAATCATCAGCCGCTTTAATTTCAGAAATTCCGCGCTCATCCTCGTTCCCTCCATTTCTTTCTAAGTTTATTCTAGCATAATTCTTTATATTCTGCAAAAAAACCGTATTTTTGTAACATATCCTTACATTTTCTTATCCAAATCCCGTTCTTTCGGCCTGTCATCCGGTCTTTCCTCCGGAAGCGGAAGGATATGGCTGCTCTGTTCCTGCTCTTTCGTCCACTGAGCCAGCTCTTTCTGGCGGCGGAGCTTGCGGGTATAGGCCGCTGCGATCCCGCCGACCACGATCAGGACGACCACCCAGCCGGCAGCCTTGACGGGGTTCAGATAGGTCACAGAAGCCTGGAGGGGTGTATCCTCTCCCAAAGGGATCTTCCATGTCAAAACATGGCCGTCGTCGCTGACATTCGTTGCGTTGCTGCTGTCCACGCGGGCCGGCAGTTTAAGGACGAAACGGAGGTCGAACTGCCGCATGAGCGTCCTGATGACGGCCTGCACATTCTGATCTTTGACACTGTCCCTCGATTCCAGGGCCAGCATCGCGTTGACATCGATCGTATCGAAAAGCAGACCGCTGTGCATGGTCACGATCGGGCTCTCTTCTTTTTCCGGCAGTTTGGGTTTGACATCATTCGTCGCACCTTTTGTGTCCGGATTGATCCCGTTACCCGTATCCGCCTGTCCCAGGGCGCCGCGCGCGCCTTCTTCCCACGTCCCGAAGTCAAAAGTCCGCAGGACCTTCGATTTCTTGATGTCTTTCAGCTGGTTGTAATGCTTATGGGCCTCGAACCCTTTATACTCTCCGTCGTCCACGGGACGGACCGAATATCCGTCCTTCCGGAAATCCTCCTCAAAGGTCTGCGCGGTCGGCTGCAGGATGGGGACTGCCGTGAGCCGGCAGGTCACATCGGCCGCTCCGAAGCGGGAAACTTCCAGCGTGATGACGCCTTTGGCGCAGCCGCTGACGATACACATCAAAAGGATGCTCAGTGCCATGAGCAGTTTTTTCATAGGACCCTCCCGGCAAGCTTGTTCTCCGAAAGCATTTCGATCGCCCGCTTCCGCAGTTCCGGTTTCCGTACTTTTCCCAGTCCGGTCTTCGGCAGTTCCGGAACCAGGAAATATTCCCGGGGTACCTTGTAGGGTGCGACCCGTCCCAGGAGATACTGCCGCAGTGCCTTCAGGTCGACCCGGGCGCCGGGACGGGGCACCACATAGATGCAGATTGCCTCTCCGCGCAGTTTGTCCGGGACACCGATGACGGCCGCTTCGGCCACACCTTCGAACTGCACTGCCGCCTCCTCGATTTCGCGGGGATACACGTTTTCACCGCTCGAAATGATCAGGTCCTTGAGCCTGTCGACCAGGAAGACGAAACCGTCTTCATCGATGTACCCCACATCACCCGTATGGAGCCAGCCGTCAGCAACCGTATCCGCCGTTGCTTCGGGCCTGTTCAGATACCCCAGCATGACATTCGGGCCTTTGACAAGGAGCTCCCCCCGTTCGCAGGGTTCCAGTTCCTTTCCGTCCGGGCCTGCGATCTTCACCGCCACATGCGGGATGGGCACTCCGATGGAGCCGATCCGGATCTTTCCGTCCTGATTGAACGTAACGACGGGGGATGCTTCGGAAAGACCGTATCCCTCCAGGACGGCACGCCCGTACTTGAGCGCGAAGCTGCGTCCCAGATCAAGGCCCAGCGGAGCGGCGCCGCTGATGAAGATGCGGACCGTTTCCACCGAATCGAGGTCGCGGCTCTCACAGAGCAGACGGAACACAGCGGGCACACCCGTAAAGACCGTCACTCCGTGTTTCTTGACGAGCCGCATGGCCGTCTTGAAATTATAGACGGACTGGATGACCACACAGCCGCCGCGGAGCAGCGTACTGACCACACAGACCGTCCAGGCAAAGCAGTGATACATGGGCAGCAGGCACAGGACTTTGTCACTGGCATTATACGGGACCGCAGTGGAAAAATCCGCCGCATTGCTGCACAGGTTGATATGGCTCAGCATCGCGCCCTTCGGCCTGCCCGTCGTGCCGGACGTGTAGATGATGCTGCAGTTGTCCCCGGGGCTTTGGGGAACTCCGGCAAACGGTCCTGCCGGAGCTGCGCCGATTTCCGCGAACGTGATCTGCCTGCAGTCCGCGCACCCCGCCTCCTGCAGCGCTTCCTCCATGGGGAGACGTTCCCGAACGACCAGCAGCCGGATGCCCGCGTCACGGATGATGAAGGCCACTTCCCGCGGGACCAGCTGGAAATTGATCGGCACGACGACTCCGCCTGTACGGACGATGGCCAGATAGGTCAGGATGAATTCCAGGCAGTTCTTGCTGAAGAGCCCGACCTTGTCGCCCGGACGGACCCCCTGCTGCTGAAGCACAGCCGCCCAGCGGTCCACAAGATCGCGGAGCTCCCCGTATGTCACATGACGCTCCTGATCGATGACAGCCTCCGATGCATCGGGATGATTGGCATAAATATCAGTAAGTAGCATGCGCTCCCCCTTCCTCGCGCTGCGTTTGGCTTGCTTTCACGCAGGAAAACGAATACAATGATTGCGGTATAGAAATACTATTTTTATAGAAAGAAGTGGATATCATGAAAGAACTCAGGATTGGTGCGGCAGCCCAGGTCAGTGAAGTGGTGCTCCACACGAACACGGCAGCTGCCATGGGCAGCGGCTCCCTTGACGTCTACGCGACACCGGCCCTGGTCGCCCTCATGGAAAAGGCTGCCTGCGCCCTTGTCGATCCCTGTCTCGACCCTGATACCACCAGTGTGGGGATCAGCCTCTCCATTTCCCACGACGCACCCACAGCCGTCGGCCGGATGGTGACAGCCAAGGCAGTCCTCGTCGGCGTGGACGGCCGGAAACTTTCCTTCAAAGTCACCGCTTCCGATGACCATGGGATCATCGGCCAGGGCTCCCACGAACGCTTCCTCGTGAAAAAGGAAAAATTCATGGCCAAACTCGCGGCCAAGTACGACGGCTGACTTACAGATTGCGTGTAAGCGTCTCCATGACCATGAGGTTGCTGAGCACACCGACGCCTCCCGGCACCGGTGTATAAGCGGCGGCTTTATGGATCTTGGCGCCCTCTGAGATATCCCCGACAAGTTTCCCGTTGAGAGAAGAAAGTCCGATGTCGATCAGCACGCAGTTTTCCCTGACCATATCCTCTGTGATCAGATTGGGTTTTCCTACAGCACTGAAGATGATATCTGCCTGACTTAAAATGTTGGGCAGATTTTTTGTTTTTGAACGGCAGACGGTCACCGTGGCATGACGGTCCACGAGCATCAGCGTCAGCGGACGGCCCACGACGTCACCGTAGCCGACCATGACCACCCGGCGCCCTTCCAGGGGGATATGATAGAAATCGATGATCTTCATACAGGCCCGGGGCGTACAGGGGCCCCAGGGACTGAGACCCAGATAGAATTCACCGCTGTTGAGCGGATGCAGGCAGTCCATATCCTTTTGGGGATCCAGGCAGTTCATCAGGTTCACCTGACTGATCTGCGGCGGCACCGGCATGAGCGGCAGGATCCCGGTCACCGCAGGATCGGCGCTGAGAGCCGACAGCGCCGCTTCAGCCTCCTCCTGGGTGACATCCTCCGGCAGCTCCACTTCCCGCGTATTGACGCCAAGCCCGCGGGCGCACCTGATCAGGCTGCGCTGGTACACATGAGCCGGTGCATCATTGCCGATGATAAAAGTGGCAAGGGTCGCTTCCGTTGCAGCAAAGACTTCTTTCAGACTGGCGCGGATCATATCTGCGACGGGCTTGCCCCGTAAAATGAGTGTCCTTTTCAAAATCGTACTCCCTTTCATCCGGTGTCCGTTTCAGGCTCACGCGTGTTCCGGCAGAGAACGCAGGGCATCCTCTGCCTTCTGATGTTAATTTATTCTACTACAATTTCCGGGACTGTGGCAACGGCGCAGCTGCCGGCATCCCTACCGGAACAGGACCGTCACCGAGTCACCGGCATGGAGCACCGTGCCCGGCGGCGGATCCTGTTTCCAGCTGGTTCCGCTGCCCTGCGGGATCAGGGAGAGTCCGCCGCCGTAAAGGATGGTCTGGATCTGCCGGATGGAATAGCCCGCCAGATTGGGCAGTTTGACATTGCCTTCCTCATCCGGGACCAGTTCCGGCAGTTCAGCCGGTGCGGGCTGTTTTTCCAGGGTCAGCGACTCGACGGTCGGAAGCTCGCTGGAATCACCCGGCTGGATCCCCTTGGCTACCAGGATCTGCTGCAGGGTATCCTTGAAAATCGGGGCTGCCACCTGCGATCCGTAGAAGGCACCCTTCGGGGAATCGAGCATGATCAGCATCGCATACTGCGGATGATCGGCCGGGACGAATCCGACAAAAGAAGCGATATAGACCCCCGGGATATAACCGCCCTTGGGGGAAAGTTTCTCCGCCGTCCCGGTTTTGCCTGCGATCTTGTAGCCTTTGATCTGAGCCGGCTTGCCGCCGCCTTCAGAAACGACTTTTTCCATCATGTCCCGCATCTGGCCGGCAACTTCTTCCGAAATGACCTGGCTGTCCACGCGGGGCTTCGTTTCCTCGATGACCTTGCCGTCCGGAGCGATGACGCGGCGGACGATATACGGGCGGACGAGTTTGCCGCCGTTGGCAATGGCACAGATGGCACGCAGCATCTGCAGGGGCGTCACGGCAATGCCCTGGCCGATCGCCATGGTCGCCACATCGGAGGGGACCATGTCCTTCGGGTCATAAAGGATCCCGCTCTGTTCCCCCGGCACATCGGACCCGGTCGGGGCCCCGAAGCCGAACCGCTTGGCATATTCGGTCTCTTTTTCGCCGCCGAGTTTCAGGCCCAGATCGGCCATCCCCGTATTGATCGAAAACTTGATGATATCCTCGAATTTGATATGGCCCCTGCCGGCACCATCCCAGTTGCGGATGCGGCGTCCGCCCACATCGATGGACCCCTGGTCATTGAAAGGGGTATCCGGCGTGATGATGCCTTCCATCAGGCCGGCACAGCCGATGATGGGCTTAAAGACCGAGCCCGGTTCGTAAATGATATTGACGGCACGGTTCTTGAAAGCTTCCTGGCTGCTTGCAGAAAAGTCATTGGGATCGAAAGTCGGGCGGCTGGCCATTCCCAGGATCTCCCCCGTATTGGGGTCCATCAGGACGGCAGCGGCGCTGGCAGCTTTCGTGCGCTGGATGGCATCATCCAGGCTCCTTTCGAGGATGAACTGCATATTGGCGTCGATGGTGAGTTCCACTGTATTCATCCGGCGCGTGATGACTTCATTGAAACCGGATTTCCCGATCCGGTTCCCCTTGGCATCAAAGAAATTATTCTGTTTCTTCGGCTTGCCCTTCAGGACATCATCCATGGAGGCCTCGATGCCTTCGAGGCCCTTGTCGTCCGTCCCGACAAACCCCAGCACCTGGGCAGCGAGCTTGTTCTTTGTATAGTAGCGTTTGCTTTCTTCCTGGAAATGGAAGCCTGCGAGTTTTTCGTCTTTCAGGAGTTTCTTGACGGCCTCTTCCTCATAGGGGTCGAGCATCCGCTTGATCCAGACGAAACGCAGATCCGATGCTTTGCAGCGGTCATAGAGATCCTGTTCATCCATGCCCAGGATCGGAGCCAGTTTGTGAGCCGCCACCTGCCGCGGATCACGGTCCGGCACGCGGCGTCCGGGCCAGCGGTCCGGATCATCGCGCAGTTCCTGGGGATCCACATAGAGGGATTTGCTGATGACGCTGACGGCCAGCTCCTCTCCATTCCGGTCCACGATACTGCCCCGCGGCGAGACTTCCATATGTTCTCCGCTGATCTGCGCGATCGCTTTCTGCTGCAGGTCCGTGCGTTTCACGATCTGCAGATAGAACAGGTTGCCGATGATCAGGACGATGAACGCCCCTACGAAATAGGCAATATGACGGGCCCGGCCCTTGCTTTTGGCCAGAAGGCCCTTGTCCGGCTCCAGTTTGAGGATACGGCCCTGCGGATGGAAGTCCCCGTGCCGATTCTCCTCTCTCAGGAAACGGACTTCCCGGCTGCTGCCGGAACGGCGCCACTGCGGTACGGCAGGACGGTCCTTTGCCGGTTCCTTTGCTTTCTTTTTTCTGCCCGGCCAGGGAAATCTGAATTTCACCGCGTCCACCTCCTTCCGGAATCCGGACGCCTCACGTAGAAGGAGTCATGATAGACCGGCCGCGGGGGTGCTTTGGGTTTCTCCGCCTCTTCGCGCCGCACCTCGCCGCGGTACACGGAAACAGCAAGGCCGATGGCCGCAAGGGAAACGATCAGGCTCGTCCCGCCGTAGCTGATGAAAGAAAGCGGGACCCCGATGACGGGAAGGATGCCCGTGACCATGGCCATATTGGCAAAAGCCTGTCCCACGACCAGGAAATTCACGCCCGTCACGAGCAAAAAGCCGCTCCGGTCCTGCGTGTTCCGGCCGATGCTGAAAATCGCCAGTGCCAGGAGACCGAAAAGGAGCACCAGGGCCACGGCCCCGACAAATCCCAGTTCCTGGCAGAAAATAGCGAATGCGAAATCCGTATGGGCCTCCGGTAAATAGAAAAATTTTCCGGACCCCATCCCGACGGGATCGCCGAAGAAACCGCCGCTGCCGATGGTGACAAAGGACTGCACCGCCTGATAGCCATACCCCTGAGGGTCCTTCCAGGGATTCATCCAGATCCGGACCCGGTTCATCCGGTACGGTTCATGCAGGATCAGGAGGATCACCATGACCGCCACGGGCAGGGCCAGGGCAAACAGCTCCAGTTTCCGCTGGCCCGCCACATAATAAAGGACGATGATCAGCGCAAGGATGATCGCCGCGGTCCCCATGTCCGGCTGGATCAGGACGAGGACGGACAGGACAGCGGTCGCCAGGAAGGGCAGCGCTTTGGGCGTCAGGAAGGGCAGCGGCAGGCGTCCTTCGGAAAACATGGACGGCCGCTGTCCCTGGCTGATCATTTTCCCCAGCCAGGCTGCCCCCATGATGATGATACCGAGTTTGACGAATTCCGACGGCTGAAAGGAAAAAGGCCCGAAAACGAGCCAGCGCTGGGATCCCTTGACCACCGGTCCCACGGCTTTGACCGCCAGGAGCATGGCCAGGCAGGCCGCATAGAGATAACGGGCATGGTCCAGCCAGAAATGATAGTCCACCCGCCAGCCCGTAATATACATGGCAATGAAGCCGATGATACTGTAGCCGATATACCGAAACAGATAGTGATACCCCGATCCCGTCGTAGCCTCAGCCATGACAAAGCTGGCACTGAACACATTGACAGCACCGATACCCATCAGGAACACCACAAAGGCCAGCATGGCATCTTTAGGATTTTCCCAAATCAGGAAACGTTTCCGCATGATCGACTCCTATTCCTTCCAATCAAAAAACGACTTCACAGAAATTGATGTTCTTTCCCAGGGCACTGAAACGGTCTTCATATTCCGTCGTCGCTTCGTTGGGGATATCCGACTGATGCAGATCCTCTGTCATGGATACGATCTGCAGGCCGAACTCCCTGAATTCTTCCAGGGAAAAAGCAAAAAGATCATCATTGTCCGTCTTGAAGCGCAAATGGCCGTGGGGCTTCAGGATTTCCTTATATTCCGCAAGGAACGTGCGGTACGTCAGGCGCCGTTTGGCATGCCTGGCCTTGGGCCAGGGATCGCTGAAATTGAGGTACAGCATATCCACTTCGCCCGGGGCGAACCATTCCGGCAGATGGGCTGCATCCGCCCGCAGGACGCGGGCATTCTCCTGTTCCTGCTCCCGCAGTTTCTTTACAGCATAGTAGCACACATCCCTCTGGCTTTCCATCCCCAAAAAAGCGATATCCGGATGGAGCGCACTGATGGAGGCAAGGAACTTTCCCTTGCCGCAGCCGATTTCCAGACGCACAGGACGTCCGCCCATGAACTCGGACCACCGGCCCTTATACGCTTCCAGACCGTCTTCCAGGAGTTCTTTGCCGATATAGGTTTCCAGGGCCTGGGCCATCCAGGGTTTCTTTCTCAGTCTCATGGTTCTTCTCCTTTACGGAAGCAGGCTGATCCCTGCTTCCTGCAGTGCTTTCTGCCACGGGCACGCTGCCTGCAGCAAGCAGGAAACGCTGCCCTGAAATTACAGAAGATGCGTTTTGTCCTGGGGCAAAGCGCATCTTCGTGGCGTCAGGCCGATTCATACTCAGTGATTCTCTTTTTTGGGGCCAAGATCATATTTTTTCAGATACCGGTACAGCGTCACCCGGCTGACGTCGAGCATGAGCGCCAGCTTGCTGATATTGCCGCCGGCCTGTTTCCAGGAAGCGACAAATGCATCCTTGTCATGCTTCCAGGACTTTTCGACCCGATGCTCTCCGGGTAGTTTGATATGGTCGGCTTCGATGACACTGCCCGCCGTATGGAAGAATGCCTGCTCGATGACACCCTGGAGCTGCTTGATATTGCCGGGCCAGTGGCAGGTATTGAGGAGCTTCAGCGCATCCTTCGACAGGGTCTTCCCCGGCAGATTGTGGCGCGCGGCCATTTCCGTCAGGATGTGGTTGGCGATGACTTCCACGTCCTCGCCCCGTTCCCGCAGCGGCGGGACCCGGATCACCGTCCCGATGACCAGTTCATAGAGCGGTCTCGAAAAAAGACCCTTGTCCGTCAGCCGCTTGAGGTTGGAGTCGCAGGCGGCGATGATCCTCACATTGAATTTCCGGCGGACACCCGTTTCTTTGTTCAGGACACCGTTCTTCAGTGCGTCCGCCAGGGCATCGCCCAGTGCTGTCGGGAATTTCTCGATCTCATCGAGGAACAGGGTCCCGCCATTGGCCAGTTCCAGGCTGCCGGCCGTGACATGGCCGGCTCCGTCATCATGGCCGAAGAATTCCGCTTCCAGTTCCTGCTCGCTTCCCTCGTGGCCGCGGACCGTGATGAGCGGTGCCGCTGCCCGCGGGCTCGCCTGATGGATGCCGTGGGCCAGGCGCTGCTTGCCCGTCCCCGGTTCTCCCTGGAGGAGCAGGTTGTTGTCCCCCCGTGCCACCCGGGCCGCCTTGTGCTGGAGGGCCAGGAACTCGCTCGAATTCCCGACCATGCTGTAGAGGCTGTAGCGGGAACTGTATCCCGTGGCATGGGCGATCGTCGTCTTCAGGTCCTCGATGGACATGGTCAGGACGACGACACTGTCGATCCGGCCGCTGATGGATACGGGCAGGACACTCGTCACGTCTTCATAGGTCCTGTCCTGGGTGATCCAGGTGATTTCCTTGCGGACCGTCTTTTTGCCTTCGAAGCCCTTCTGCACAGGGATGTGTTCATAGTTCAGGAAGACGTCTTCCAGCTTTTCCTGGCCGTCCAGCCGCTTCCGGGCTCTGTCGTTGCAGTACCGGATCGTCCCGTCGCGGTTGACCCAGAAGACGGCCGCCGGGATATCCTCATCGACCAGATTGCTCGCCTTCCAGAACTCCAGCATCTTCAGGTAGTTCTCAAGGGAGTATTTCATCGTCATGAGCAGGCTCAGCAGGATATCGTACGGAAGTTCATTCTGATCGAGGGAGAACATGGAAAGGAAGTAGCGGCTCTCGCCCTCCACGTTGATCGGGGCGGAACAGGCATCGCCGGAATGGCTTTCGCGGATCCACATCTCCGGCCCGAACATCAGGAAGGGCACATTGTGGCTGCGGGCCACGGAAAGGCTGGACGTTCCCACGTCCTCCTCCAGGACACGCATCCCCTGGATATCCTCGATGCTGCGCTGGAAGAACGGGAGTGCATAATTCTTCAGGACATACCCGTCGGCATCGACGATGATCATGGACAGGTTATGGGAATTGAAATACTGCTTGTTCTGTTCGAAAAGCCCATCGACATACTGCAGCACGTCCCGGTGGAGTTCCATTTTCTTTGCCAGCTCGGCCGTGCTGAGCCGGACCCCGTCGACCGGCATGATTTCATGGTTCAGCCTCCTCGCGTCGCAGCGGCGCCAGGACTCGGCCACCCACGGGTGCACATTGGGATCGATGATGCCTTCATCGATGAACTTATTATAATAACTTGTCAGTTTTTCCTTATTCCGACGTTCTCTAATCATCTGAATCTAAATCCTCCCCTGTCATCTGCGATATGAACGATCCTTTTCAACTGGAACCAGCACTCTCTTGGCCCCGTAATACCGGCTCCTCCAGTAATCATCCGACAAGCTGCAGAGCCGGACCCCCTTCGAGGACGTTGCGCTCCAGAAAAGCCCGTTGCCGGCGTAGATCCCGACATGGGAAGCGCCCGGTTCATAGGTGGTGAAGAACACAAGATCGCCGGGCTGCAGCTGGCGCATCGTCACAAAAAGCCCCTTTTCGTACTGAAGATCCGCTGTCCGCGGCAGGGCGGCGTTATGTTTCCGGAATACATACTGGACATATCCCGAGCAGTCAAAGGCACGCGGCGTCGTACCGCCGAAGCTGTACGGCACACCCTTGTAGCGGGAAGCCGTATTGACCACATCCCGTCCCCTCACTCCATGGATCCCTTCTTTTTCAAAGGCCGCCTCATTGATGCGGAAATAAGTCGTATCATCGACCTGTCCCGTTACTTTCAGATGGTGCTGCTGCTGGAAGGCACGGACCTGGTTTTCCGTGTCCCGCGTATATTTGCCCGTCTGAGGCGTCTTCATCCCCAGGGTGTTCAGCTTGATCTGGACGGTCTTCACTTTCCAGCCCTTGTCACCGATCTTGAGCGGCGCGTGTTTTGCTGCCGCAAAACTCACAGAGAGCGGCAGGGCGGCAAAGGCAATCAGCATCATCGCTATGGTTTTACGAATATTCATGAAATGCCTCTTTTCTTTCAGCGCAGGGTCCGGCTGTCCCCTCCTGACTGCCGGCAGTGCGGCAGCATTCCGTAACAAAAAGGGGACGCATAAAATCACATTCCAGCCAGATTGGGTCCTTTTCAATACTCCATGTTAGTATAAACTTCCCAATCCGTCAATTTAGACAAATGGTCAATCGCAGTTTTCAGATCCTGCAGCAGTTTTTCCTTATCCTGCGGCAGGGTTCCCTTCAGATTGACATAATTGGAAATATGGTTGCTGCGCACCAGGGTGTGCCGCCCCGGGGCGATGTCGATGCGGGACAGCATGAGATATGCTTCCTCGGCCAGTCCCTTCGGCGAGAGGAGTTCGAATTCCCCGTTTTCATACTGCCTGAGCATCTCCGTCCCCTTGTAGAGCCGCAGCGTCAGGAAGCTCAGCATGTCCGGCGAAATGGCAGAGACTGCCTTTGCCGTCTCCAGGGCATGCTGACGGCTGCCGGCCTTTCCGCCCAGGCCGGCGATGACCATCATGGAAAGCTTCATCCCGCTGCGGACGACTTTCTGCCCGGCCGCGATGCTTTCCTCCGCAGTCACGCCTTTGCGGATTTTTTTCAGGAGTTCCGTATCCCCCGTCTCCAGACCGAAATAAAGCATCCGGAGCCCGGCCTCGCGCAGAGCCTGCAGCTCCTCATCGCTCTTGCGCAGGATATCCCGCGGCCCTGCATAGGACGTGACACGCTGCAGATTGGGGAAGATCCGGTACAGTGTTTCCAGGATCCTGAGCAGCTTGTCCGTGGGCAGGACGAGAGCATCGCCGTCAGCGAGGAAGATCCGCCGCACCTGGTTTTTGGCATACTGCGCTGCCATGGCGATCTGTCTGGAAATCTCCTCATCCGGACAGACGGCAAAGGCCACGTCCTTGTACATCGCGCAGAATGTGCACTGGTTATGGGCGCATCCCCGGGTCACCCTGAGGATGAAACTGTTGGCCTCACTGGGAGGACGGAAGACAGGCGTATCATAATCATCGAAATAAAGTCCGAACATGGTCGTTTTACCTCCTCGCACGGCGGACGGCAAAAATTCCCTTCCAATAAATGTATATTTTATATATACCCTTCAGGCCGTCAGAGGCGGCTTCTTTCGGGTAATTATGCCAGCTCCGGGTCATTGTGTTAATTATTATAAACTATTTTACACTTTTTTACAGCTTCTTTTGTAAACTTTTGAAGAATTTTTTCTTTCAAAATCTGTGTCTTGCCGACAATTTTACGAATGTATAATACTTGTTTTTTGCAACTTAACCATATATAATTTTATTTTGAAGTTGACACATGAAAGGTTAGAGGTGAACTACATGTCTGCACAAGAAGCAACTTTTGTGGGTGGTGTCGCAGTACCCCCCAGCAAGTCCTTAACCGAGAAAGTGGCCATTGAAAAATGTCCCGCTCCTGACATGGTGTACATTCCCCTTTCCCAGCACATTGGCAAGCCGGCAAAACCGGTTGTCAAGCCCGGGGATAAGGTAACACTCGGTCAGGTCATCGGTGAGGCGAACGGTTTTGTCAGCACGAATATCCATGCCAGCGTCAGCGGAATGGTTATGAGACTGGAAACCCGCTACAGTCCGAATGGTCTGATTTCCCAGTGCGTGGTCATCAAGAATGACAAACAGGATACCCTGTGTGACACGATCAAGGACCGCGATGACAAGGAAATCACTCCGGATCTCATCCGCCAGGTATTGAGGGATGCCGGCGTAGCCGGTATGGGCGGTGCAACTTTCCCGACCGCGGTCAAATACGCGCCGCCGAAAGAAGGAGCCCGTCCGATCGATACGGTCGTCCTGAACGGCATCGAATGCGAACCGTTCGTCACCTGCGACCACCGTACCCTGCTCGAATACTCCGATGAAATCATCCAGGGCCTGAAATACTTCATGATGGCTTCCGGCGCTGCCAAAGGCGTGATCGGCATCGAGGACAACAAACCGGATGCCATTGCCCTGATGAAGGAAAAAGTCGCGAACGAACCGAACATCGAAGTCTGTGTCTGTGCTGAAAAGTATCCTCAGGGATCTGAAAAGCATCTGATCTACGCTACGACGGGCCGTACTGTCCCCGACCGCGGGCTGCCTGCCGACGCAGGTGTCATCGTCGACAACGTGGGAACAGCAGTGGCCTGCTACCGTGCTGTGAAAAAGAACATCCCCATGGTGGAAAGAGTCGTTACCATCAGTGGTGACGGTGTCAAGAAGCCGGGCAACTATATTGTCCGCCTGGGCACTCTTTACAGCGATGCCATCAACCTGGCTGCCGGCGGACTGGAGGGCGAACCCGGCAAAATCATTTCCGGCGGTATGATGATGGGCTTTGCCGCCAACTCCCTGGATTACCCGATCACAAAGGGTTCCGGCGGACTGCTTGTATTCAACACCAACTCTCCTTTCGCCACCTACGTGGAACCCGGTCCGTGCGTGCACTGCGCCCGCTGCGTGGACGCCTGCCCGATGAGACTGGAACCGACGGAAATCGTCCAAGCCGTCAAGAAGCAGGATTGGGACGAAGCAGAAAGATTCTACTGCCACGCCTGCATCGAATGCGGTTCCTGCGCATTCGTCTGCCCCGCGCACATTCCTCTGGTCCAATACATCCGTATGGGCAAGCAGTTCATCAGAGGGAAAGGTGACGGCGGTCACAATCCCTTCTATAAAAACTAATCACGCGAAAGGACTGGATATTGAATTATGGAACCTATTAAAGAGCCAAAGCCGATGGTTCTCGTTTCCTCTTCTCCGCATATGCATTGCGGGCTGACCATCAGCAAGTCCATGAGAGAAGTGATGCTGGCCCTGGTACCTGCAGTTCTCGCTTCTGTCTATTATTTCCGCATCAACGCAGTGCTTGTCATTGTCACCTGCATGATTTCTGCCATTGTATTTGAAACGTTAGCCAACAAGGTCATGGGCAAGCCGAATACGATCCAGGACGGTTCCGCCGCCCTGACGGGTCTGCTGCTGGCAATGTGCCTGCCGCCGACCTTCCCGCTCCTGTTTGCCTGCATGGGCAGCTTCTTTGCCATCGTCATCGGCAAGGCTGTTTTCGGCGGCCTGGGCTGCAACATCTTCAACCCGGCCCATATCGGCCGTGCCATCCTGCTGGCTTCCTTCCCGCAGCAGATGACGACCTTCGTGCTGCCGGCAACACAGGCTGCTGACGCCACGACGGCTGCCACCCCGCTGGCTGTGATGAGAGCCACTGAAAAGATCTGGCAGGCCGGCGGCGCTGCCGCTGCTGCCAAGCTTCCGGATGTGAGTGCCCTGTTTTTGGGCAACGTCGGCGGTTCCCTCGGTGAAACCTGCTCCCTGGCCCTGATCATCGGCGGCCTGTACCTCATCTGGAAGAAACTCATCGACTGGCGCATCCCGGTGTTCTATCTGGCCACTGTCGCTGTCATCACTGGCGTCTACGGCGCTGTGATGGGATATCCTTCCATCTTCCCGCTGTACCATCTGTTCGCCGGCGGCCTGATGATCGGTGCTTTCTTCATGGCAACCGACTGGGTCACCTCTCCTATCACCCACAAGGGTAAAATCATCTATGCCATCGGCCTGGGACTTCTGACCTCCCTGATCCGCCTGCGCGGCAGTTATGCGGAAGGCGTCTGCTATTCCATCCTGATGATGAACATGGTCACTCCGATGATTGACCGGTTCGTACGGAATGTATCCTTCGGAGGAGGTCAGAAGAAATGAGCAACCTCTTTGTTAAATACACGGGCATCCTGGCCATCATCTGCGGCGTCAGCGTAGGTCTGGTCGCAGCAGCAAACGAAGGCACCAAGGATACCATTGCGAAAAAACACCAGGCGGATGTTCTCGCCGCCTACAAGGTCGTCCTTCCTGATGTCGGCGACCTGAAGAAGCTGCAGTCCCCCGGCGGTCTCATCACCGACGTGCAGCAGTCCACCAAGAACGGCAAGGTCAACGGGTACATCTACACCGTAACCCCGAGCGGGTACGGTGGAAAACTGACCATCATGCTCGGCATCTCCAAGGATGGAGACAAAATGACGGGCATCAAGATCATGAGCCACAGTGAAACCCCTGGCCTCGGTGCCAAGAGTACGGAACCGGCATGGCAGGCACAATTCAAGGACAAACCCATGAAGGATGCCCTCGTAGTCACCAAACAGGACCCCGCCAAACCCAATGAGGTCAAGGCCATCACGGCTGCCACCATCACGTCCAGGGGCGTTGTCTCCGGTCTGAATGCGGCCCGTGAGGACTACATGAAGAACCATGCCAACGGAAAGGACTGATTGAAATGCTGCATGAATTGACAAAAGGTATCATCAAGGAAAACCCGTTGTTCGTTCAGCTGCTGGGTGTTTGTCCTTCGCTGGCAACGAGTACTTCCCTTACGAACGCAATCGGTATGGGCTGCGCCTTTACCTTCGTTCTGTTCTTCACCAACATGATCATCGCTGCCATCCGGAAACTGATTCCGGACCAGATCCACATTCCCTGCTACATCGTCGTCATCGCATCCGTCGTGACGGTGCTGGAAATGCTGATGAACGCTTTCGTCCCGGCTCTGTATGCAGCCCTGGGCGTATTCGTTCCCCTGATCGTCGTTAACTGCATCGTACTGGGCCGTGCTGAAGCTTTTGCCTGTGATCACGGCATCATCGCTTCCGCTCTGGATGCCATCGGCATGGGCATCGGCTATACCTTCGCCCTGTGCTGCATCGCCTTCTTCCGTGAACTGATCGGTTCCGGCAAACTGTTAGACGTCGCCGTCCTGCCTGCAGCGTATCAGCCCGTGCTGATCTTCATCCTGCCGGCCGGCGCATTCCTGACCATGGGCTTTGTCTTCGCCGCGGTCAACTACTTCAAGGAAAGAGGTGCTCATTAATGGACAGCACTTTCGGCATTCTCTTTAGCTCCATCTTCGTCACCAACATCATTTTGTCCCGGTTCCTCGGGATGTGTTCCTTCCTGGGCGTATCCAAGAACTTCAAGAACTCTGCCGGCATGAGCGCCGCTGTTTCGTTCGTCATGCTGCTGGCGACCATGCTCTCCTACGCCTGCTACCATCTGCTCCTGGTTCCTTTCCATCTGGAATACCTGAAGACCCTGGTCTTCATCCTGGCCATTGCCACGCTGGTACAGCTGGTTGAAATGTTCATGAAAAAGGCAATGCCCGCCCTGCACAAAGCAATGGGTATCTACCTGCCCCTGATCACCACCAACTGCGCCATCCTCGGTATCGCTCTGATCAATGTGGAAAACAACTACGGCTTCATCGATTCCTGCGTGAACTCCATCGGTACGTCCCTGGGCTACACCATGGCCATCCTGCTGTTCTCCTGCATCCGTGAACGCCTGAATGAAAAGGCCCTGCCCAAGTGCCTGCAGAACCTTCCCATTGCTTTGATCACTGCCAGCTGCATGTCCATCTCCATGATGGGGATGAGCGGTATCCATTGAGTTAGGAGCTGAATACTATGATTACAACTGCTGCTATTCTGGTCGCAGTACTGGGCGGTGTATTCGGCCTGGTACTGGCTACGGCCAGTAAGAAATTTGCCGTTGAAGAAGATCCCCGGATCGGGGAAATCATCAACCTGCTGCCGGGCGCCAACTGCGGCGGCTGCGGTTTTGCCGGCTGCGGTGCCATGGCTGACGCAATCGTGTCCGGCCAGGAAAAAGATGCGACCAAATGCGTCGTCTGCAGCGCAGAAAACAAAAAAGCCATTGCTGCCGTCATGGGCGTGGAAACCAATGATGATGCTGATGCAGTCCGGGTCATCCCCCGTCTGCACTGCAACGGCTGCCCTGCCAACCGGACCCCTGTCGCAAACCGGGAAGGCATCAAGAACTGCTATGTAAAAGCTGCCACCGCCGGCGGCCCGCTTCAGTGCAACTTCGGCTGCTTCGGTGACGGCGCCTGCGCCGACGCCTGCAACTTCGGTGCACTGAAGATCGGCGAGAACAAGCTGCCGGAATTCGATTATGACAAGTGCGTAGGCTGCGCAGCCTGCTCCAAAGCCTGCCCGCAGCGGCTGATCGAAATGATCCCTGCCGACAAGAAAGTCCTGGTCCAGTGCAACAACCGGGAAAAGGGCAAAGCAGCGATGACGAACTGCAAAGTCTCCTGCATCAGCTGCGGCATCTGCGTAAAGACCTGCCCGAAGCAGGCGATCACCCTGACGGATGGGCCCGAGGGCAGCATCCCGGTCATCGATTACAGCAAATGCGTGGGCTGCGGTCTCTGCACCATGAAGTGCCCGCGCAAGTGCCTCGTCAAGATCACCCCTGTAACAGGGACTCCGGAAGCTCCTGCCAAGGAAGAACCGGCTCCGTCCTGCTGCACTGTGCCGCCTGAAGCTGCTTCATCACAGGCACAGCAGGCACAACAGCAGCAATGAGGATTTCTATGAAAAAACTATTGGCCTCGCTTTTAGTTTTCAGCAGCCTGACTTGTGCAGGCTGCTTTTTTCAACCGGAAAAACAGGAAGATACGCGTTTCATGATGGACACCATCGTCTCCATCAGCACCACCGGCAAAGACAGACAGGCCCTGACCCAGGCCACCAATGATGCCTTTACGCTCTTCCAGACCATAGCGGACGAAACAGATTCCTACACAGCCCACGGACCCGGTACGTTATTTGCAGTCAATGAAGCAGCCGGCAAGGGACCTCAGAAAGCTGCGCCCCATCTCTATGACCTGCTGAAGACACTGCAGCCGTATCATCATGAGGACGAGATCTGCCTGACCCTGGGTCCCTCCATCGCTCTGTGGAACCGGCACAAGGCGGAGAACACGGTCCCGACGGAAGAAGAAGCTGCCGAAGCCCTGGCACAGTCCCGCCGGGGGCAGTACAGCCTCGGTGACGGCGGGACCCTGACGCTTGCTGCGGGCACTCAGATCGATCTGGGTGCTGTCGCCAAGGGCTATGCGGTCGAACAGGCCGCGCAGCAGCTGGCCGGGAATAAAGCCGTCCAGTCGGCGCTCATCAATGCCGGCGGCAACATCAAAGTCATCGGCAAAAAAGAAGACGGCAGCGCCTGGCGCATCGGTGTCCAGGATCCTGCCAACGCAGAAAAACTCCTGGGGACCATCACGGTCGACTCAGGGACAGCGATTGCCACAAGCGGTGATTACCAGCGGTATTATGAAGTAAACGGCATCCGCTACCATCACATCCTCGATCCGCGGACAGGCTGGCCGGCCCGGCAGGCACATGCGGTCACGGTCGTCACGCGGTCAGCCACGCTGTCCGACTATTATTCGACCATGCTCTTTGTCATGCCCCGGGAAAAAGCCCTGGAGTTTGCCGAAGCGACACCGGATCTGGATATCATCTACGAAGCCCTGGACGGTACGGTCAGCGTATCGTCCGGCCTGAAGGACCGTTTCACCCCAAGCAGTCAAGGAGCATCTTCATGAGAAAAAGTGACAAACGGCTTATCATCATCCTGGCCATCGCCTGTGCAGCCACCTGGGTCCTGCTGCGCGGCACCGATACCCGGCACGGCAAAGTCGTCCTGGTCAGGAAGGACCAGAAGCAGATCCAGCGGATCGACCTGAACAAGGTAAAAGGGACGGCCAGACTGCCCCTTGCCGTGGACGACGGGCAGCTCGTCATCGAGTATGATCAGGAAGGGGTCCGCGTCCTTTCCTCGCCCTGTCCGGATAAAGTATGTGTCCACCAGGGCAAGATCACGCGCAGCGGCCAGACGATCGCCTGCGTACCTGAAAAGATCCTGATTACCCTGATTTCCAGCGATAAGGAGGAAACCCATGATGCGGTCGTCCGGTAACCTGACTGTGCGAGATCTGACCCAGCTGGGGATCCTCCTGGCAGCAGCACTGGCCCTGCGCCTTGTGGAAACAGTATCCGGCTATCTCCTGCCCATCCCCGGATTCCGCCTGGGTCTCGCCAATTGTGTAACGATCATCGTCCTGTATCTGTACGGCATCCGCCGCGGCGCCCTGTTCCTCATCACGCGCCTGCTCCTGACAGGGCTCCTCTTCACGGGTCTTTTCACACCGGGATTCCTCATCGGCCTCGGCGGAGCTGTCCTGAGCTTCCTGATAATGGCTGCGGCCATCAGCCGGAACTGGTTCTCTCCGGTCGGCGTCGGCGTGGCAGGCGCCTTTACCCATAACTGCGGCCAGCTCATCGTCGCCATGATCCTGATGAAAACAACGGCGATCCTGACATATCTGCCCGTACTGATGGCCATCGGGATCCCGACGGGCCTTTTCACAGGAACCCTGGCTGCCGTTTTCCTGCAGCGGATTCCTCTGTCCCAAGGAGGTATTCATCATGGCAAGTCCAAAAGAAGAAACACTCGCTGAACTCGCCCGGGAACTGGCAGCCTGTACAGCCTGCCACCTGCGCGGCGACTGCCTGGCGCCAGTGGGCTGGTTCGGTGCTGCCGACAGTCCCCTCGTCATCGTGGCCGAAGGCCCCGGCGGCGTCGAGGATGCCTATGGCTGTCCGCTCATCGGCCCCAGCGGGCAGCTCCTGGACAAAGCACTCTGGTCCGTCGGGATCACGCGGGACCGGATCCTGACAACGAATGTCATCAAGTGCCGTCCCAGAGGGAACCGGACACCGACGCTGGAAGAAGCGGATTTCTGTGCCAAACGTTTCCTTTTCCGGGAGCTTGCGTGCCTCCAGCCGAAAGTCATCGTGGCCCTGGGCAACGTAGCGCTCCATTATCTCCTGGGGCCCGAGGCCAGGATTTCCCGGGCCCGGGGATCCTGGTTCCAGACGTACCAGGGTTTTGCCACCATCGCGACCTATCATCCCTCGTATCTGCTGCGCCTTTCCGGGCAGGCACAGATAGCGGCCAAATGGGATGTCTTCCACGATCTGGAAGCAGCCAAGGCGAAAGCCCTGGAAGCCTGTCCGGATTATGTATTCAAGTCCGAAAGACCTTATCCATTCTTTGAACATTTTTCCAGACGGAGGGAATGATCCGTACATCATTCCGAAACTTCCCGCCTGACAGGAATGGAAGAGGAGAGCGGGCTGTGACGAAGGGAAGGAACTTTTCGTCACAGCCCGCTCTCTTTTTTTCACATTTTTTAAATTATGTTACAATAGGTATGTCAGGGCGGTGCGGATGCCCCCATCCTGTCCTTCCGGACGGGATGGAGCATCCGGCATCTGCGCTGCAGGGAGCTGCACTTTGCCTGCCGGGAAGGACAAATCCCCGCTTTGCCCGCCGTCTGCCCGAGTGCAGGATGCCACCCGGAGCCTTTCGCTGCAGCGGCATGACTCTGAAACAGAGGCAGCCTTCCCTGACACGGCTCCGCAGGTATCCGGGACGTGATCCCGGATGACCGCTGCAGGCGGGCTTTGCAAGAAGGAAGTGATATCCATGTCTATCCTTGCTGCTTTTATCGTCCCCCATCCTCCCATCATCCTGCCTGAAATCGGACATGGAGAGGAAAAGAAAATCGGGCGCACCACGGAAGCGTATCGGCAGGTCATGAAAACGGCTGCAGACCTCCATCCGGATACGCTCATCATCACAAGTCCCCATGCCGACGCCTACCTGGATTATCATCCCATTTCACCGGGCCCGGGCGCGGAGGGAGATTTTGGCCAGTTCCGCGCACCTGAAGTCAGGATCCGCGTCACCTACGATGCAGAACTGGCCCGTGCCATCGCAGAAGCCTGCAGGGAAAAAGAAATCCCGGCCGGCCTGCAGGGAACCCGCCATGACGAGCTCGATCATGGTACGATGATCCCGCTCTATTTCTTCCGGCAGTTCCTGTCCCTCGACAAGGTCAAAGTGGTCCGCATCGGATTGTCCGGCCAGTCCGCCGGAGAACATTACCGTCTGGGCAAAACCATTGCCGAAACGGTTGACCGCCTGCACCGCCGTGCCGTCTTCATCGCCAGCGGAGATCTTTCGCACAAGCTGAAGGCAGACGGACCTTACGGCTTTGCCCCTGAAGGCCCCGTATTCGACCGGGACTGCATGGATGCCGTCAGGCGCGGTGATTTCCTGTCACTGCTCACGATGGACCACAGTCTTTGTGAACGGGCAGCTGAATGCGGCCTCCGTTCTTTCTGGATCATGACGGGTGCCCTGGACAAGAAAGCCGTAAAGACAAAAGTCCTTTCCCATGAAGATGTCTTCGGTGTCGGCTACGGCGTCGCCTCTATTGAAATTACAGGGGAGGACCCGGAAAACGACTGGTACGGACAGCTCCACGACGTCATGTTCCACCGCCGGGAAATCCGGAAGCATAACGAAGACCCCTATGTCCGGCTTGCCCGCAGGAGTGTGGAAACATATACCAGGACCGGGGCCCCTGCCGCACTTCCCGAAGATCTGCCCCCGGAAATGCTGAAAGAACGTCACGGCGCCTTTGTCAGCCTGCACCTGTACGGTCAGCTGCGCGGCTGCATCGGGACGATTGCACCGGTCCGCAGGAATGTGGCTGAGGAAATCCTCTGTAACGGCATTTCTGCCTGTTCGCAGGACCCGCGCTTTGCCCCCGTCAGACCCGAAGAGCTGCCGGATCTGGAATACAGTGTCGACGTCCTGGGATCACCCGAACCCATTTCCGGACCGGAGGACCTGGATGTCAAAAAATACGGCGTCATCGTCCAGGCAGCCTCGGACAGCCGCCGCGGCCTGCTGCTGCCCGATCTGGACGGAGTCGACAGCGTGGCACAGCAGATCCGGATCGCCCGCCAGAAGGGAAATATCGCGCCCAAAGAGCCGATCCGGCTGTGGCGCTTTACGGTTACGCGGCACCACTGAAGAAAATGATGATACATGCAGCACATCTTTGAAGGAGGCAGTCCTATGGCCGACGCAACCACGCTGACCTGTTCCCTGTGTTTCCACCACTGCCGGCTGGCACCGGGCGCGGCCGGATTCTGCCGCACCCGGATTAACAGCGGCGGCCGGCTGCAGTCCCTGAGCTATGGCAAAATCACCAGCCTCGCTCTGGATCCCATTGAAAAAAAACCGCTCGTCCGCTTCCATCCGGGATCGTACATCCTGTCTGCCGGCAGCTTCGGCTGCAACCTGCGCTGCCCCTTCTGCCAGAACCATACGATTTCCCAGGCAGGCCCTGAAACGGCCCAGCTGGCAGCATCTCCGCAGGAGCTGGCCGATTTGGCCGAGGCCTACCATGAAAAAAGCCACAACCTGGGCCTCGCCTTCACGTATAACGAACCTCTGATGAATTTCGAATTCGTAAAAGAGACGGCCCGTCTCGTCAAGGCCCGGCAGCTTGCGGTGGTGCTTGTCACCAACGGCTGCCTCGATCCCGGACGCTTCCGGGAACTGCTGCCGCTCGTGGATGCCATGAACATCGACCTGAAGGGCTTTACGCAGTCCTTTTACGACTGGTGCCGGGGCGATCTCGAAACGGTCAGGAAAAATATCCAGGCCGCCTATTATGCCGGAGTCCATGTGGAAGTGACGACCCTCGTCATCCCCGGCAAAAACGACAGCCTGACCGACATGGCCCGCGAGGCGCGCTGGCTTGCCACGCTTTCCCCGGACCTGCCGCTGCACCTTACCCGTTATTTCCCGCGCTGGCAGTGCGATATTCCCATGACGCCCCTTGCCACCCTGCGGGCCCTGAAAGAAGAAGCCACCAAGTATCTCCATTTTGTCTATCTGGGCAACTGCTGAAATCGTACCAGCTCCCAGCCAAGAAAGGATCATCACCATGGAATCCCCTGAACAAGAACACCTGCAAAGTCTGAACGGCCTGATTGCGTGCCGCCAGTTCCTCTCAGATCCCGTCCTGTCCGCACTGGAGGAGTTCCGGACTGCGGCCCCGGAAAAACGCACTTCCGCCCGGGCTGCCGTCTGCAGTCTCCTCCTGGAAAAAGCGGAAACCCTGCCTCTGACGGGCAGCGCCCTGCGGTCCTATCTGATCTATCTGCTCGCCGAAGGCGATTTCCCGGCGGCCCGCGCCATAGAAAGGACGGGCTGTGCCGGTGCAAACCTGCGCAAAGCGCTCATCGCCGATTTCAGGCTCCTCCGGCCCTATCTGACAGAAAAACCGGCGGCCTTCCTGGATACGGACCTCTTCGATGACTACAGTCCCTCCGGCGGGACCCTGCCGGCGTACCGGGACAGACTGGATCAGGCACTCCGCGCTGCCCAGGATGCCGAAGCCTGCGCCGAAGCCCTGATCACCCATTATATCCGCTGCGGCCGCGGCCCCCTGGCCCGCTATGCCGCTTTCCGCCTGGACGATGCGGGCCGCTTCATCGGCATCGAACCCTTCCCGCCCTTTGACTGGGAAGACCTCATCGGCTATGCTGCCCAAAAGGAGAAACTCCTTGCCAACACGGAGGCATTCCTGGCCGGCAGGACCTACAACAATGTCCTGCTCACGGGCGCCCGCGGCACGGGCAAATCGACTTCCATCAAGGCGCTCGTCAGCCGCTTCCGCGACCAGGGCCTGCGCCTCATCCAGATCACCCGCACCCAGCTGGCTCTGCTCCAGGAACTGATGGAAAAGCTGGCGGACCTGCACAGCAAGAAATTCATCCTCTTTTTTGACGATCTGTCCTTTGACGAAAATGAAACGGACTATAAATACCTCAAATCCGCCATGGATGGCGGTGTATCGCCCCAGCCGTCCAATGTGCTCCTGTGTGCCACGTCCAACCGCCGGCATCTGCTGAAGGAGACCTGGAAGGACAGGGACGACGAAATGTCCGAAATCTACCGCGCCGACAGTACGAACGAATCCATCTCCCTGTCGGATCGTTTCGGTCTCCATCTCTATTATTCGACGCCCACACAGGACGAATATCTGGCCATGATCGCAAACGAACTGAAGAAAGCAGGCGTTGTCCTGCCGCCCGATACCCTGCGGGTCGAAGGCGTGCGCTGGGAAATGGAACATTCCGGACGCAACGGACGCATCGCGCATCAGTTCGTCCAGTGGTATCTCAGCAGACGCTGACAGGCTTTCTCCTGCCCCCTGCCGCTTTGGCAGGGAGCAGGAGCCATTTTTTGCGGCTCCGGAAGCCGTACTGCAAAAACTGAACCAGGGAGGCTAACCCGTATGGACAAAGAAGAAGAAACGGCCTCACTCCAGGCCGAGCTGACAGCACTGCGCCGCCATTTCCACGAAAATCCCGAGCAGTCCTGGCAGGAAACCGGGACCCAGCAGTACATCATGGCATATCTCAAAAAACTGGGCATCCCCTGCGTGCCGTCCACCAGGACCGGCGTCATCGCGACCATCAGGGGCGCCCGGTCTTCGGACAGGATCCTCGGCATCCGTGCCGACATCGACGCGCTGCCCGTCACGGAACTCGGCACGCCGGGATACAAGTCCCGGAACAAGGGCACCATGCACGCCTGCGGCCATGATGCACATATTGCGATCCTGCTGGGAACAGCCGGACTCCTCGCCGCCAGAAAAAATGGACTCAAAGTCACAGTCCGCCTGATCTTCCAGCCGGCGGAAGAATTCATTTCTGACAGCGGAGCGGCGTACATGAAGGACGATCCCCTCGTCCTTGCCTGTGACCGGCTGATTGCCCTGCACATCTGGAGCCGGATCCCCGCGGGCCGGGCCTCCCTGCGGTATGGCCCGGTCATGAGTGCCGCCGATACATTTGACGTCTTCATCAAAGGGAAGGGCGGCCATGGCGCGCTGCCCCACCAGGCCATCGATCCCATCGTGGCCGGTTCCCAGTTCGTCAACGCGGTCCAGACCATCGTCAGCCGCGAAACGGACCCGCTCCTGCCCGCCGTCATCAGCATCACCTCCTTCCAGTCGGGCACCACCAGCAATGTCATTCCGGATGAAGCCCATCTGCAGGGTACGGCACGGACTTTCAACAATGCGCTCCGGAATGCATTCCCCGGCATGCTTGAACGGATCGCCCAGGGCATCAGCGCAGCCACACGGGCTGATTTCAAAGTGGCGTACCATTTCGGGCCGCCGCCCCTGATCAACGACGATGCCTGTGTCAGGACGGGCCGTACGGCCTGTGAAAAGGTCTTTGGCCGGGACCATCTCATCGCCTGGCAGCCCGAGATGAGCGGTGAGGATTTTGCCAAATACAAAAACCCCAAATGCATGCTGCTCCTGGGCGGCGGATTCCAGGATGAGGCGCGCCGGTATCCCCAGCACAGCCCTTACTTCGATATCGATGAAAGAGCCCTGGTCCTGGGTGTCCGCTACTTCTGGGAGTATCTGAAAGCCTATGAGGCAGAACTGGACTGACTGCCATAGAGGCCCTGACCCGTAAGCAAAAGGAGCTGTGAAAGAATGATCGGTCATTCTTTCACAGCTCCTTTTTGCTTATCCGGGGCAGCCTTTACTGCCTGCGGGATTCCCGGTACAAGCGGTACCTGCGGCGTACGTCCTCGATCCTTCCGGTCAGTTCCGCATCGTCACCCTGATACTCCATCGTTTCCAGCAGGGGGCCGAATGTCCGCAGCGGCAGTTCCGAATTCCCTTTGATGCCTTCCAGCACACTGGAGCAGACCACACTGGCTGCAAACCCGCTGATTCCGGGCGATACACCCAGGCGGCGGCAGATTTCCCACGCCGCGTCTTTCGACTCGTTTTCCGGGATCACCTTCCCCAGCGCTGCTTCACATTCGCGGATCTGTTTTGCCAGAGCAGGATCTTTCCGGCCGCCTTTTTCCTGACAGTTCCCGGCCATACGGAACATTGCCAGGGCGTAAAGCGGCTTCTGCCGATGCTGATAATATTCACCATAGTTCACGAAGCACTGGGCAAGCATCTCCGGGAGCAGTGCGCACTGGTGGGCCGCTTTTGTCAGCTTCAGCATCTCCTCATCATGGCCATAGCTTTTCTGCATGGATGCATAGAAGAAATAGGTCGGCACGGCGACCGGATTCCAGGAAAGGCTCATATCGAAAAGTTTGGCCGCCAGTTCTTCATCATCCCTGGCCCACAGCGTCATGGCCAGTCTGCAGTAGAGCATGCTCACAGGGATGGAAATGAATTCAAAATCAGCATTTGGCTGGAGGGCAAAATGACGGGCAATGAAAAGGGGGAACTCAAACGGTGCCGTGGCGGAACAAAGATCCACTCCTTTTTTATCCTTGTAAAATTCCCGCATCTCGAATTCCTGCAGGAGCTGATACAGCAGCCTGCCCGCTCCTTCCATATCGCCGCGGGCCATCAGCTTGTCCGTCTCGTCAAGGCTCTTGAAGCAGCGTTTTGAAAATGCGTCGATGTCCGCTTCCGAAGGTTTTCCGGTCCGGCCTTTTTTCCCTTTTTCCTCTTCGATCAGTGCATCCAGGCGGGGGACTGCCTGTTCCCATCCGGGATAGAGCTCGGTCTTTTTCCTCAGATCCTGCAAAAAGGGCAGCCGGTTCCCCTCTTTGGGAAGCTGGTCAAGAAAACTGCTGAGGAATGTCTCCGCAGGACTTGCAGAGGATCCTTTCTGTTCCGTACCTGCGTCCGCACCTCCATCGAGGATCCGCAGACCGGATTTTGTAGTTTCATCTGTCATGGCACGCAATCCTTTCCACTGTAGTCATTTCTGCTTCCATTTTATCACAACACGGGACGCGGGGACAGCCACTGCGGTGCATCATCGCCCGTGCTCACGCTCCGACGAGTGCCGCGACAGCTTCCAGGGTCCGCGGGAACCGGACGATTTCCTGATAAGAATAGCCCAGGAAGTCCTGTTCGTTCATCTGCCTGAAAAACCATTCCAGGAGGTCATAATAGCCATCCACATTGTAGCAGAGGCAGGGTGCCTGTTTCCGGCCCAGCCGGCACAGGGAAATGACCTCGCTGATCTCCTCCAGGGTCCCCGGCCCTCCGGGAAGAGCGATGAAGGCTTCCCCGAGCTCAATCATCCGGGCCTTGCGTTCAGCCATGGTATTCACTGTATACAGCGCCGTAAGGCCCTCATACGCCCGCCCGGGGGTGCGCAGGAATCCGGGGATGACGCCGATGGCCCTGCCTCCGCCGGCAAGGACGGCATCCGCCACGATTCCCATGAGGCCGATTTTCCCCCCGCCATAGACGAGGGTGTGCCCCTCATGCGCGAGCCAGCTCCCCAGCTCCTGCGCTGCTTTTGCATAACTTTCCCGGCTGCCCGGGGCAGACCCGCAATAGACTGTGATATTCATGCTCCTGTCCCCTCCTGGATCCCGATTGTCCGGAAAGGACGGCTGCCGTTCCGGACGGTCCTGTCCCTATGATAGCACACTCCCGCCTCCGGAGGCTCATTCCCGGACAAAAAGAAAAAGTTCCCGAAAGCCCGGCGGCTGCGCTCTGCCGGCACGGATCCCTCCGCAAAAAACTTTCGCCGGGGACCCGGCAGGTTCCCGGCATTTCGCAGCGGACTGAAAAAGGCGCAGCCTGAGTATAAAAAGACAGCGGAAAATGTCCGGAGTCTCAAAAACCCTTCAGCCCGGAAGGCTGAAGGGTTTTATCACCATCGAACATCTGCCGCTGTCCGTTTTTCATAAAAATGGAGCTACCGACAGGATTTGAACCTGCGACCTGCTGATTACGAATCAGCCGCTCTACCAACTGAGCTACAGTAGCATTAACGGAATAATTCTATCATAATTTTTTAGAATCTGCAAGTCATTCCCTTACTTTTTTAAATCGATCAGATGGAAATCGCAGCGTCCCATATCCAGCATATGTGCTGCCAGACGCCGGGCGCGTTCCAGGTCCGCTGTAAAGCAGACATCGGCCCGTCCGTCCCCGGCCGGATTGAGAAGATGCTTTTCCTCCAGGACTTCATAGGCATGGCCCACCGTCATGGCTGCAGGATCGAGAACGGTGACACCGCCGCCAAAAGCCTCTTCGATATCCTTCTGCAGAAAAGGATAGTGGGTGCAGGACAGCAGTACCGTATCCACATCATGGGTCTTCAGCATGTCCGCATATTCCCGGACGGCCGCCTTCATCTCAGGCGTGCCGAATTTTTCGGCCTCAATGAGCGGGACCAGTTTGGGACAGCCCTGTCCGAATACCTTCACGCCGGGATCGACGCGTTCGATCTCCGCTTTGTGGGCACCGGTGGAAACGGTAAAATCCGTGGCCATGAATCCGACACGGTTGTTCTTTGTGACCCCGCGGATCATCAGGGCACCCTTGCCCATCCCGATCACGTCAAAATCATGCCCGTCCCGGATGATATCCGTCCCGAGGACTGTAATGGTATTGCAGGCAACTACAAGCTGCTTGATATGACGCCGTTCCAGGAAAGCAGTCATTTCTCCGACAAAACGGATGATTTCCTCGCGAGGCCGGTCACCATAAGGAGTCCTTGCTGTATCCCCGATAAAAATAAAATGCTCGTGGGGCATCTTTTCCTGCAGCCATCGCAGCACGCTCATGCCGCCGACGCCGGAATCGATGACGCCAACTGGTTGCTCCCTGTCCATCATAACGCCTCCTGTAGCCTGTATCTCTTCTTGTGCACAGCCCATTATACCATACTTTGTGTTCTTTTGCCCTCTGCAGATCTATAAATTGTTTCTTTTTTAGAAAAATTTTAGATGGCCGGACAGGAATCTCAGGTGTGAGCAGGAATTATCGGAGTACTTTTGCTACTCTTACTTCACGGCAGCCTATTGACTCTGCCTCCTGAAGCTCCTACAATACAGACAGATATACTGTAACCAATAAATATACATTAAAGGAGTCCATCATGTCCCACGCTATCGATAACCGCAAAATTGCCATCATCGGCACCGGTATGGTCGGTTCGACGATCGCCTATACCCTTATGGAACAGGGTCTGTTCTCGGAAATCGTCCTCGTCAACGCCCATCGGGAACGTGCTGAAGGCGAAGCCATGGATATCAACCATGCCATGACCTTCCTGTCCCCGATGAATATCTACGCCGGGGACTACGACGATATCGTGGACGCGTCAATCATCATCGTCACCGCCGGAGCAGGGCAGAAGGTCGGCGAGACGCGCCTGGATCTGGTCAGGAAGAACGCCGCGATCCTGGGCGGCATCATTCCGGAAATCGCCCGGCGGGATTATCAGGGGATCCTGCTGATCGTTTCCAATCCCGTGGATATCCTGACCCATGTGGCCCTCAAACTTTCCGGGTTCTCGCGCTGCCGCGTCTTCGGTTCCGGCACGGTACTCGACACGGCACGCCTCAAATATCTGATCGGAGAACATCTCGACGTGGACTACCGCGGTGTACAGAGCTACATCATCGGAGAACACGGCGACAGCGAAATCCCGGTCTGGAGCAGCACCTGTGTGTCAGGGATCCCGCTCAACACATTCTGTGAGCTCCGCGGTTTCCATGAGCATCAGGCATCCATGCAGCGCCTGGCCCAGTCCGTGAAGAACAGTGCCTACGAAATCATCAAAAGGAAAAAGGCCACGTATTACGGCATTGCCATGGCAGTGCGTTATATCTGTGCCGCCATCGTCCGGAATGAACGGAGCGTCCTGCCCGTTTCCTGCCATCTGGAAGGGGAATACGGGCTCCGGGACGTCACGCTGAGCGTACCTGCCATCGTAGGCTGCAGCGGCATCCAGAAGATTCTCCCGCTTGCCCTGGACCGGGAAGAATCCGCCGCCTTTGCTGAATCGGCGCGGATCCTGAAAGAAACAGCCGCTTCGCTGGAGCTGTAAAGACAAAAGATCCTCCGGGCCGTGCAGGAGCTCATCCTGCAGTCCCGAGGCCGGCTGACAGGCCGGAAACGCCGGTGGGAGCCAGACCGCTCAGGTCCTGGTTCCCACCGGCGTTTTGTCTGCATAAGCCGCCCGGAATCCATCCGCGGCCCGCTGTCCCTGCCATTTTCGGCCGCTCCGGGCAGGGCTCATTCCCGCTTGGCATCCAGTGCCTGCAGCAGGCGTTCCCGGGCCAGTTCATAACAGGCATTGACATAACTGCGGCCCGTCCCGGATACGAGTTTGTAGCCGATAAAAGCCGCTGTCGCCTGTCCCACGACGGGCACGACCTTGAGGAAGGTCCGGGCAACGATCTGGCGGCTGGCATTCTTCAGGATCATGCGGATGCCCTCCCGGCTCATCCCCTGCAGCACGAGTTTCTTATCCTGCAGGGAAACTTTCCGGCTGCTGCGAATGATTTCCGGGGTGATGCCGAATGTCTGGCGGATGCAGGTATACATTTGGTACAGGATCAGGAGATCCACGGTCATATCGACGACCATGAGCGGATTCAGCCCGTTATAGGCTGAATAGGTGGCACTGCGCCGGACAAAACTCATGGCGGCTGTTTTCTTGGCCTCGAGCTGTTCCCGGGTCCGGGCCTCGGCTGTCAGGATGTATTTTTCCCGCCGGGCCTCGTTCATCTTGCTCATTATGACATCATTCAGGTGTCCGATGCCCTGCCATGCGCCCTTCCGCGTGGAAACAAAGACCAGGTCGAACGCGTCGCTTCCCAGCTGGAAAGCCACATCCCTGCGGATGGCCTCCTCGCTTTCCTCGAGTGTCCTGCCCTCATCATAGATCAGATCAAGTTTATTGCGCACAAAGATGCAGGGCTTTTTCATCGCTTCGAGAAGACGGAAAAAACGGGTATCGGCAGCACGCAGTTTATCCGAAAACACGCAGAGGAAAAGGTCATACTGGAAGGGCTGGAACTTCTCCAGGAAGGCTTCTTCCGGAAACCCCTCGGTGCCGTATCCCGGCAGATCGATAAAAGTCACGTCGCCATGTTCCACGACGACCGCGTCTTTGGTCGTATCGGTCTCTTCCCCCGTCTTCACAGCCTCACGGCCGCAGACGGCATTGATGAGGCTCGACTTGCCGCTCCCCGGCTGGCCGAACAGGACAATGGTCACATTCTCCTCGTCGATGCCCTGCAGTTTTTCTTTTATGGATTCAAGTTCATTTGTCATGCGTATGCATACCCCACTGGATTTCAGCTTTCAGACGCCGGTCGGCGAATTCATAGCACGTCCGGACGTATTGTTTGCCCACATAGTACATACTGCCCGCATTCAGTCCTGCCGCCGCTGCCGCTCCCGCCAGGGGAATGAACCGGGCGGCCCGGTTGCCGGTTTTTTTCCGGAGCAGGAGGGCCAGGCCCTTGCTCAGGCGCTCTCCGGTCACTCCGCCCGCCATCCTGCGGACAAGGGACGGCGCCGTCCCTTCGGGCGGAAGATCCCATTCTCCGAGTCCGAAAGCGTCCCGGATCGCCTGGTACATATTTTTCAGGATGCGGGCATCGATGACCGCATCCATCCCCAGGACGGGGTTGAGCCCATTGCCGGCAGCAAGCGCCGTATAGCGGCGGACCATCTTATCGGCAGCACGCCGCTTGGCAAGGAGTTCCGCCTCCGTATAGGCCTTGATATGGCGGATATAGCGGTCCTGCCGTGCCGGTGTCAGATGCGCCGCGATAGCCTGCTGGAGTGCCGGGATCCCGCGTTCTTCAGCCGGTGCCCAGTCCGTCCGGCAGCTTGTGAAGAACACCTCTGCCTGGGGGCCCACCTGATGCTCCACGTCCCGCCGGACCGCTGCCCTGGCAGCTTCTCCTTCCGGCCCCTTCCGGGGCAGCCCATCCGTTTTATTACGCACGAACAGGCAGATCCGTCCCAGCCGGGCCAGCCGGTTGAAGAAATCCGTATCCGTTTCGGACAGTTTTCCGGAGAAGACGCAGAGGAAAAGATCATACTGCAGCGGATCGAAGGCGGAAAAATACGCCCGGGCCGGGAATCTGGCCGTATCATAACCGGGCAGGTCCACATAGACCACATCTCCGGTCTCGATGACCTGTGCTTTCCGGGTCGTATCCGTCATTTCCCCGACCTGGGCAAGTTTCTGTCCGGTCAAGGCGTTGATGAGAGAACTCTTGCCCGCACCGGGCTGCCCGAAAAGGCAGATGGAAATCTTCTTCTGCCGTTCTTTCTGCCAGGCTTCAAAGAAACGGACGGCCAGTGCCTGGTAGCTTTCCTGCGAAGGGAGGATATCCTTCAGGCCCTTTTGAGACGATTCCGCGCCCGCTGCCGTCCCGGCGGGCTTTTCCCCGGCAGAGCCGGAAAATCGCTCTGTCAGTCTATGCAGATACTGTGTCCTCAGTTTTGTAAATTTCAAGACACGTCACCTTCTCTTCCACTCGGATGGGAACCCGCGCAGTCCCTGCTGCCCGGCAGATCAGGGCAGCTCTGCGGCAGAGACCATCCACTGTCTTATTGAAATTATATCATACAGGACTCTTTTTATGCCAAACTGCGTAAAAATCACTGCTCAGGGCCTTCCGGGCATGGAAAAACGCGGCGATTTGTATTACCATGATAGGAACAGAAAAAACGGGATCACTGTTACGGAGGAAAGTATCATGAAACAGTCATTTTTGCATCTGAAGCAGCGGGCGGCAGCACTTGCCGCGGCAGCATTCCTCGCGATCGGCAGCCTGGGCCTTCCGGCCACGGCGCATGCTTTTGACTGGGGCAACGCGGTCGGTGCCGTCATCGGAGCGTCTCTGGAATATTCCATGCTGACCAGGCAGATGAACTATCTTGACGGGAAGGGCCGCCAGGCATTCCTCAAATCCATCAAGGAAAGGGACGGGGTCTGTGACGAATATGAAGCGAACGCCATGCTGGACAATGTCATGGGCCGCCTGACCACCGTCCTTGAAAAGGAGGACCCGAAGCTCTCCGAAAAACCGTATAACTATTTTGTCAACAACAACGAAAATTTCAATGCCTACTGCACGCTGGGCCACAATCTGTCCGTCAACATCGGCCTGTTCCGGATGCTCGACTACAACGAGGACGAGGTGGCCTTCGTCGTAGGCCATGAGCTGGCTCACGGCCAGAAGAACGATCCCGCCAGCGGCGTAAGGAAATCGTTCCCCATCATCCTCCTGGCCGCTGCAGCCGGTTCCCAGGGGAGTCTGCTGGAAGCCATGGGGGTCAATGTCCTGGCCAACATGGGAACTGCCAAGATGGTCACCCTGCCCATGGAAAAACGGGCGGACAAACTCGGGTTCGAATATGCCTCCGAAGCAGGCTACAATCCCGGGGCCGGGGCCGCCCTGTGGCAGCGCGTGATCGAAAAAATGGGGACTGAAAGGCAGTCCTTCCTGGGGTCCGTCTTCAATCCTTCCGACCACCCCGGCAATGAGGCCCGCCGCGACCGCTACACAAAAAGGATGTATGAATACAGCGGCAGACACGTGAACGTCGACAAAAAGACAGGTTCCGTCCTCGTCAACAAAAAAGTTGTCGGGCTGCCCGTCAGCACACCTTCCATGAGCAGCCGGGAACGGGCTTATACGGTGGCAGGGCGTCTGGCAAAGGTCTATCATGACCAGCCCGGAGCCATTCCTGAAGCCAGCCAGGACGGATCCAGCCTTTACTTCGGCAGCAGCCGCATCATGACCTTTGCCGCCGGTGATGAGGGAACTGCCTGGGTGGCGGCTCTCAGCCGGGCAGCCGGCAGGGATACAGGACGCAGGACCGGAAAGGATGACGGAAAAAAGTCCGCGGAAACAAAACCGGTCAAAGAGGGGCAAAAGAACGCAGCCGGGAATGCGGATAAAAAACTGAAAAAGACCGCGGACGGAACCACGTCCCGGCCGGTGAGCTTCCGGCAGCGCGTGGAAATGCGCAAAGCGGCGGAAAAAGCAGCCGCTGCAGCCAGATGACCGGATGGTAAAAAGGCTGTGGTGCTTTGATGCCATGGTGCTGCGAAGCTTTGGGCTTTGGGGCTTTGGGGCTGTGAGGCTGTGAGGCTGTGCAGCCGAAAGCGGTGCACCTCTCCTGCCATTGCCGTAAAATCCATCTTTTCGGCCGGGCTGGAAGTCCTGCAAACATCAAAACAAAAAAGGAGCCGTGAGGGAATGTCCCGACATTCCTTCACGGCTCCCGTACTGCCTGTGCCTTCCCGCTGGCAAAGCCGGTTTCCCCGGCGCGGTCAGTATTCTTCTTCCACCGGGTTATTGGCCAGCGCCCACATCAGTTTCGTCAGAGCTGCCTCCAGCGTCATCGGACCGCCCGATTCCACTCCGGCCTGAGCGGCCAGGATGCCCATGGGATAGAGGGACAGGTCCACACCGTCGAACAGGCACTGGGACACACAGACGATACGCACACCGGCCTTGACGGCCCGGCGGATGGCGGGCAGGAAATTATCCCGCTGCGTGTTGACGCCGCCGGCTCCGTAGCATTCAAGGACAATGCCCTTATAGCCCCGGGCCACGGCATAATCGATGATGTCCGGCTTCAGTCCCGGCGTCATGGTAATGGCCATGACCCGGGGTTCGACTTTGTTTTCCACCCGGAAGCCGCCGACGACTTCCCGGCTCGGCAGATTCTTTTTGACGCCGTCTTTGCCAAAATACAGTACCGGCGATTCATTCACGCTCTCAAAAGCATTCACATTGCGCGTGAAGATCTTTTTGGCACAGTTTCCTCTGATGACCTTGTTCCCGAAGGCGATGAACACCCCCGGCAGCCCGCTGGCTGCCACAGTAAAAGCCAGTTCGAGATTGCTGCGGCCGTCACTGTTTGTCAGGCTGAGCGGTATCTGGGAACCGGTCAGGACGACGGGCTTGCCCAGATTGATCAGCATCCAGGACAGGGCCGAAGCTGTATAAGCCATCGTATCCGTGCCATGGGTCAGCACAAAGGCATCGTATTCGGAATAGTTGTCACCGATGACACCGGCCCAGTCGGACCACTGTTCCGGTACCAGATTGCTGCTGTCCACAAGAGTCAGGTCCTGTACCGTGATCTCGCCGAGCCGGCGCAGCTCCGGTACGGCGTTCAGGATATCATTGCCCGAAAGGGCCGGTTCCAGTCCATCGTCCGTGACCTGGCAGGATAAAGTCCCTCCGGTCGTCAAAAAAAGGATTTTTTTCAAAAATGCCATCTCTTTCTCACTTCCATTTGGTATCATAGACTTTACCGTATTATACCATATGGAAAAAAGTCCCGTCACGGGGAGAAAACCGGCATTCCGGCTTCTCCCGGTTTTTCATTCCTGTCCGTCCGAAGAAGGTGTTTTTCATGATGTTCCGTCAATACATCCTGCTGCTGTGCTGTCTTGCCGGGGTCCTCACAGTCCCCAGGCCGGCCCTCTCGGACGGTGCGTCTTACGGAAGCCTGGCGCGCCGTCCCCGGATCGTCTACCATGACGGCAGGGCGCTCCTGACGAATCCGCCTGCAGCAGGCGCCTCCGCTCCTTTCCTCCAGCCTTACCACCGGGAAGTGGCTGCCATCCAGGCTTCGGAAAAAGGTGCCGGTGCGCTCTTTCCCATGACCACATCCGCTGTGCCGGAAACGCAGCTCACCGTATGGAAACCCCTGGCCGCCATCGGGCTCCCGCCCTCTCCGGTTTTGCCGCCGCCCCTTATGACACCGCTGCCGCAGCCCGGTCTCCGGGTCGACCCGTTCGGACCGGTCCCCGTCAAACTCGCCGCGCTGCCCAGGGCTGTCCCGGCTCCCGCCGCAGTCCTGCCTTCCGGTGCGGGCAAAGCAGCGGCAGCGACGCCCTACCTCGTACGGCCGGCCCGTCCGGATACGCCGGCTGTAACCGTTACCAGACCGCCCATCCCACCCGGGCGCCCCGCACCCGGCGGCCCCCGGGTCCCGATCAGGCGGTAGGAGGTGCAGGGATGGGCTGATGCCCCGCATGCACTCCCCCGCAGCCGTCTGGAAGACAGCGAAAAGCCCGGCAGCAATGCTTCGTATGGCCCTACGCGAGTTCCTGGATTCTGTATACAATGTAACATTGCAGAAGATTTTTCCCTGATTTCATTCTTTTTTGTTGATTTTTTTTAAAATATCCTTGACATATAGGTTTTTGTTTTGTAGAATGCACTCAAGCTCTTCAAGAGAGCATCCATAAGGAAAATCCACTGACGGGAAGAGTAGCTTCTCCCTTTCATCTGCAGAGAGCCGGCGGCTGGTGCGAGCCGGAGATGATGGAGCGGCGAAACTGGTCCCCGAGGAGAAGTGCTGAACAGGCTGTCCCCAGTAGGTGCTTACGTAGGTCCCACGTTACCGGGAACGCGTATGTTTGTACGTTGCAGAGTGCCCGCTTCCAGCAATGGATCCGGGAATCAGGGTGGTATCGCGGAATTGTCTCCGTCCCTTTTAAGGGACGGATTTTTTTTACCCCCATTCCCTGCAGCAACAGTCGGAGCCATCGTCACGAAGGAACAATGAGAAAGAAGGAGAGAGAACATGGCAAAAGTATTTTATGATCAGGATGTAAATTGGGATGTCATTAAAAACAAGAAGGTTGCAATCATCGGTTACGGCAGCCAGGGCCATGCCCATGCCCTGAACCTGAAAGAAAGCGGCATCGATGTCACGGTCGGCCTGTATGAAGGCAGCAAGTCCATCGAGATCGCCAAAAAAGCCGGCCTGAAAGTCGCCACCGTTCCGGAAGCCGTAAAGAACGCGGACATCACCATGATCCTGATCCCGGATGAAAAACAGGCAGATGTCTACAAAGCAGAAATCGGTCCGAATCTGAAACCGGGCAGCGCTCTGGCTTTTGCTCATGGCTTCAACATCCATTTCAAGCAAATCGTTCCTCCTGCAAATGTCGATGTCTTCATGGTTGCACCGAAAGGCCCGGGCCATCTGGTCCGCCGCACTTTCGTCGAAGGCGGCGGTGTGCCTGACGTATTCGCAGTGGAGCAGGATGCTTCCGGCAGCTGCTTCGATATCGCCCTGGCCTATGCCCGCGGCATCGGCGGCACCCGTGCCGGCGTAATCCAGACGACCTTCCAGGAAGAAACTGAAACGGACCTCTTCGGTGAACAGGCAGTCCTCTGCGGCGGTGTCACCCATCTGATCCAGAATGGTTTCGAAACCCTGTGCGAAGCCGGCTACCAGCCCGAAATCGCTTATTTCGAGACCTTCCATGAAATGAAGCTGATCGTCGACCTGATGTATGAAGGCGGCATGGCCAAGATGAGAAAGTCCATCAGTGACACTGCTGAATTCGGCGACTATACACGCGGACCCAGAGTGGCCAACGCAGAGACGAAGAAGGAAATGAAGAAGATCCTGTCCGAGATCCAGGATGGCACCTTCGCCAAGGAATGGCTGCTCGAAAACCGTGCAGGCGGCCGCGCCCACTTCCTGGCAATGCGCCGCCAGCATGCGGAACATCCGATTGAAAAAGTCGGTGCCAAGCTGCGCGACATGATGCCGTGGCTCCATGAAAACGACAAGAACGAGTGATCCGGAAGCATGACGCTTCTTTCCGTCAGCAGCACCTTGTGCAAATCATGCTTCATCCTGCAAAAACAGCAGCAGGAAATGACAAAATCCGCAAAATATACTGCTGAAAGGACCATCAGTGCCTGACAATCGAGTAGGATGGGGCGGTTAGCCCCCGTCCTCTCACACCACCGTGCGTACCGTTCGGTACACGGCGGTTTCAACAGTTGTTATGCACCGACTGGTATGCTTCGGCCAAATCGAAATAGCCGAAGCGTACCAGTCTTTCTTTTGTCATAGCCATTTTGACCGCTGCTGTGTTGCTCGTCCACCAGTAACCTTTCCGGCAGTTTCCT